>JACCZY010000125.1 GCA_013695685.1 Geodermatophilaceae bacterium | reverse complement strand
AGCCCTCGTAGAGGGCGAACAGGCCGCCGAGAGTGAACAACACGATGGCCACGATGAAGGCGTAGATGTAGCGCTCGCGGCCGAACCCGAACGGGTGTTCCGGGGTCGCCTTTCGCTTGGCCCGCTTGCCCCCGAGCAGGAGCAGCCCCTGGTTGCTGGCGTCCGCCACCGAGTGGACGGACTCGGCGAGCATCGACGAGGCGCCGGTGATGAGAAACGCGACGAACTTGGCGATCGCGATGCCCGTGTTGGCCAGCAACGCGGCGATGATCGCCTTCGTCCCGCCCTCTGTACTCATGCGCCCATCGTTTCAGGTCCTGCTCAGCCGCAGATAGGCACCGGTGAAGTCCCCGAGTGCGATGAGGGCGGCGAGCCGCCCGATCCGGTCCGGCTCCTCCACCGTGAGATCAATGACCGGTACGCCGGCGTGGTCCGCGCGGCGCACCAGTTCCCGCATCGCCTCGTGGGCGCGGCCGTCGGACACCGGCTCGTCACGAACGGTGAGGATCCGCAGCGCCGGCGCGGCGTCGTTTGCACGGTCGCGGAAGAGATCCTGCTCCGCCGCCGACGGGGCCAGCGCACCGGTGAGGTACGCCGCAGCCTCCGCCAGCGCCTCGGGCAACTCGGCGATGGCGGCGGGGACGCCGACGAGGCGGGCGAGCCCGGACCGCAGCCGTTCAGCGACTACCGCCGTGGCCGGTGAGTCGGGGACCAGCACCGGCAGCACCGATCGCAGTTGTAGCGCGAGCAGCTTGGCGGGGTTGATGAACGACTCGCTGTCCGGCCGGCAGAGTTCGGCCATGGTGTCCAGGGCGGCAGCAGTGCCGTCGAGGCTGGCCTCGGTGAGCCGCATCTCCCCGGCCAGCGCGAGGATCGGCGTCAGGAGCGACCACAGGGCGCTGCCTTCAGGACGTTCGGTCGGAACGGCCACGAACGGGGCACGAGCCCACGTGCACCGCTCGTGCAGTGCGCTGCCCGCTCTGCCGACCCCGAGCAGTGCGGCTCCGCGCCGGGCAGCGGCGTCGGTCAACAGGGCGAGTTCCGGGTCGCGGTCGCGCGATAGGCCGGCCACGACCACCAGATCCGCCGCCCCTACCCAGTTCGCCAGCGGTCCGGCCCCAAGGCGGATCACCGGACAGCCACTGTGCCGGCCGGCCAGCGCGGTCACCAGCGGGGCTGCGATGGCGGCCTCGCCGTCTCCGGCGATGAGCAGAGCACGCGGCGCACCGCCGGCGGCCAGCCGCAGCGCGCCGGACTCACCGGTCAGCTCGGTCATCTCCCGCACCTGCGCCCCCGCGGTGGCGATAGCGCGCAGCAGGCCGCGGTCGTCGCGGGCGATCAGCCGCGGGGGATCGTCGAGCAGGTCCGCGTCGATGTCCGGGTCGATGTCCGCATCGATGTTGTCGTCGATGGCGGGCTGCCGGCGCGCTAGCCGGGAGCGGCGTTGCCGCGGCGCCGCGCGTCGTCGATCAGCATGTTGGGGATGCCATCGGCATCCACCGCGTAGGCACGGTCGCACTCGGTGCAGAGCAGTTCGCTCGCCGCCTCGTCGTACTCCAGCGGCGCGTGGTGCTCCGTGGGGCAGACCAGAATCTCCAGGAGCAACGGGTCGATCCTCACTCGGCCTCCGAACGGACGATGGACAGGGTCTCCTCGCGCAACGCGGTCATCGACGCCTCGTCGCGGCCTTCGACGTTGAGCCGGAGCAGCGGCTCGGTATTAGACGCCCGGATGTTGAACCAGCTGCCATCGGCCAACTCGACGGTGAGCCCGTCCAGGTGGTCCACGGTGGCACCGGACCGGTCGGCGAAGTGCGCCTCCACAGCAGCGAGACGGCCCTGCTGGTCCTGCGACGTGGAGTTGATCTCGCCGGAGGCGGGATACCGGGCGTAGTCCGCCGCGAGCCGCGACAGCGGTGCATCACCTTCCCCTAGGGCGGCGAGCACGTGCATGGCCGCGAGCATTCCCGTGTCCGCCCGCCAGAAGTCGCGGAAGTAGTAGTGCGCCGAGTGCTCACCGCCGAAAACGGCACCGGTGCGGGCCATCTCCCCCTTGATGAACGAGTGGCCCACCCGGGTACGGACCGGCTCACCCCCGTGCTCACGCACGATCTCCGGGACGGCTTTGGAGCAGATCAGATTGTGGATGATCACCCTGTCGGCGGGGTTCTCGCCGGCTTTCGCCAGCTCCCGCACCGCGACCAGGGCCGTCACCGCGGACGGGGACACCGGCTCGCCCCGTTCGTCGACAATGAAGCACCGGTCGGCGTCGCCGTCGAAGGCGATACCGATGTCGGCACCCTCGGCGACCACCCGCTTCTGCAGGTCGACGATGTTGGCCGGCTCCAACGGGTTGGCCTCGTGGTTGGGGAAGTCGCCGTCCAGTTCGAAGTACATCGGGATGATCCGCAGCGGCAGGTCGGCCAGCACGGCCGGGACGGTGTGGCCACCCATCCCGTTACCCGCGTCGATCACCACCGTGAGCGGACGTACGCCGGACAGGTCGACGAGCCGGCGCAGATATCCGGCGTACTCGGCGAGCAGCTCGCGGCGGCTGACCGAACCAGGTTCGCCCTCCGCGTCGGGAACTCCGGCTGATGCCATGTCCCGGATCTCGGTCAGCCCGGAGTCCTGCCCGATCGGCGCCGCACCGGCCCGGCACAGCTTGATCCCGTTGTACTTGGCCGGATTGTGGCTTGCGGTGAACATCGCGCCCGGAAGGTCCAGGAAACCGCTGGCGAAGTACAGCATGTCGGTCGAGCCGAGGCCCGCCTCGACGACGTCCACGCCCTGACTGCGGACGCCGTCGCCGAAGGCTCTCGACAACGGGATCGAGGATTCACGCATGTCGTACGCCGTGACGACGGCCGCCGAACCCACGAAGCGGGCGAAGGCGGCACCGATGGCACGGGCGATGCCCTCGTCCAGCTGGTCGGGTACGACACCACGGACGTCGTACGCCTTGACTATCGCCGCGAGATCCAGAGCCACGATGGGAGCCTACTGGGGAGCCGGCACCACCCGGAGATGGCCACGGCGACCGGTTCCTGGCCCCGACGGGCCGGGCGGGACAGGTGGCGCGCGCTCGGGACGCGCCGCCTCGCGGACGGCGTCGGCGAGGGCGAGCAGGTCGTCGCCGCTCGGCACCGGTGCGGCGAACTGACCCTCGTAGCGGACCACTTCCCACCCGCGCGGAACCGTCAACCGCACGGCGTGGCCCTCGCACAGGTCGTAGCTGTGTGGTTCGGCGTACGTCGCGAGCGGTCCGACCACAGCGGTGGACTCGGCATAGACGTACGTCAGCGTGGCAACCGCTGGGTTGGCGCACCCGGACCGGGAGCAGCGACGGACCTGCCTCACGAGCGCCGACGATAGCCGTCCCGGCCCGGCGCGGCGGCCAGGCTGCCTCCGTGTCGCGCACCCACCGCGGCGTCCCTACGATGACGGCCCATGAGTGCAGGCCCCGGGCAGCGACCAGTGGTCTTCATCCACGTCGGGGGCCCCAAGACCGGTACGACGTACCTGCAGGACGTGCTGTGGGCCAACCGGGCCACCCTGCGCCGGGGCGGCGTCCTCTATCCGGGGCGCACACCCGGCGCACACTTCCTGGCCGCCCAAGACCTCCTGGACACCGCCTTTCACGGCCACCAGGACGTCCGGGTGGCAGGTGCCTGGGCCCGGCTCGTCCACGACATCCACTCGGCGCAGCAGACAGCTGTGATCTCGCACGAGCTGTTGAGCCTCGCCACCCCCGAGGCGGTCGACAAGGCGATGAGATCGCTGTCCTTCGCCGCCGAGGTCCACGTCATCTACACGATGCGCGACCTGGCCCGGCAGATCCCGTCGGTCTGGCAGGAGGACCTGAAGAACCGGCACGCCGTGAGGTTCGCCCGGTTCGTCCGTGGCCTGCGTGGCGACGACCCGGATCCGCACTGGCTGGCCGGATTGTTCTGGCGCTGGCAGGACCCGGTCGCCATCCTCCGGACCTGGGGCGCAGCGCTGCCTGCCGGCCACGTACACCTCGTCACGGTGCCGCCACCGGGCGCACCCACGACGCTGCTGTGGGAACGGTTCGCCGCGACGGTAGGCGTCGACACCGGCGCACACGAGATCGACCTGCCCCATGCGGCCAACCTGTCGTTGGGTGTCGTCGAGGCGAACCTGCTCCGCCGGCTGAACGAGGCGCTGGGCAAGGACTTCGACTGGCCGACGTACGAGCAGTGGGTGAAGGCGGCGCTGGCCGGGCACATCCTCGGCTCACGCGCCGGGCGGATCCCCCTTCGGCTGCCCGCCGAGGAGCACGAGTGGGTGCACGCGTGGGCCGTCACGTCCGTCGCGGCACTGACCAGCGCCGGGTACGACGTCGTCGGCGATCTCGCTGAGGTCATACCTGCGCCGGTCCCGGCCGATCAGCGGTCACGGCATCCGGACCAGGCGACCGATGCCGAGTTGTCGGCAGCTGCCCTCGACGCCCTGGTCGCCCTCCTGCGGACGATGTCCGGGACGAGCGCGCGACGATCCGGCGACCCATCCGACGACCGAGACGGACCGCCTCCCGCTGACATGCTGCCGCCGGCGATGCTCGTCCGGCTGGCGGTCCAACGGCTGAGCCACGACCATCGCTCCGTGGCGCTCATGCGTACCTCGCTGGCGACGGCCAAGCGTGCGACCAGGCGGGCGACCTCGCGGCTGTCGCGGTAACGCGGGGCTAGGCTCCCCAACGTGGCTCCCAATGTGCCTGCCGCTCCAAGCCGACGCCGCGGCAGCCAGCGGGATCGCCGTGGGCGCGGGCTGCGCCGTCCGTTGGCCCCGCCCGGTGTGCCACTGTCGCGGACCCGCGCCGAGGAGTTCGACGACCTCGTCCTCGACGCCGTGGAGCAGCTGGAACGGCAGTGGCGGCAGGAGCTCGCCGGTGTGGAGTTCGCCGTCGAGGAGGTCCCCTACGTCGAGTCGGGCGCTGCCGAGCAGCTGGTCCACGGCAGCGACGTCGTCGAGGACGGCAACGTGCCGCTCGCGCGGTTACTTCCGGCGGAGGGGGAGCGTGTCCCGGCCCGGATCGTGGTCTACCGACGGCCGCTGGAGGTGCGCGCTCGCGGCCGGCATGACCTCGCCGACCTGGTGCACGACGTGGTGGTGGAGCAGGTCGCGAACCTGCTGGGGCGCGATCCGGAGGAGATCGACCCGGCGGGCTGACTCAGACCGCCTGCTTCTTCAGCCGGCGCCGCTCCCGCTCGGACAGCCCGCCCCAGATCCCGAATCGCTCGTCATGGGCGAGGGCGTACTCGAGGCAGTCGGAGCGGACCTCGCAGCCGGTGCAGATCTTCTTGGCCTCCCGGGTGGAGCCACCCTTCTCCGGGAAGAAGGACTCGGGGTCGGTTTGGGCACACAGCGCCCGCTCCTGCCATTCCGCGGCCTCCCCCGATCCGAACGGGTCGAACCCGATCGGCCCGGATCGCAGGTCTCGGACGGTCATCCCCGGCTCGCCCACTGCATTGCCCATAACGCCGGTCCTTCCACGCTGCGCTCGACCGTCGCAGATCCGGGCTCGACCACCCCGACCGCGAATCACATGCATGTGATTACACGCGTGTCGTTGCCCTGCCGTCAAGCCTTCGTCTGGTATTTCCCCGCCGATTTCAGTCCTGGCGGGCGACCAGCACGAATTCGTTGTAGCGGAAGACCCGGCCCACCAAGCGCGGGAACGGGAACGAGTAGGCCTTGACGACGGTCAGTCCGAGCGACCCACAATGACGGCGAAGTTCGGCCAGATCAACGAAGCGCACATGCGTGGCATCGGTGGCGTATCCGGACTCCTGGGGCGTGATGAACACAACCCGGCCGCCCGGGCGCAGGTAAGGCAGGTACTCGGTCACGATGCCCTCGGCGACCTCGGCGTCCACGTGCTCCATCACATGCGCGAGGATCAGTGCGTCGTAGCTGGCCGGCGCCGCGTCGGACGAGGCCGGGAAGTCCCCGGTGGTGTAGGCAGTGAGCCCGCGGCCACGGGCCACCGCGATCGCCTCGGCGTTGTGGTCGACGCCCACGCCGTGACCGTCGAGGTTGACCAGGTTCCGGCCGATGCCGCAGCCGACGTCGAGAACCCGTCCCAGACGCAGCCGCCGCAGGTTCCAGCGGTACGGCCGCTGCACGTCGAACAGGCGCTTCCAACGCGACAACTCCAGGCGCTGCAACCGTGCGGCGTACTCACGCCCGGCCGTCCTCGATCCGTCCCCGGACGGGCGGCCCTCCTGCTCCACGGCGAGCAGTCTGTCACAGGGTGCGCAGCTGCCCCTGCCGAGCTCGGCCGTCCCTCAGCCTGACCGCGGAATGTGGGGAAGTGGACCTCATAACTCGGCCGGATGGGTCCACTTCCCCACATCCCGGCGACGCCTGCATCGCCGGCGGCTGCGAGACCTCGTCACGAAGATGCTGTGGTCCCGCAGCCGCCTGTCACACCGCGTCCAGGCTTCTGAGACCATTCCCGCCGTGCATGTCGTCGTCCTGGCCGGTGGTGTCGGCGGGGCACGATTCCTCAGCGGGTTGCGCGCCGTCGTACACGCGCCGGACCGGATCACCGCGGTGGTCAACACCGGTGACGACCTCACCCTGCACGGTCTGCGCATCTGCCCCGACCTGGACACCGTGATGTACACCCTCGGCGGCGGCATTGACGCCGAGCGCGGCTGGGGCCGCGCCGAGGAGACCTGGACGGTCAAGGCGGAACTCGCGGCGTACGACGCGGAGCCAGGCTGGTTCTCACTCGGTGACCGCGACCTGGCCACCCACCTGGTCCGCACCCGGATGCTCGACGCGGGCTTCGCGCTCTCGGCAGTCACTGCGGCGCTCTGCGCCAGATGGCAGCCCGGAGTCGTCCTGCTCCCCATGAGCGACCAACGGGTCGAGACGCACGTGGTGGTCGACACCGGGACGGGAACACGGGCGCTGCACTTTCAGGAGTGGTGGGTACGACACCGTGCGGAACTGCCCGCTCGCGAGTTCGTGCAGGTCGGTGTCGCCGACGCGCAGCCGGCGGCGGGCGTGCTCGAGGCGCTGGCGACCGCCGACGTGCTGCTCCTGGCGCCGAGTAACCCGGTCGTCAGCATCGGCACCATCCTCGGTGTACCAGGGCTGCGAGCCGCTGTCCGCGAGAGCGCGGCACCGGTGGTCGGGTTGTCGCCGATCATCGGTGCCGCCCCGGTCCGCGGGATGGCGGACAAGTGTCTACCGGCCCTGGGCGTGCCGACCAGCGCGGAGGGAGTCGGCCGGCACTACGGGGCGCGCGGGGAAGACGGGGTGCTTGACGGCTGGCTCGTGCACAGCGGCGACAGCGCCGACGTACCGGGCGTCCGGGTTCGTGCCGTGCCGCTGCTCATGACCGATCCCGCAGCGACCGCGGCCATGGCCACGGCGGCGCTCGACCTGGCCGTGGAATGCCGCCGCGATGCGTGAGCCGCTGCAGATCCTCCCGGTGCGCGGGCTACCGGAGTTCCGCCCCGGTGACGACCTGGCTGCCGCCATCGCCGATGCCGCTCCGGACCTGCGCGACGGTGACATCGTCGTCGTCACCTCCAAGGTGGTGTCCAAGGTGGAGGGTCGTCTCGTGCCGACACCGGCCGACCCCGCGGGCCGGGAACACGCCCGGCAGGCCGCGGTGGTGGCCGAGAGCGTCCGCGTGGTCGCGACGCACGGCCGGACCCGGATCACCCAGACCGCGCATGGTTTCGTCCTCGCCGCCTCCGGCGTCGACGCGTCCAACGTCCGTCCGGACGAGCTTGCGTTGCTGCCAGAGGACCCCGACGGATCGGCCGGACGGATCCTTGCGCGGTTGCGACATCTGCTGGGTGTCGACGTCGCGGTCGTCGTCAGCGACACGATGGGCCGGCCGTGGCGCAACGGGCTGACCGACGTGGCGATCGGCGTGGCCGGGATGGCGGCTCTGCGCGACCACCGGGGGACCATCGATACTTACGGCAACCCGCTCGTGCTCACCGAGATGGCCGACGCGGATTCGGTTGCCGCAGCGGCGGAACTCGTCAAAGGCAAGCTCGACGGCGTTCCGGTTGCCGTCGTGCGGGGTCTGTCCACTGTGGATGATGGTCGTGGGAGCGGGCCGTTGATCCGGGCCGCGGACGAGGACATGTTCCGGCTGGGCACCCGCGACGTCGTTGCTGCGCGCCGGTCCATCCGCGCCTTCTCCGACCGCCCCGTCGACGCCGCGCTGATCCGCCGGGCAGTGGCGGCGGCGCTGACCGCGCCGGCGCCGCACCACACCGTTCCGTGGCGGTTCGTCCACGTCGCCACCGCGGCCGTCCGCGAACGACTGCTCGACGCTATGCGGGACCAGTGGGCCTCCGACCTCGCCAGCGACGGCTTGTCCACCGAGGGCATCACCCGCAGGCTGCGACGCGGCGACATCCTGCGAGGCGCCACCGAGCTACTGGTCCCCTGCCTGGTACGCGACGGGGCACACGACTACCCGGACCGGCGGCGGGCGGTCGCCGAACTGACGATGTTCACCGTCGCGATGGGCGCAGGTGTGGAGAACCTGCTGGTCCAACTCGCCGCCGAAGGGCTCGGCTCGTGCTGGGTGTCCTCCACGCTCTTCTGCGCCGAGGTCGTACGGCGGGAACTGGACCTGCCACCTGGCTGGGAGCCGATGGGCGCGGTGGCTGTAGGACACCCGGCCGAGCCACCACCCGAACGTCTGGCGCGGGATCCCGGCGGTCACATCCTGATCCGCTGAACCGCACCCGGCCCGCCGTCCCACGCCTGACCGGCGCCGGACGTTACCGTCAGATGAACACCCGGTGCCGGCAGGAGGTCCCCATGGCAGCGCCGCCGCGGACCGGGCGCCGGCTCCCTCCCGAAATCGTGGTCCTGGGCGTCGGCACCGGAGCGGCCGTCTTCATCGTCCTGCTGCACATCGCCGTACCGCGGGCTCCGTGGGCACCGCAGTGGCGGGAGCCGGGATCAGCGGTCGGCACCTACTTCGACGTCGCGCGGGAGCAGAACCTGCCCACCTGGTTCAACGTCTCACTGCTGCTCCTGGCTGCCGCGATGGCTGCCCTGGCAGCCGCCCTTGCCCGCACGGCGGGCAACCGGGCCGCGCTACCCTGGGCCGGCCTAGCCCTCGTGTGTGCAGCGCTGTCCCTAGACGACATGACCTCCTTGCACGAGCGGCTGCACCCCCTCGGGGTACGGATCGGCGGCGGGAGCGGTCTGACGTACGCCGCCTGGCTCGTGCCCGGGCTCGCCTTCGCGGCCCTCGTCGTCCTCGCCATCGCACTACTGGTACGCCGGGTGGGACGTCGGGCCCGGTTGCTCCTTATGGTCGGTGTGGGCTGCCTGCTGGCCGGCGCGTTCGGCGTGGAGTCACTCGGCAACGCCGTACTGGAGGCGCAGGGCTACGGGCGCGCCTACGCCTACCTCCTCGTCGTCGAGGAGTTCCTGGAGGCCTTCGGCGCGGTCTGCCTGCTCGCCGCGCCCTTCGCCGAACTCCGGATCCAGCACGCCGAGGGGGGACTCCAGCTGGCCTACCGTCCTTCGGCTCAGACCGCCCGGTAGTCGCGCACCGACAGCCGTGGACCGAACCGCGGCTTGGTGAAACCGCTGATCTCCAACAGCCGGACCAGCCGGTAGCGATGGGGCCGGTACGCCGCCAGCACGGCGAGCATCTGCTCGTCGTCGAGTGCATGCCCGACCAGGGCCCAGCCGACGAATGCGGCCAGGTGGTAATCGCCGACCGAGACCGTGTCGCCGTCACCGAAGGCGCGCTGCGCCACCTCGGCGGCCGTCCACGCCCCCACCCCCGGAACCACCTGAAGCCGGGCCAGGGCAGCCTCCCGAGGCATCCCTGCCGCCTCCTCCATCCGGTCGGCGACGGTAGCCGCCGCCCGCAGCGCACGGCGCCGGGCGCCGTCCACCCCGCACCGGTGCCACGTCCAGTCCGGGATTTTCAGCACGGCCGACGGGGTGGGCACGACACGCATACCGGCTGGCGCCGGTCCCGGTGCCGCCGTGCCGGCCACAACGGCGAGTTCACGCCATGACCGGTGTGCCTCGGTGCCGGTCACCTTCTGCTCGAGGATGGCCGCGACCAGGACGTCCCACACCCGCCCGGTCCGGGGGATGCGCAGACCCGGGTGACGTCGCCAGGCGTCGCTGAGCAGGCCCGGTGGCGGCTGCAGCCCGGTCCAGTCGTCCCGGGCCCCGAGTGAATCCGGAACCCTTGTCAGAGCCCACTCCGCACCCAGGCCCCACGCCTGGGCCTGAACCGCACCGTCGTAGCGGGTGAGCGTGAGCGTGGCCGGACCCATCGGCGTGGTCGTGGTCCGCCACAGCGCGCCGGCCGGGTCGATGCGGTACGTCGGGTCACCTGGTCCGCGGCGCAGCGACCCCAGGGTGCGCAGGATGTCGACGTGGCGGTCGGGGCGCCAGGTCGAGGTCAGCGCAGCGTCTATTTCGGTCCCATCCGCAGCGCCGCGTCCATCCGGATCGTCTCGCCGTTGAGGTAGCCGTGCTCGGCGATCAGGCAGGCCAGCGCCGCGTAGTCCTCCGGCGTACCGAGGCGTTTCGGGAACGGGACACCGGCGGCAAGGGCGGCCCGCACCTCGTCGGTGAGCCCGGCCAGCATCGGGGTGTCGACGATCCCCGGCGCGATCGTGCAGACGCGGACGCCGATCGAAGCCAGATCCCGGGCCGCCGGCAGTGTCAAGCCGACCACGCCCGCCTTGGAAGCGGCGTAAGCGATCTGCCCGATCTGGCCCTCGTACGCGGCGATCGAGGCGGTGTTCACGACTACGCCGCGCTCCCCGTGTTCCAGCGGCTCGGTTCGGGCCATCCGCGCCGCCGCCAGCCGCAGCACGTTGAACGTGCCGATCAGATTGACGGTCACCACGCGGGAAAACCGGTCCAGGTCGTGCGGGGTGCCGTCGCGTGACACGACCCGGGAGGCCCAGGCGACTCCGGCGCAGCTGACCGCGAGCCGGAACGGCCGGTCCTTGCCTGCCGCGGCGTCGACAGCTGCCTGCACCTGCTCGGGGTCGGTCACGTCAGCGGTGACCGCTGTGGTCTCCTCCCCCAGCTCCCCCGCGAGCGCGCCGGCGCGTTCGGCGTCCAGGTCCACGATCGTGACAGCCACGCCCCTGGCGGTCAGGGCGCGCGCCGTCGCTGCTCCCAGCCCGGAGGCACCGCCGGTGACCAACGCCGATACGCCCTGAAGTCGCATGCGTGCGAGAGTATCCACCGTGACTGCCGGGATGCCCCGCCAGGTCGTGACCGTGGGGACCGGCGTGGCGATCCTGGGCCTCACCTCGTTCGGGTACCTGGCGGTCGTCGGTCGGGTTCTCGGCCCGGCCGACGTCGTCCCGCTGACCACGCTGTGGGTCCTCATCAACGCGATCGGCCCGGCGCTGTTCTTCCCGTTGGAGCAGGAGGTAGGCCGCGCCGTTGCGGCCCGCCAGGCAGTGGGCCTCGGCGCACGACCGGTCCTGGTGCGTGCAGCCACCCTCGGCTTCGCCCTGGTCCTCGTCCTCGCGGCGGTGTGCGCGGCGGCGGGAGCGCCGCTATCTAGGTGGCTCTTCGACGGCGAGTTCCTGGTGTTGGCCTCGTTCTTCGTCGGTGGCGTCGGGCTGTGCGCCCAGCATCTGACCCGGGGCGCATTCGCCGGCACCGGTAACTTCCTGCGCTACGGCGTACAGCTCGGGGCTGACGGCGTACTCCGGCTTGCCGGCGCGGTGGCGCTGGCCCTCGCCGCGTCGACGCAGGTCGGCTGGTACGCCGTACTGCTCGGCCTGTCGCCCATTCTCGCGGTGGTCCTGACCGCGCCCCGTCCCGGTCGGTTGCTCGCCGACGGCCCGCCCGCGTCCTGGCAGGACGTCGGCTCGGCGCTCGGGCTGCTGATCGCCGGGTCGGTGTTCGCCCAGTTCGTCGTCAACGCGGCGCCGATCGCGGCGAACGTGCTGGCCACCACCGACGAGCGCGCCCGGGTCGGCGTGTTCATCAGCGCGCTGGTCCTGGTCCGGATCCCGCTGTTCGTCTTCGCCGCCGTTCAGGCCGCGCTCCTCCCCGGGCTGGCCCGGCTTGCGGCGGTGGACGACCGGGCGGCCTACCGGCGCCGGCTGCGCTCGATCCTGCTGCTGGTCAGCGGGTTGGGCCTGGCCGGCCTGCTCGTCGTCGCCGCCGCCGGTCCGTGGCTGGTGCAACTCGTGTACGGCGAGCAGTTCCGCTCCACCCGCGCCGATCTGATCCCGCTGGCCCTCGCGACGGCGGCGTACATGCTCGCGCTCGTGCTGTCGCAGGCGCTCATCTCGCTGCGGTCCTACCGCGCCTCCCTGGCCGGCTGGGGGGTGGCGAGCCTGGCCTTCGTCGTTGCCCTGATCGTGCCGGCGGAGCTCGAGCTCCGGGTCGGTGGGGCCTTTTTGACCGGAGCGGCGGTGGGCGCGATCTGGTTGGCGGTGGCCATGGCCGTGCGGCTTCGGCAGCCGCTCGTCAGCCCGGCGCGCGCCGCGTGACAGCCGACCGCGGGACAGACGTCAGCGTCGTCATGCTGGCGTACGGCGCCGAGCCGTTCCTGTTCGAGGCCGTTGACGCCGTCCTGTCCTCACGTGGCGTCCGGGTCGAGGTCGTGGTCGTCGACAACGGGTGCGCGTCGGACCTGTCGGCACTGGAGCGCCGCAGTGGCGTACGGGTGCTGCGGCCCGGTTCCAACACCGGGTTCGCCGGCGGCTGCAACCTCGGCGCCGCTGCCACGTCTGCCGCTGTCCTCGCCCTGGTGAACTCCGATGCCGTGGTGGAGCCTGATGCACTTGCGGAGCTGGCCGCTGTGGCACGGCGGCTCGAGGTCGGGCTGGTCAGCGGCAGCATCCGGCTGGCCGGGACACCGGAGCTGATGAACTCAGCAGGTAACCCCGTCCACGTCCTCGGCCTGTCGTGGGCCGGCGGCCTGGGCGAGCCGGCCGAGCGGCATGCAGTTGGCACCGCGGTGGCCAGCGCGAGCGGGGCGGCCCTCGCGGTGCGCCGCGAGGTGTGGGACGCCCTCGGAGGGTTCACCACCGAGTTCTTCGCCTACCAGGAGGACTGCGATCTGTCGCTGCGCTGCTGGCAGCGGGGCTGGGAGGTGCGCTTCGTACCTGAGGCGGTCATCGCCCACCACTACGAGTTCTCCCGCAATCCACTGAAGTTCTACCTGCTGGAACGCAACCGGCTGGCGATGCTGCTCACGGTGTACGGCGGCCGGCTGCTCGTCCTGCTCGCGCCTGCGCTGCTGGCGCTGGAACTGGCGATGCTCGCCGTGGCGCTCCGACAGGGGTGGATGCGGCAGAAGTTGCGCGGCTACCGCTGGCTTATGAGCAACCGCGGTTGGCTGCGCCGCCGGCGGCGCGAGGTGCAAGCTGTCCGGGTGGTCGGCGACCGTGACCTGGCCGGACTGCTGACCGGGCACTTCGATCCCGTCGCCCTCCCGCTGCCGGTCGGGGCCGGCGCGCTGAACGCCCTCATGAGCGGCTACTGGCGGTTGGTCCGCCGGCTGCTCTAGCCCTCCGGTGACGCCGCTTGTGCCTCTGGTGGTGGCACCGGCCGCACTTCGAGCTCCGCCCGGTGCGGCTCCGCCTCGGCCAGTGCCAACTCGCGGGTGAGCTGCACCAGCCTCGCGTCCTGCTCGCGGAAGCGCACACTCGTGCTGCCGATCAGGTAGATGATGATCAGCACGAGCGCGTAGAGCATGAGGTCCACGCCGCGAGTCACACCCACCCAGTCGGCGATGACCTGCAGCAGGTCCGGAAAGGTCACCGCGACGACGCCGGCGACGACGGTGATCGCGGCGAAGATCTTGCGTCGTGCCTGCCCGCGCAAGGACTGCCGGGACCGCAGTGAGAGCACCACGGCGAGGATCACTGCGGGGATCAGCAGCAGCTGGATGATCATTTCGGTCGACCCGCGACGATCATCTCGGTCGCCCCGCGACGATCATCTGCGTCGCCTCGCGCTGACCCGGTGGGCCACGATGTCGCTCAGGATGTTCACGCTGTTGAGCAGCGGCTGGCCCTTGGCCAGCGAGTAGTCGGTGTAGACGATCTGGACCGGGAACTCGGTCACCCGGTAGCGGGGCCTGGTCAAGACTTCCTCCAGTTCTGAGGCGTAGGCCATGCCCGCATGGTTCAGCTTGATGTCACCGGCGACCGCGCGGGTGAAGATTCGCAGCCCGTTGTGCGCGTCGGTGAGCCGGAAGGAGCCACCGCGCCGGGTCAGTCGGGCCCCGAGCTTCAGCATCATCCGGCGCAGTCGACCCATGTCGGGATCGCCTTGCAGGAAGCGCGATCCGATGACGACGTCGTATCCCTGTCGGATCGTGTGGATCATCCCGATCAGATCGACCAGCCGGTGCTGCCCATCGGCGTCGAAGCAGGCGATGAACTTGGCCTGGGTGAACCGCAGCGCCGCCTCGATGCCGGTCTGCAACGCGCCGCCGGCGCCGATGTTGATCGGATGGCTGACCCGGAACGCCCCGGCCGCATCGATTTCGTCCGCGGAGGCATCGGTGCTGCCGTCGTCCACGGCGATGACCCGCAGGCCCACCGCGAGCAGTTCCCGGAGTACGCCCGCTACGACGGGTGCCTCGTTGAAGACCCGCACGATGACCACGGTGTCGTCATAGTCGGCCCTGCCGACAGTCTCGTCATAGTCGGTCGTCGCCGGGTCGGGCATGATGGGTCAGCGTAGTCGAGCAGGAGCGGCGGGAGCCCCACTCGACACCATCTACACCCCTGGACGCCGAGGACGAGGAGACGCCGCGTGACCGCGCCGGACTCGCTCACGGTGAGCGTCGTGACCTACTCCCCGGGCGAGCACCTCGAGGTGTTCCTCGACAGCCTGGCGTCGGCCACCATCCGGCCGTACCGCGTCATCATGGCCGACAACGGCAGCACCGACGGCGCCCCCGAGCGGGCCGAAGACCGGCCCGAGGTCACCTTGCTGCGCACCGGCGGGAACATCGGGTACGGCGCAGCGCACAACGCGGCGTTGGCCAGGATCTCCAACGGGTGGGTCGTGTTGGCCAATCCCGATGTGCGATGGGAACCGGGTTCCCTGGACACCCTGCTGGCGGCGGGCCACCGCTGGCCGCGCGGCGGCGCTTTCGGCCCCGCCATCCTGGACAACGACGGCGCGCTGTACCCCTCCGCGCGGGAGCTGCCCACGCTCGGGCGCGGCATCGGACACGTGTTGTGCGGGTGGTGGTGGCCGGGCAATCCGTGGACCCGCAGTTACCGCAAGGAGCGTGGAGTGCCGACCGAAGGCCCGGCCGGCTGGCTGTCCGGGTCGTGCCTGCTGCTGCCGGCCGAGGCGTTCCACGGGGTGGGCGGATTCGACGACAGCTACTTCATGTATTTCGAGGACGTCGACCTCGGCGACCGGCTCGGCCGCGCCGGTTGGCTGTCCGTTCACGTCCCGTCGGCAGTCGTCGTCCACGCCGGGGCGCACGCGACCGAGCGAGCGGCCGACCGGATGCGTGACGAGCACCACCGCTCGGCGTACCGCTACCTGTCGCGGCTGTTCCCGGGCCGGTTGTACGCGCCCCTGCGGTGGACGCTGGCGGCAGGGCTGTGGTCCAGGGCGGCGCTGAGCCGGGTAGTCGGCCGGGTCGGCGCGGGGGCGGCACCCCAGCGCCATGCGGAGCTGCTCCAGCCGGTCACCCGTCAATGATCGAGAACTTCTACCCCGTCGTCCCGGCCGGTGGCAGCGGGACCAGGCTGTGGCCGCTGAGCCGGGACAACCGGCCCAAGTTCCTCTTCTCCCTCGGCGGCGCCCTCGGCGAGGCCGACGCCAGCCTGCTGCAGTCGACGGTACGACGGCTGCTCCCGTTGGGCTGCCTGGACCGGTTGCTCGTGGTGACCGGCGCTGCACACGTCGCAGCGGTCCGCGATCAGCTGCCCGACCTGCCACCGGACAACCTGCTCGCTGAGCCGTCACCGCGGGACTCCGGCCCGGCGATCGCGTTGGCTGCCGCGCTCGCCCACTCCCGCAACCCGGACGCGATCACCGGCTCCTTCGCCGCGGACCATCTGGTCGCCGACGTCGCGGCCTTCCACGAGGTGATCCGAACCGCCGCCGAGGTGGCGGGCTCCGGGCTGCTCGTCACTGTCGGCCTGGTGCCGACCCGCGCCGAGACCGGCTACGGCTACATCAAGACCGGCGCCGCTCTAGGCATCGGCGCGGCGCGGGCCGTCGACCGGTTCGAGGAGAAGCCGGACGTGACCACGGCGACGGCGTACACAGCATCCGGCGACTACCTCTGGAACGCCGGCATGTTCGTCTGGCGGGCCGACGCGGTGCTCGCCGAGGTACGCCGGCAACTCCCGGACCTGTACGACGGGGTGAGCGCGATCGCGGCGGCGTACGCCCGGGGCGACGGGCCGCACGTCCACTCGCAGGTGTGGCCGACCCTGCCGAAGGTCAGCATCGATGTCGGCATCGTCGAAGGCGCAGCGGCCCGAGGACGGGTCGCCTGCGTGCCAGGTGACTTCGGCTGGACCGACGTCGGGGACTGGGACACCCTCGGCACCGTGCTGCCCGCCGACGGCAACGGCACGGTGGCCCTCGATGCAGCGGGCCTGCTGGCTCTGGACAGCAGCGACTGCGTGGTCGCCGGGTCGGGGCGCAGCGTCGTACTGCTCGGCGTCCACGACCTCGTCGTCGTCGACGCCGGGGACGTCGTGTTCGTCTGCCCACGCGAACGCGCGCAGGACGTCGGCTCGGTCGTGCGGGCGCTGCGAGCCGCCGGACGCGACTCGCTGGTCTGACTTCGCGCCTCGGGTACTGTCGACCGTCGTGGCTCGGACCCCCAAGACCCGCCAGAGTTCCCGTAGCTGGGGTCTAGCCTTCGACGATCTCGGCCGGGCCTGGCGGCAGCGGCAGCTGTGGGGCCACCTCGGCTGGCAGGACATCAAGCAGCGCTACCGGCGATCCGTCCTCGGGCCGCTGTGGATCACGATCAGTATGGCCGTGACCGCCGTCGCGCTCGGTGTCCTGTACGCCGGTCTGTTCGGCAACCCGCTGGAGGAACAGCTCCCGTACATCCTGGTCGGCTTCATCGTCTGGGCGTTCATCGGCAGCTGCATCACCGAGGGCGCGATGGTGTTCATCTCCAACGAAGGGCTGATCAAGCATCTGCCGGCGCCAATCAGCGTGCATGTCTACCGGTTGATCTGGCGGCAGATCCTCTTCTTCGCCCACAACCTGCTCGTGTACGCAGTGATGCTGGTGGTCTTCCCGCAGCCGCTGTCGCTGTCCAGCCTGGCCGCCGTTCCGGCGTTCGCGCTGCTCGTCGCGAACGGGTTCTGGGTGGCTCTGCTGGTGGGCATCGTGAGCACGCGATTCCGGGACCTGCCGCCGGTGACGCAGAGCGTCGTACAGCTGATGTTCTTCATGACCCCCATCGTGTGGATCTACGAGGACCTGTTGATGAGCTCCAACGAGACGATCGCGTCCCGTGCCCGGCTGGCGGAGCTGAACCCGTTCCTGCACTTCCTGGAGATCATCCGCCGGCCGATGCTGGGCGATAGCTTCGAGTTGCGGCACTGGGTCGTCGTACTGGTCATCACTGTGGCCGGGTGGGCGCTGACCCTGGTGGTCCTGCGCAACTACCGCGCCCGCGTGTCGTACTGGGTTTAGGAGAGACAGCGCGCAGTGGTCAGCATCGTGGTTCGCGACGCGTCGGTCGACTTCCCGATCTTCGACGCCAAGACCCGGTCACTGAAGAAGGCCATGCTCGGCGTCGTCGGCGGCCGGATCGGCCCCAACGCGAGCAAGGTGGTCGTCATCGAGGCGCTGCGTGGAATCACCCTGGACCTGCAGCACGGCGCACGGGTCGGGTTGATCGGTCACAACGGGGCGGGCAAGTCCACGCTGCTGCGGCTGTTGTCCGGCATCTACGAGCCGACCGGCGGCACCGCATCGGTGCAGGGGCGGGTGGCACCGGTCTTCGACCTCGGCGTCGGGATGGATCCGGAGATCTCCGGCTACGAGAACATCCTCATCCGCGGGCTGTTCCTCGGCATGACCCGCAAGCAGATGGACGACCGGGTCGACGACATCGCCGAGTTCACCGAACTGGGTGACTACCTGTCGATGCCGCTGCGGACCTACAGCACGGGCATGCGGGTGCGCCTGGCCCTCGGTGTCGTGACGAGCATCGACCCGGAGATCCTGCTCCTGGACGAAGGCATCGGCGCGGTGGACGCCGGCTTTCTGCGTAAGGCCCGCGGCCGGTTGACCGACCTGGTCGACCGGGCCGGCCTGCTGGTCTTCGCCTCACACTCCGATGAGCTGCTTCGCGAGCTGTGCGACACCGGCATCTGGCTCGACCACGGCCAGATCCGGATGCAGGGTCCGCTGGACCAGGTGCTGGCGGCGTACAAGAACCGCGAGCCGGGGCCGAAGCGCCGACCTCCGCCGGGCGGCCGGCGGTGAGCCCCGCGCTGCCCCGCGACTCGGTGGTCGCGGTGATCGTCACGATGAACCGCCGCGAGCTGCTGGGGGACAGTCTGCGCGCCCTGTCCGGGCAGACCCGCCCGATCGACCACCTCGTCGTGGTCGACAACGGCCCCGACGACCCGGCCGAGGACGTCGTGGCGGCCAGCGGCCTGCCGAGCACCTACCTGCTGTCGCATCGCAACCTCGGAGGCGCCGGGGGTTTCGCCCTCGGCATGCTGCACGCGCTGGCGATGGGCGCCGACTGGGTCTGGTGTGCCGATGACGACGGCCGGCCGGCCGATGGCGAGGTGCTGGCCACGTTGCTGGACTGTGCACGCCGGCAGGGCCTCGCCGCGGTGTCCCCGCTGGTGGCGGACCTGGCCGACCCAGATCGGCTCGCCTTCCCGCTGCGGCGGGGTTTGCGCTGGCGCCGCGACCCCGCGCAGCTCGGCACCGCAGAAGTGCTACCCGGTTACGCCTCGCTGTTCAACGGGGCGCTGTTCCGGGCGGAAACGCTGGAACGGATCGGCGTACCGGACCTGCGGTTGTTCAGTCGCGGGGACGAGACCGAGATCCATCGCCGGCTGCAACGTTCAGGGCTTGCCTTCGGTACCTGCCTGCGTACGTCGTACATCCACCCCAGCGGGACCGAGGAGTTCAAGCCGATCCTCGGCGGGCGGCTGTCCGCGCAGTACCCCGACGACGAGACGAAGCGCTACTACACCTACCGCAACCGCGGGTATCTGATGGCCCAGCCGGGCATGCGCTGGCTGCTGCCGTTGGAATGGGTCCGCTTCGGCTGGTACTTCCTGGCGCAGCGCCGGGACCCTGCCGGGCTGCGCGAGTGGCTGCGCCTGACCAGAGCCGGCCGCCGCGAGCGCTTCCGCCGCAAGTAGCGCACCGGGCGTCCGAGGCGACCCGGCGGGGCACGTCACTCGTACAGCACGTACTCCGGCAACGGCGTCAGGTCGAGCACCTGCTCAGGGGTCATCAGCGGACCACCGGTGCGCAGGTCCTCCTCGTAGAACAGCTTGAACCCGGGATGGACGTGTGCCGGCTTGGCCTCCATCAGCCGGTCCCACGTGGTCTCCTTCTCGGCCTGGCTGCCGATGCCGTCGACGCTCTTGATCGGCACCACCCCGGGATGCGGTAGCAGCAGCTGCTCGTCGACCACCACCGACGCCGCGACCTGGTGGTAGACCATCACCTTCTCCGGCAGGTTGTGCTCGGCCACCAGCCGGGCGAGGTACGTCGCGACGCTGTCCAGCTCGGTGCCCGTCGTCTGCCCGTACACCTCCCCGGGGATCCCCGAGGGCCCCACCGCCCATTCGGGATCCAACGCCACCCCGACGTCTGGCTCGAGCAGCCACTTCTCGTACGCCCGCACCTCCGGCAGGAAGTCCGCGCGACCGGGCTGGATGTTCAGCAGTAGCAACGCTCCGGCTCGTCGAGCGGCGTCGAGGTGGTCCTGGATGAGCTCGTCGGAGGAACGGCCGCTGTAGTCGCCCTCCTCGGTGGGGAACGGATGCGCGACCGTCGCGATCAGTTCGAAGACCGGTAACACCTGCCGGTCCTCGGCATAGGGCACGGCCTGCTCGGCCATCCGCGTGGCGGCAACGTCCAGATCTCCGGTCAACCGACCCAGCGCGGGCGAGCCCGGGTGACCGGAGAAACCGACGAGCCGATACGTCGGGAAGATCGTCCGCCCGCCACCGGGAAGCTCGGGCGGCGGAGGCGGTGTCGTGGTGGTCGCAGTGGTGGTGGTCGGTGTCGCTGTGGTGGTCGCTGCATCGGTCGGACTCGCTGTATCGGTCGTGCTCGCGGTGGATGTGGTCTGGCCGTCGACCCCCTCGGTGCCGCCGTTCGCACTGCACGCCGACAGGGCCAGTACGGCGGCGGCGAGGACTGCGCCGACCCGGCCGCGACCGGGGCGCGCGCGCTCAGCGCTTGAGCGCATATTCCTTGAGCAGACCTCGGCTGATGATCATCTTCTGGATCTCACTGGTCCCCTCCCCGATCAGCAGGAACGGTGCCTCCCGCATGAGCCGTTCGATCTCGTACTCCTTGGAGTAGCCGTAGCCGCCGTGGATCCGGAAGGAATCCTGGGTGACCTCGACGCAGTACTCACTGGCCAGCAGCTTAGCCATCCCGGCCTCGACATCGTTGCGCTCGCCGGCGTCCTTGAGCCGCGCGGCGTTGACCATGAGCATATGTGCAGCCTCGATCTTGGTGCCCATCTCGGCCAGCTTGAACGCGATCGCCTGGTGCTCGGCGATCGGCTTTCCGAAGGTTTCCCGCTGCTGCGCGTAGGCGATCGCCAACTCGAACGCGCGGATCGAGATGCCGCACGCTCGGGCTGCCACATTGACGCGGCCGACCTCGACGCCGTCCATCATCTGGTAGAAGCCGCGGCCCGCCTCAGCGCCGAGGATCGCCGTCGCCGGGATCCGGTATCCGTCGAAAACCGCTTCGGTCGAGTCGACGCCCTTGTAGCCCATCTTCTCCAGCTTGCCGGGAATGGTCAGGCCCGGGCTCACCTCGCCGAGTCCGGGCGGCTTCTCGATCAGGAACGTCGTCAGGTTCCGGTACGGCGAAGACTCGCCCAGGTCGGTCCGCACCAAAGTCGCTATCAGGGTGGACGTGCTGCCGTTGGTGAGCCACATCTTCTGCCCGTCGATGACGTAGTCGGCGTCGGATGCGGAGCCGTCGCGGACCGCTCGGGTCTTGATGGCGGCGACGTCGGAGCCCAGACCCGGCTCGGACATGGAGAACGCCCCTCGCACCTCGCCGGTGGCCATCTGCGGCAGCAGCCGCTGCTTCTGCTCGTCGGTGCCGTGCTGGCCCAGCATGTAGGCCACGATGAAGTGCGTGTTGATGACGCCGGACACGCTCATCCAGCCGCGCGCGATCTGCTCGACGACGAGTGCGTACGTCAGCAGCGACTCACCCAGTCCGCCGTACTCCTCCGGGATGGTCAGGCCGAACAGGCCCATCTCCTTCATCCCGTCGACGATGTCCTGCGGGTAGACGTCGTCGTGCTCCAGTTGGGTGGCGTGCGGGATGATCTCCTTGTCCACGAACTGCCGGACCGTGGCCAGGATCTCCTTCTGGACCTCGGTCAGCCCTGCGGTCTGAGCCAGTCGAGCCATGGGTGCTCCATCCCGGCCGAGTCGGCGGACTGCCGTTGTCACATGCAGTATCGCCGACGGCACTCGGTGCGGTAGACAGTGCCCGGCGCAGTCACAGAGGAGCAACGATGACCGACTTCGACCCGCAGTACCCGCAGGGACGCTCCGGTGAGGCAACCGGCCAGCCTGGCGGACCGCCACAGGGGTATCCATCAGCGCCACCCCAGCAGTATCCGCAGTACCAGCAGCCTGCCCAGGGCTACCCGCAGCAACAGGGACCTCAGCAGCCCTACGGCTACCCGCCGCAGGGCTACGGGCAGCCGTACGGCCCCCCACCGAGCCGCGGCACGAACACGATGGCAATCCTCGCGATCGTGTTCGCGTTCGTATTCTCCCCGCTGGGCATTGTGTTCGGCTTTATCGCCCGCAATCAGATCAAGCAGACCGGAGAGGACGGTGCAGGGCTCGCGCTGGCCGGCATCATCATCGGCGCCGTTGCGATAACCCTTGCGGTGATCGGCATCATCGTGGCCTTCGCCGTGCTGGGGGCAGCGGTGAACACCATCAACGACCTCGACTTCACCAACTTCCCCACCACCAGCTAGCGCGCTATCCCTCCGGCGGGGTGAAGGACTCCGCACGCGTCATGCCCGCCGCCCGGCCCTTGGCCGCGACGACGAGGGCCATCTTGCGCGACGCCTCGTCGATCATCTCCTCGCCCAGCATCGCCGAACCCTTCTTGCCGCCGGCCTCCGACGTGGCCCAGTCGTAGGCGTCGAGGATCAACTCGGCGTGCTCGTAGTCCTCCTGGCTAGGTGCGTAGATCTCGTTGGCGGCGTCGATCTGGCCGGGGTGCAGCACCCACTTGCCGTCGAAGCCCAGCATCGCCGAGCGCTTGGCGACCTCCCGGAACGCCTCGACGTCACGCACCTGGAGGAACGGTCCGTCGATGGCCTGTACCCCGCGCGCACGGGCAGCCATCAGGATCCGCATGAGGATGTAGTGGAACGGATCGCCGGGATAGTCCGGATGCAACGCCCCTACGACGAGCGACTTCATGTTGATGCTGGCCATGAAGTCGGCCGGGCCGAAGATGATCGTCTCGATCCGCGGGCTCGCGAACGCGATCTCGTTGACGTTGATCAGACCTTGGGCGGTCTCGATCTGCGCCTCGATCCCGATCCGGCCCTCCTCCAGGCCCACCGTCTTCTCGATCTGCAGCAAGAGCATGTCCAGCGCACGCACCTGCGCCGCATCGGCGACCTTCGGCAGCATGATCGCGTCGAGGTTCGCGCCGGCACCCTCGACCACCTCGACCACATCGCGGTAGGTCCAATGCGTCGTCCAGTCGTTGACGCGGACCACCCGGATCCGGTCCCCCCAGCCACCCTCGTTCAGGGCAGCCACAATGTTCTTGCGTGCGCCCGGCTTGGCCAACGGGGCACAGGCGTCCTCCAGGTCCAGAAAGACCTGGTCCGCAGGCAGCCCCTTCGCCTTGTCCAGAAACCGCGGGTTGCTGCCTGGCACCGCCAGGCACGAACGGCGGGGGCGGAGCTCGGCCACTAGCGTCTCCTCGGGATGCGGGTAGCCGAATGCTAAAGGGAGGGTGGATGCGCCGTACTGTCGTGATCACCGGCGCCAGTTCCGGAATCGGCGCTGAAGCCGCAGTGCAGCTGGCCCGGCGTGGCGACCACGTAGTATTGATCGGCCGCAGCCCCCGCAAGTTGTCCGCCGTCGTCGACCGGATCCGTGCCGATTCCGGGTCCACACCGGACAGTCATGTGTGCGACTTCGCCGTCCTCGACGACCTACGACGGACCGGCGCCACGATCGCAGCGGCGTACGAGGTGATCGATGTACTGGCGAACAACGCCGGGATCATCGCGAAGCAGAACACCTCCACTGTGGACGGTCATGATCTGACGATTCAGGTGAACCACCTGGCGCCGTTCCTCCTGTCGTCGCTGCTGCTCGAACGCGTCACCGCCGCACCCGCGGGGCGGATCATCACGACGTCGTCTGCGGCGCACACGCGCGGGTGGCTCGATCCGGACGATCTGGACTTCCGCCGCCGGCGCTGGTCGCGGTGGAGGGCGTACGCCGACTCCAAGCAGGCGAACATCCTTTTCACCACCGAGCTGACCTGGCGGCTGCGGCATACCGTGGTAGTGGCCACCTGCTTCCATCCGGGCTTGGTGCGCTCGGACTTTGGGGACAGCACCGGGCTCTTCCGACTGGTCAAGAGGCTGTCGCCAGTGGGTTTCGTCTCCCCTTCGCAAGGCGCTTCGACGCTGGTGCAGCTGGCGACGACGGACGACGGACGCAGCATCCCCGGGGCCTACCTCGACTCCGGCCGGCTGTCGCGGCCAACCTCGCGGGCTGTCGATCCCGACCTGGCCGAGCGATTGTGGAAAGTCAGCGCGGAGTTGACCGCCGGCTAGCGGTCACGGCCGCGAATTCGTCGGGGGCCGCCGGCTTGCTAGGTCGCTGGCCCGGTCTCGACCCGATCCCCGCCGGAGCGGATGACGATGGCAAGTCCGGACACGATCAGGACCAGGCCGGGCACGACGAGCAGCGGTGGCACCTGACCGATCAGCACGAACGCCAGCAACGCCGCACCGGGAACCTCGAGCAAAATCGCCATCCCGACAACCGTCGGCCCCACCGTGGACACCACCCGGTTGAAGATCGTGTGGCCCAGCATCTGCGCGCAGATCGTGATCGCGAGGATGAGCAGCCAGTCGCGTACGGCGTACCCCGCCAGTGGGACGCCCGCGAACCACGCCGCGCCCGCGATGAGGACCGCGGCGGTCGAGTAGCAGACGCCCGCGTACGCCATCGTACTGACCTCTTCGCGGACTGCCGCGCCGATCAGGACGTAGCCCGCGGCGAGTAAGCCGCCGAGCAGGGCGAGCAGGTCACCGCTGAGCGCACGCGTCGACACGGTGACGTCGACACCGGTGACCAGGACGACGCCGAGCAGACCCAGCGCCAGCCCCAGCCAGACCCGGGCGGGAACGCGATGCCCCGCTGCCCGGGCGGCGAGCGTCGTCCACATCGGTGTGGTGCACACCAGCGCGGTGGAAGCGGCGACCGTGGTCAGCGTGATGCTCGGCAGCCACGCGGCGAAGTGGGCGGCGAGGAACGCGCCGGAGAGCAGGCACAGGGCGAACTGCCGCCGGGACAGCGGCTGGCGGCGCAACCGGATCGCCGCGCTGGGAGCCAGCAGTGCCGCTCCTACCGCGTTGCGCCAGAACGCGATGCCGAGCGCCGGCGCGGCGACGAGAGCGGTCAGTGGCGCCGACATCGACACCCCGATTACGGCAACGGCAAGCAGGCCGAGGTCGGGTCCTGACGGTCTGGCGAGTTGCCACTGGCCGACGTGACGCTCGGCCACGCGCACCTCGCTCCCGTCGGACTCGCCACGTCGCGCCGCCTAGCATGCTCCCGCATGGACCAGTCAGCTGCACCGCCGGCGCTGGTGGCCGCGGCCATGAAGAAGGTAGGACTGGTGTGGTTGGCGCCAGTCGGCGGGTCGGCGGTGGCGGCGTGGCTGCTGTGGCGCGACGGTTCGGCGTACGTCGTCGGCGGCCCCGGCGAGCAGCCACTGACCGGCATCGCGGTCGGCCGGCCGGCGCTGGTCACCGTGGCTTCGAAGGAACACCGCAACCGGCTCGTCACCTGGGTGGCAGACGTGGACCAGCTGCGGCCGAGCAGCCGCGAGTGGGAGCGGGTCGTGCCGCAGCTGCTGGCGAAACGATTGAGCGCGGCCTCGGACGCGGCCGGCCGCTGGGCGACATCCGGCTGGGTGCTCCGGCTGACACCCACCGGGGAGATCGCCGAGGCCGGCGACTCGCTGCCGGCCACCACTCTGGCCGCCCCGCCGGTGCCGACGCCGGCGACCACGCCGTACCGGATGCCAGGCAGGCTGGGCCGCCGCAGGCGGCGGTGAGCTACGGGTCCAGGCGTGACGCGGGCAGCGGAGCTAACCGGATGAGCGTAAGCACCGTTATCGGCGGGTCGAATGTAGCGGCGGGTGACGGAATGTGTCGGACTGTGGTAGAAAGGTTACTCACAGTAATGGAGGTCGCGGGAGTGACTGGACGGTCTCTGTCCCCGTTTCTTAAGGAAGGTCGAGTCCCCCTTCTTGGGAAAGGTCGAACGACCGTGACCAGCCGACAGGATCGATGATGAACCGGCGTGGTGGACGGGCAGCGCTGACCGCCCTGGTGGTGCTGCCGGTGCTCTTGGTGCTGGCGCAGCGCCTGGCGCCGTCGCCGTACGCGGCGAGCCTTGTCTCGGACGTGTTCTTGCTGGGGGCCGGCGGCTGGGCGGGCCTGGCGCTGGCGCTGCGGGCCAGGCGCAGCCCATCCCGGACCAGCGGGTTCTTCGCCGCGTACTGCCTGGTCTGGGTCCTCGGTCAGCTGGTGTGGACGTACCAGGACGTGAGCTCGGGGGGCAGGCCGGACTTCTCAGCGGCCGATGTGGCGGTTCTCGCGGCGATTCCTCTCGCCCTCGTGGGGGCGCTTCGGATGCCTGCGCTGCCCGCCGGTATCGGCAGGCTCAGGCCGGTACTCGACGGGTTGCTCGTTGCCCTGTCGCTGCTGTACGCGGCCTATGCGCTGGTTCTTGGGCCGATCATCCGCGCGGGAGGGGACCGGCCGATCCTGTTGCTCGGCGCTGCCTATCCGGTGGCGGACGCGGTGGTGATAGCTGTGGTTGCGGCAGCACTACCGGCGGTGAAGCCTCCGTTTCGACGGATGGGCTACCTGCTCCTTGCCGGACTGGTGTGCATCGCATTGGCGGACTCGACGTTCGCCTACCTCGTGGCCACGGGAAGCTTCGCAACAGGCACGGTGACGGACGCCGGCTGGGTGGTGGGGTTCGGGCTGATCGCCCTGTCCGCGGCACTGGCGCCCGTCCAGGGGGCGGAGGATGACAGCGGACCTGCTGCACCTGGCCGGTTGCCGCTCCTTACGCCGTACCTGTTCCTGCTGCCGGCACTGGCCATCACGGCGTGGTGGGTGTTGGGCGGTCGGGCGTTGGACACCGAGATGGTGCTGATCGGCCTGGCGTCCATCGTGGTGATGATGGCGAGGCAGATCGTGACGCTACTGGAGAGCGAGGCGCGGGCGGACTCGCTGGAGTACGAGGCCACGCACGACTCCCTCACCGGGCTGTGGAACCGGGCGCAGTTCCGTGCGGACCTGACGTCGTCCCTGCAGGAGCGCGGCGTACGGCGAGCCGTCCTGTTCATCGACATCGATGACTTCAAGGACCTCAACGACGGTCTTGGGCACCCCGCTGGTGATCATGTTCTCCGTTGTCTGACCCAACGGCTGTGCGCCAGCGTGCAGGACACCGACGTCGTCGCCCGCCTGGGCGGGGACGAGTTCGGGATCCTGCTGCACTCACTGCGGGACGAGGCCGAGGCCCTGCAACTGGCCCAGCGGGTCAGCAAGGCCGTGAGCCCCCCGGTCGACGTCAACGGCTACCAGCACTCACTGTCTATCAGCATCGGCGTGGCCCTGAGCGGAAGTCACGGCGACACCGCCGAAGTGCTGCTACGGAACGCCGATCTGGCCATGTACGCGGCCAAGCGCCAGGGAAAGAACTGCTGCGCCGTGTATGAACCGTCGATGCACGCAAGTGTGTTGGATCGGATCCAGCTGGCTGCGGAACTCGAAACGGCGATCGCGCAGGAGGAGTTCACGCTGCACTACCATCCCATGTACGACGTGGCCAGCGGCAGTGTGGTCGGCGCCGAGGCACTCCTGCGGTGGCAGCACCCGGACAAGGGGCTGCAGAATCCGGATTCCTTCGTGCAGGCGGCCGAACGCTCCGGCGCGATCCTGGGCATCGGCCGGTGGGCGCTGGAACGGGCTTGCCGGTTCATCGGCGGGCTTCGAAGCGAGGACGTCGTTTCTGCCACGTTCGAACTGTGCGTCAACGTCGCGCCTCGTCAGCTCAAGGAACCCGGTTTCGTCGACCACGTCGCCCGATGCCTGGCGATCAGTCCACTGCAGCCCCACCAGCTGGTCATCGAGGTCACCGAATCCGCCATCATCGACGTCACTGCACTGCCGGTGTTGTGGGGCGTGAAGAGCCTCGGAGTACGGATCGCACTCGACGACTTCGGCGCCGGGTACTCCTCCCTGAGCTACCTGGACCTCTTCCCGGTCGACATCCTCAAAATCGGTCAATCCTTCATCGCCGACATCCACAACCGCAAACCGCGCCGCGCCATGGTCGATGCCATCATCACCATGGCCAAGACCTTGGGTCTGACAGCTATCGCTGAGGGCATCGAGGAGGAGGCGCAGCTCGCAGCACTGCGTGAGCTCGGCTGCGACCGCGCCCAGGGACATCTGCTCAGCAGGCCGGTCACCGAAGCGGAGCTGGTGAGCCTCCTGCTCGATGCGCGCAAACGACTCGATGCGCCGGGCCAGGATGCCGACACCAGAACTGTCGGTGGTCGGTGAGACCCTGAGGCCAGGTCGAGAAGCGGGCGCGATGGAGCGAGCTGGTGTGGTTTCGCTGCTACGTGGAGCAGCTGCTGCAGGAGATGTGGGGGGAGTGCCAGGCTGCTGGCCGAGCTGAACGACATAACTGCACGCAGCCGTTTCGGCTCGGTTCACCTGGCCGGCGCAGCGGTGTCAGCGAATATTCGCTCCCCGCCAGCGCAGTGGACGCCGACACACTGGCAGGCATGCTAGGGATGGTGAGCGTCCGGGCGGACGATCTCGGCCCCATGCTCACGGCCGTGTACGAGGGACACACGCCGTACGCAGGCGACGCTATCCACGAGTCGCAGTCTGGAGAAGACGCGGCCTGACGGGAGGAGGCACCTGCAGGCGATGCACGTCGCCGCGACCTTCGTCGCGGGCGGCGCCAGCCACCTCACGATCTGACCCGCTCCTCGCGGCCGGTGACGTTCACGATCGCGGATCAGGTCGGCGGATCGTTCCGGCGGCAACCGGTACGACGTTCCCGCTCACCGTCGTCTGCGTCACGGCGCCGGCGTCGGCTGCCACCGTGCAGCGCAGAATCGAGGGGCGCAGCAGTTCCGCTCCCTGCTTGACCGTGTACGACGACGCTCCATCGCCGGGCAGCAATCCGCTGGCCACCAGCCACACGCCGAGGCCCAGGGCGGCCGAGCCGGTGGCCGGGTCCTCCGCGACACCGACACCAGGGGCGAAGACCCGCGCGTGCGCCGTCCGCGCCTCAGCGTCCCAGGCCAGCACGCTCAACCCGCCCTGCCCGACCGCATTCGCCGCGGCCAGCGCCCCCGGGGCCGGGTCGGCCCGCGCCACCGCGGCGGCGTCCCGCCGAAGTCGGGGTCCTCGAGTCCGGCCGCCCGGAGCAGCGAGGAGTGGTCGAGCGGATCGCCGTACGCCGGCGTACCCCCGGTCAGCCGCACCGCGTCGGCCTCGACGTGCAGCGGCAGCAGGCCGGCCCCGCACTCCTGGACGACTGCACCGTGATCGATCCGTCCCAGCCGCGCCAGGGTGTGCGCGGCGCCGACGCTGGGATGCCCGGCGAAGGGTAGTTCGGCAAGCGGTGTGAAGATCCGCAGCCGGTAGTCGGCCACCGTCGACGGCAGCGGGAACGCGGTCTCGGACAAGTTGAACTCGCGGGCCAGCGCCTGCAGCTGTGGGGTCGAGAGATCGTCGGCATCCAGTACGACGGCCAGCGGGTTGCCGGTGAATGCGACGTCGGTGAACACGTCGACGATCTCGTAGTGCAGCACGTCAGGCTCCCGACCGGGCTCAACGGCGCGCCTGCGTCGGCGAGCGCGCACAGCAAGTGGACTTACCGCAGGCGCGAGGAGTCCACGGCCCGGCAGCGACGGTAGCCTGCGCTCGTGGCGAAGGTGACCAGGGTGTTCTGCTCCCGGCTGAGCGGGGTTGCCGTCTTCGACCCCAACGGTGATCAGATCGGCAAGGTTCGCGACGTCGTGGTCACGTTGCGCCTGGACTACCAGCCGCCACGCACGCTCGGCCTGGTCGTGGAGATCCAGCAGCGCCGCCGCATCTTCCTGCCGATCGACCGGGTGACCTCCTTCGAGGCCGATGCCGTCCTGCTGGGGAGCGGCACCCTCAATCTCAAGCGGTTCGAGCAGCGGCCGAGGGAGACCCTCGTCCTGGCCGAGCTTTTGGACCGCCGGGTGGCCCTCGTGGACGGCGGCGCCGCGGTCTCGGTCAGCGATGCGGCGATCGAGCAGGCCCGCAACCGTGACTGGCTATTGACCCGGCTCGCGGTCCGGGACATCACCGGCAAGCGGATCACCCGACGCGGTCACGTCCGGCAGGTCGAGTGGGACGCGGTCACCGGCTTGTCCCTGTCCTCGGCAGATCAGGGCGCGCACAGCCTGCTGGCGGTCTACGAGGACATGAAGGCCGCGGACGTCGCCAACGCCTTGCGGGAGCTGCCCGCGGAGCGCCGTCAGCAGATCGTCGAAGCGTTCGCTGACGAACGGCTCGCCGACGTGCTGGAGGAACTGCCTGAGGAGGACCAGGTCGAGATCATCGGGCGGCTGCATGGTGCCCGCGCAGGCGACGTCCTGGAGGCGATGGATCCGGATGACGCAGCGGACCTGCTCGCGGAGTTCCCGGCGCCCGAGCGGGAACGGCTGCTGGCATTGATGGAGCCGGAGGAGGCCAAGCCGGTCCGGCGGCTGATGGCCTACTCCGAGGACACCGCGGGTGGCCTGATGACCAGCGAGCCGGTCATCCTGCCCCCCGACGCGACGATCGCAGAGGCGCTCGCCCGGGTCCGCGAGCCCGAGCTGAGCGCCGCCCTGGCCACCCAGGTCTATGTCGTCCGTCCGCCCGTCGCCACCCCGACCGGGACGTTCCTCGGACTGGTGCACATTCAGCGGCTGCTGCGAGAGCCCCCGTCGAGCCTGGTCAGCGGCATCATCGACGACGAGCTCGACCCGCTGACCACCGGCACGTCGCTGCCGCAGCTGACCCGCTACTTCGCGACGTACAACCTGGTGGCGGCACCCGTTGTCGACGCCGAGAACCACCTGGTCGGTGCGGTCACCGTCGACGACCTGCTGGACAGCCTGTTGCCCGAGGACTGGCGGGAGGACCGGGAATGACCGACCCGCGAGGCTCGCGGGGCGCCCGGCTGGACCAGCCGCGGGAGCCCCGGCGTCTCGTTCCGCGGCTGGACGGCGACGCCTTCGGCCAGTTCAGCGAGCGGATCGCTCGGTTCCTCGGGACCGGGCGATTCCTGGCGTATCAAACCGGGTTGGTCGCTATCTGGATCACCCTCAACCTCACCGCCATCGCGCTGCGATGGGACCCGTACCCGTTCATCCTGCTCAACCTGGTGTTCTCCACCCAGGCCGCGTACGCCGCCCCACTCATCCTGCTGGCGCAGAACCGGCAGGCCGACCGGGACCGGGTCACCATCGAGGAGGACCGGCAACGCGCGCTGGCCGACAAGGCCGACACCGAATACCTCGCCCGCGAGCTGGCGGCGCTGCGGATCGCGGTCGGGGAACTGGCCACCCGCGACTACATCCGCTCGGAGTTGAACCGGCTGGCCGATGACGCGGCCGACCGTTCCGAGCGTTCGGAGCGTTCAGAACGAAGGGCTCAGTAGCCACTCAGATCAGGGCGTCGACCAGCGCCGCGGTGCCGCCGGCGACCAGCAGCACGATGAGAAACGGGGCCCGCAGTAGCAACGCGACGGCAGCTGCGGCCACACCCGCGGCCCGCGCGTCGAGAACGAGGGCTTGCCGGTCGGTGAACGCCTGGACGACGACGAGGGCGGCGAGCAGCGCTGCGGGAACCAGCTCGACCACTCGGCGTACGGCGGGGCGCTCCAGCAGCGCCGGCGAGGCCGCCAGCCCGAGGTACTTGAGCAGATAACAGCCGACGCTGCCCGCCAGCACGACCGCCCAGATCACCGGCGCCGCCCGCCGAAACCGAGTCCCACGGCCGCGGCGGCCAGCATGATCTGCAACCCCGGCGGCACGACCGGAGTGAGCGCGAGCGCGATGAGCGCACCACCGCCGGCCACCAGACGGTCGGTTCCGCTGTGTCGCAGCCGCGGCCAGAGCAGGCCCAGGAACGCCGCCGGCACCACAGCATCGAGCGCCACCTGTGCGCTGGCGCCCAGCAGGCTGGAGCCGAGCGCGCCGGCCAGCGTGGAGAGATTCCAACCGGTGAACAGGCTCACGCCGGTGACGGTGAAGGCCAGCCGAAGGGCTTGGGGGTTCGGCGCAGCCAGCGCCATTGCGGTCGTCTCGTCGATCACGCCGTGCGCAGCGACGGCGCGCCTGATACCCCGCACCTCCAGCGGGGCGGCGAGTCGCAGACCGTAGAGGGTGTTGCGGGCACCGAGCAGCAGGGCGCTCGCCACTGCGGCCACCGGCGCGCCGCCCGCGCCCAGCACGCCGACCAGCGCGAACTGCGATGCACCGGTGAACATGAGCAGGCTCAACGTGCAGGTCTGCAGCACGCTGAGGCCGGCCGCCGTCGCGGCGGCCCCGAACGCGGCGCCGTACAGACCGACCGCCAGACCCACGCCCAGCGAATCCCGGATCGCGCTCCGTCGCCACTCGTCGTCGGCAGCACGGGAGCGCTTCAGTACGTCGAGCCGTCGCCGTCGAGCCGCTCGAGCAGCTCCGTCAGGGTGGCCAGTTCGGAGGTGTCCAGCCGGCCGGTCATGTGCTCCTCGACGCCGCGCAGATGCACCTTGGAAGCCTTTCGCAGCCGGGACAGGCCGTCGGCCGTGAGCACGGCGTACGTACCCCGCGCGTCGTCCTCACACGCCTGCCGCGTGACCAGGCCCTCGCGGGTGAGCCGGTCGACGAGCCGGGTGAGACCGCTGCGGGAGAGCAGGACGGCTCCGGCCAGCTCGGTCATCCGCAACCGCCGCTCCGGCGCCTCGCACAGTTGGACGAGGACGTCGTACGACGCCAGCGGAAGATCCTCCTCGATCATCAGCTCGGCTTCGAGACGGCGGGTGATCATGGCATGGGTCTTGAGAAACGACCGCCAGGCAACCATCCCGGCCGCCGAGGGACGCCGGAGGGGTCGCGTGGCGGTGGCACTGCTGGTCCCGCCTGCGCGGTCACGGTCCTGCTCGCTCCGCGGGCGTTCGTCCATGGCGGGGATACTAGAACCGCGAGCAGCCACCGGCCGAGGCGGCATGGTGGTCCCGCCGTAGCCTGCAAGATCCCCGCCAGCCAGGAGAGAGATGCCCCCGGCACCCGAACCGAGCCAGATCCGCGCCGCGCTGGCCACCGTCAACGACCCGGAGATCCGTCGCCCGATCACCGACATCGGCATGCTCGGCGACGTCGATATCGCCGCATCCGGGTGGGTGGGCGTCCAGATCTTCCTGACCGTGGCGGGCTGCCCGATGAAGGACACCCTGACCCGCGACGTGACCGCGGCGGTGTCGGCGGTGCCCGGGGTGGCCGGCGTCGACGTCCGTCTCGACGTGATGAGCCCGGAGCAGCGCACACAGCTGCAGACGCTGCTGCGCGGTGACAACCCCGAACCGGAGATTCCCTTCGCGAAGCCGGGGTCACTCACCCGCGTGTACGCCGTGGCGTCAGGTAAGGGCGGCGTCGGCAAGTCCAGCGTGACAGTCAATCTGGCAGTGGCGTTGGTTGGGCGGGGTCTGTCCGTCGGCGTCCTCGACGCGGACATCTACGGCTTCTCGATCCCGCGGATGCTCGGTGTCACCGGCAAGCCGACCCAGGTCGAGCAGATGATCATGCCGCCGCAGGCCCACGGCGTGAAGGTGATCTCCATCGGGATGTTCACTCCCGGGAACGCGCCGGTGGTCTGGCGCGGGCCGATGCTGCACCGGGCGCTGCAGCAGTTCCTCGCCGACGTCTTCTGGGGTGACCTCGACGTACTGCTGATGGACCTGCCACCGGGAACCGGCGACATCGCGATCTCCCTGGCCCAGCTGGTTCCGAGCGCGGAGATCCTGGTGGTGACGACCCCACAACAGGCCGCCGCCGAGGTGGCGGAACGGGCCGGGTCGATCGCGACGCAGACCCACCAGCAGGTGGTCGGGGTGATCGAGAACATGTCCTGGCTGGAACTGGCGGACGGGTCACGGATGGACGTGTTCGGCACGGGAGGTGGGCAGGTCGTCGCCGACGCGCTGACCCGCACGCTCGGGGCGCCGGTGCCGCTGCTCGGCCAGGTGCCGTTGGAATCGCGGCTGCGACAAAGCGGTGACGACGGGGTGCCGCTCGTGCTCGCCGACCCGTCCTCTGCCGCCGCCCGAGCGCTACTCGGTGTCGCCGACTCGTTGGCGGCCCGGCAGCGCGGACTGGCCGGTCGATCTCTCAGCCTCACCCCGGTCGGCCGCTAACACCCCCGACTTGCGCATCATCGGATGCGCCTTCGGTCAGTTCAGGGTCAGATCCGCATCCGATCTCGCCGATACGACGCAGGCGGCCACCATGCTGGCCAGCTGGCGAGGGGTCTGCCGCTCAGGTGGCGTCGGCGTCGTACGGCGGGGATTCCCCGACGGTACGCAGCGGCGGGGCCGGCCTGCTGACGACCGCCGGCCCGGCGTCGGCCATCGTGGCCGAGTGCGCCTTGGTGGTGCTCACCCGGGTGCTACCGGAGCGGGACGCGCCGTTCGAGCGCTTAGCGAACGGCGGCGGGTCGTCATCGAGCAGCTGCCGGCGGACGAATTCCCGCGGGTTCAGCGAGCCGAGATCCAAGTCGGCGAAGTCGTCGCCGAGTTCCTCACGGATCTGCTCCTTGGCGCCGGTCACGAACCCGCGAACCTTCTTCAAGGCACCGGAGACGTCCCTGGCGATGCTCGGCAGCCGGTCCGGCCCGAAGATGAACAGGCCGACGATGAGCAGCAGGATGATCTCGCCCCATCCCAAAGAGCTGAACATGTCGCTCCTCCCTCGCACGGGACCCTCCCGAGGGTAACCCGCTATGTCGGCCGGGCGGGAGCTCACCTCGCCCGTAGGGTCGCCTGCAGGTCCCGCGACGTGCCGTTACGGACCACCACGACGGTCACGGTGTCCCCTGGTTGGTAGGTGTCGACTGCCACCACCAGTTCCTCCGAGCTGCCGATGTCGAGGTCTCCGACCCCGATGATGACGTCACCCTCGCGGATGCCGGCGGTCGCGGCCGCGCTGTTGTCCTCCACCGCCACGACCAGAGCGCCGTCGCGGGCGCCGTCGGTCACCGAGCGCACGTTCACCCCGAGCGTGGCGTGCGTCGCCGAGCCGGTGTTGATCAACTGCTCGGCGATGTCGCGAGCGGTGTCGATCGGAATCGCGAAACCCAGTCCGATGCTGCCGCCGGGGCCACCGGCCGAGCCGAGGCTGGCGATCGCGGTGTTGATCCCGATCACGGCGCCCGAGCCGTCGACCAGGGCTCCGCCGGAATTGCCCGGGTTGATGGCCGCGTCGGTCTGGATCGCGTTGATCACCGCGTTCGTGTCGCTGCCCTGTCCGGCCAGCCGGACCGGACGGTTCAGCGCGCTGACGATGCCCGAGGTGACGGTGCTGTCCAGGCCGAGCGGGGACCCGATGGCAACTACCGGGTCGCCCACCGCGAGCGATGAGGAGTCTCCCAAGGACGCGACGACCAACCCGGGTTTGTCCACCTTGATGACGGCGAGGTCGGACAGCGGGTCGCGTCCGACGATGCGCGCGTCGGAGCCGGTTCCGTCGGTGAAGATCACCCGAACGCTCGCCTCGGTGCTGTCCGCGGCCTGCGAGACGACGTGGTTGTTGGTGAGGATGTAACCGTCCTCGTCGATCACCACCCCCGAGCCGGTGCCGCCACTGTCCCCGACCCGGACCTCGATCGAGACCACCGCGGGCGTCAGCCGCTCGGCGATGTCGGCGATCGAGCCCGGTGGCCGGTTGATCGGTTCGCTGACCGTGCTCAGTTCACCGTCGGGTTTCAGCAGCGGCGACTCCGTCGCCGTACGGCCAAGGACGAAACCCGTGCCGCCGCCGGCGAGGCCGACGAGCATCGCGCCGATGAGGAGTAACAAGGCGAATCGAACCGGGACGTCGCGCAGCCGGATCCGGCGCCGTCCCCCGATGTCGGTGAGGATGCCCCTGTCGTCGGCGGTATCGGCGTCGTGGAAGACCGCCGGCGCGCCGAGTGCCGAGCGGGACGCAGCATCGCGCCACGGGTCCCGGTCGGCATCGGGCCGCCACCACGGCGACTCGGCGGTAGGTCGGCTCCGCAGTCGACTTCCCTCCGGCGCGGCGAAGCCCCCGGCGCCGCCGTGGGGGCGCCCGAAGGCTCGGATCAACATCTCCGGCGGTGGCGCCTGGGCCGTCGAGACCGGCTCTGGCGGTGGTGGCCGGTCCGCTGCGGCGAAGGAGTCCGGCACCCCGTCCGGACGGGTGAACGCCTGCGCGACCGACGGCGACGGCGCGATCGCGCGACGCGGCGCGGCGGGACCCGCCGGCGGACGGTCGAAAGCGTCAGGTACGCCGCTCGGCCGCCGGTACTGGGAAGCGTCCGTGCGCTCCGCGTCTGGGCGCTGCGGGTCCGGGCCGCGCTGGCCGTTATCCGTCACGGGACGGCACCTCCCTCCGGTTCAGCGTTCAGCTTGGAGGAGGGGCTGTGAAGTCAGCGTCAGCAGGCGCCCTCAGGGCAGGCCGGTCGCCGCTCCGGAGAACCGCCGCGGGGTGATCGCGTCGTAGATCGATGCGACAAGGGCCGAGGCCGCCGCCCCGTCGGGGTCGTCACTCGGGACCGGCCGGCTCTGGGCCGTGCCGCTGCCGCCGGTGACGGTGATCTGAGCCGCGGTGACGGGCGCGACCGAGGCCGCGAGCACGCCTACGGCGAGCCCGGCCATGGCGCCGAGAAGGCCTCGTCGCAGTCGGCGCAGGCGAGCCGCGGACAGTCCCCTCCGGCGGTTACCGGGTCGGGTCACGGCCTCGGCTCGGCCCGGGGGTCGCCGGCCGGGCTGCCCCGGCTGCGCCGGCAGCGCCGGTTGCCACGGCAGCCTGGGCGGCGCGGTAGCGGTGAGGTCAGTTTCAGCGACTGCTCGGCTCCCCTGCAGGTTCTCGCCGTGCATAGCCAGGGCCATCCCTGGCAGCTGCAGGTCGGTGGTGAACGGGATCTGCTGCAACCGGCTGAGCAGACCGCCCGGCAGCTCGGGCCCGCCGGTACCGACCAGGAGAGTCTTGGCCTCCAGCTGAGCCGCCACGTCGAAAGAGCACTGCGGGCAGGTGTTCAGGTGTGCGATGGCCCGTGCCTCGGCTCCGGGGCTGAGTTCGCCGTCGGCGTACGCGACCACCGCCTCGAGCGCGAGGTGGAAGTCGGTCGGCTTCAGACTCATGAGTCCGCCTCCGGCCGGGAGCACACAACCGGAGCGGACTGGACGGAGGCGGACGGGCTAGCAGAGCTCATGAGTCCGCCCGCTGGCGTTCGGGGGCCAGGTGGGCGAGAGCCTCGCGGAGCTGCACCCGGCCACGGTGGATCCGGCTGCGGACGGTGCCGAGCTTGATGCCGAGGGTCGCCGCGATCTCCTCATAGGTCAGGCCCTCGATATCACACAGGACGACGGCCACCCGGAAGTCCGGCGGGAGAGCGTCGAGCGCGTTCTGGATCTGCGGGTCGAGGTAGGTGTCGGCGTACACCTGCTCGGGGCTCGGTGCCGACCCCGGCATCCGCTCGGTGTCCTCGGGAAGGGCGTCGAAACGGATCCGTTGCCGGCGGCGCACCAGGTCGAGGAAGAGGTTCGTGGTGATGCGGTGTAACCAGCCTTCGAAGGTGCCGGGCTGGTAGTTGGCCAGCGAGCGAAACACCCGGACGAAGGTCTCCTGGGTCAGGTCCTCGGCGTCCTGCGGGTTTCCGGACAGCCGGTACGCCAGACGGTAGACGCGGGCGGAGTGCTGACGGACCACCTCGTCCCAACTGGGAGGGACCCAGGCCGCGAAGTCGGCAAGCGCCTCGGACACCGCGCCTCCCTCCTCGAGCTCATGTTCGGTGACGGTACGACCAGAGACCATGGTGCCCTGTCTGTCCCGCGTCGATCCACTCGCCGCGATAACGCTTCGGTGCGCGATGGTGTTCCGGCGCGTGTGCGGGAGCCGCGTCGGCGCGGATAGGGTCTGCGGGACGCATAGGACAGGGTGGAGGTCGCGATGGGTAGCTCGGCGAGCCGGGAGTACGCCGAGAGCTTCGGGGCAGAGGACCAGGCACTGGTCGCCGCCCGGGCGCGCTCCGAGGAGTTCGGCTGCGAGCCGGTGACAGCAGCTGCCGGCAACGCCCTGCGCTTTCTCGCCGCGACGCTCGACGCCCGCGCGGTTGTCGAGGTGGGAACTGGCGCCGGCGTGTCCGGTCTCTGGCTACTCGCCGGGATGCGTGCCGACGGCATCCTTACCTCGGTCGACACCGAGGCCGAGCACCAGCGGGCGGCACGGCAGAGCTTCCGCGAGGCCGACATCGCGCCCACCCGGACCCGCCTGATCAACGGCGCCGCACTCCAGGTGCTGCCGCGGCTCACCGACGCCGCGTACGACCTCGTCTTCATCGACGGGCCGAAGAGCCAGTACCTCGACTGTCTCGCCGAAGCGTTGCGGTTACTGCGCCACGGTGGTGTCGTCGTCTTCGCGGGCGTGCTGGGACGCGGCCGGGTCGGCGAGGCAACTGCCCGCGACCCGGAGACCGTGGCGCTGCGCGAGTTGACCAAGACGGTCCGCGATCACGAACAGCTGGTCCCGACGCTGCTGCCGCTCGGCGACGGGCTGCTCGCTGCCCTGCACCGTCCCTGATCGACGGGCCGGGGCTACGAGAGAGCCTTGGCGCCCTTGCCCAGAACGACCACACCGGACGCGGTGACGTGGTAACGCTCGCGGTCGGCGTCCAGGTTGACACCGATGTGGGCGTCGGGCGGCACGACCACCCCCTTGTCCAGGATCGCCCGGCGCACCACCGCCCTGGCGCCGATCTGGACGCCGTCCAGGAGCACGCTGCCCTCGACGTACGATCCGCCGTTGAACTTGACGTTCGGTGAGACGACGGATCCGCGGACGGTTGCGCCGGCGACGATGACCCCGGCCCCGACCATCGATTCCTGCGCCAGCCCACCCTCGACGAACTTCGCCGGCGGCAGCTGCGGCGGCAGGGTGAAGATCGGCCAGGCGCGGTTGTAAAGATTGAACACCGGATGCACGGACACCAGGTCCATGTGCGCCTCGTAATACGAGTCCAGCGTTCCGACATCGCGCCAGTAGCCCCGGTCCCGGTCGGTCGCACCGGGGACGTGGTTGTGGGCGAAGTCGTACACGTAGGCGCAGCCTTGCTCCACGAGCATGGGAATCAGGTTGCCGCCCATGTCGTGGACCGAACCCTCGTCACCCGCGTCGAGCCGGAGCGCCTCGAGCAGGACGTCGGTGCTGAACACGTAGTTGCCCATGGAGGCGAAGATCTCCTCCGGGTTGTCCGGCAGCCCCGGTGGGTCGGCCGGCTTCTCCAAGAAGGCGGTGATCCGCTCGCCGTCGGTGTCGATCACGCCGAACTGCGTGGACTGCTCGCGGGGCACCCGGATCCCTGCGACCGTCACCCCGGCACCGGAGTCGATGTGCTGGGCGACCATCTGCTGTGGGTCCATCCGGTACACGTGGTCGGCCCCGAACACGACGATGTAGTCGGGCTCTTCGTCGTACACGAGGTTGAGGCTCTGGAAGATGGCGTCGGCGCTGCCGGTGTACCAGCGGGGGCCCAGTCGCTGCTGTGCGGGGACCGGCGTGACGTAGCTGCCGAGCAGCGAGGACATCCGCCAGGTCGTGGTGATGTGCCGGTCGAGGGAGTGCGACTTGTACTGCGTCAGCACGCAAATCCGGGTGTAGCCGCCGTTCACCAGGTTCGACAGCACGAAGTCGATAAGCCGGTAGTTCCCGCCGAAGGGGACAGCGGGCTTGGCCCGGTCCTGGGTTAACGGCCACAGCCGTTTACCCTCGCCGCCGGCGAGGACGATCCCGAGAACGCGAGGCTCCCTGACCATGGGCATGACCCTACTGTCTAGGGATGCGCGTGGGCCTGCTCACCAAAGAGTTCCCGCCGGATGTCTACGGTGGTGCCGGCGTACACGTGGAGTTCCTGGCCCGTGAGCTCCGATCGCTCGTCGACGTCGACGTGCACTGCTTCGGGGCCCCACGCGAGGGGGCGACGGCGCACGAGGTATCGGCCGACCTCGTCGGAACGAACCCCGCATTGCAGACGATCGGCGTCGACCTGTCGATGGTGAACTCGGTGAACGGCTGCGACCTGCTGCATTCTCACACTTGGTACGCCAATCTCGCCGGCCACCTCGGTGCCCTGCTCTACGGCGTACCGCACGTGCTCACGGCGCACTCGCTGGAACCCCGGCGGCCGTGGAAAGCCGAGCAGCTCGGCGGCGGGTATGCGCTGTCGTCATGGGCGGAGCGAACGGCGTACGAGGCCGCCCACGGCGTCATCGCGGTCAGCGAGGGGATGCGCCGCGACATCCTCGACTGCTACCCGTTCCTGGACGCAGCGCGCGTACACGTCGTCCGCAACGGGATCGACACGACGGACTACTGGCCCGATCCCGACACCGGCCTACTGGATCGGCTGGGCATCGATCCGGACCGGCCGTACGTCCTCTTCGTCGGGCGGATCACCCGGCAGAAGGGCGTGCCTCATCTGATCCGGGCTGCGGCGAGCGTCGATCCGGATGCGCAGATCGTGCTGTGCGCCGGTGCGCCGGACACACCGCAGCTCGGGGCCGAGGTGCTGGCTCTCGTCGAGGAACTGTCCGAGCGCCGCTCCGGCGTTCACTGGATCCCGGACATGCAACCACGGGAGGACGTCCGGCGGTTGCTCAGCCACGCGACGGTCTTCTGCTGTCCGTCGGTCTACGAGCCGCTGGGCATCGTCAACCTGGAAGCCATGGCCTGCGGCACGGCTGTCGTCGCGAGCGACGTGGGCGGGATCCCCGAGGTCGTCGACGACGGTACGACGGGGCTGCTCGTGCACTACGACGAGCAGGATCCGGCCGGCTTCGAAGCGGCCCTGGCCGGTGCCCTGAACCGGGTGCTGGCGGACCGCCCGATGGCGGAGTCGATGGGTGCCGCGGGGCGCGCTCGGGCGGACGGTGAGTTCGGGTGGCCCGCAGTGGCGACGCGGACCGTCGAGGTGTACCGAGCGCTGCTCGCCTGATCGGCGCTGCGTTACCCGACATGCAGAGCGCCAGGAGCCAGCGCTCCACAACGTCGCCGCACCTGAATTAGCTGCCTGTCCGCCCCTGCGGCTCAGGCGGTCGGACAGGGATGCGGACCCGCAAGACCGTCTCACCCGGTCGGGAGTCGATGCTGATTGTGCCGCCGTGGCGCTCCACGACTATGCGCCGTGCGATATCGAGGCCAAGACCGGTGCCCTTGCCTACGTCCTTGGTCGTGAAGAACGCCTCGAACGCTCGGGCAGCTACCTGTGGCGGGATACCGGGGCCGGTGTCGCCGACCTCGATGACGACGTGGTCACCGTCAACCCGCGTCGCTATCTGGAGCGTGCCCGCGCCGTCCATCGCGTCCACTGCGTTGTCGATCAGGTTGGTCCACACCTGGTTCAACTCGCCGGCGTAGGCCTCGATCCGGGGGACGTCGGCGCCGTACTGGCGCACCACCTCTACACCATCGTGGAGCTTGTGGCCGAGCATCACCAGGGTGCTCTCAAGGCCGTCCGTGACGTCGATGTGCTGGATCGACCCGCGGTCCATCTGCGAGTAAGACCTGACGGCGGCCACGAGGTCGGAGACGCGCCGCGTCGACTCCTTCACCTCCGACAGGAGGGTGGCCACGGAGAGCGTGCTCGCCACCCATTCGAGTCCTGGCTCCAGCACCGCTCCAGCGAGTACGGTCGCCGCCCGCTCGCACCAGGCAAGGTCGACTTCGGCGGCAGCCAGCGGCGGAGCGATTATCCAATCGCGCTCGACGCCGTGGCGAGTGAGCCACGACGACAGGGCCTCCTCGTGATCGGCCATTGCCAGTGGGTCCAGGACCGCCGCCCGAGGCTCGATCTCGCGGCGCAGCGCGTCGAGCGCGGAGAACTGCAGGGCCGAGATCTCGCCTTGGGCGAGGCGGCCGAGCGACGAAAGCAGCGTCTCGCAGGCACCTTCGAGGGCATCCACCGCCCGGGTGGCGGCAGCGGCCGGATTGTTGATCTCGTGTGCGAGGCCGGCGGCGAGGGTGCCGAGGGTCACGAGGGACTCGCGCTGCCGTACCGTCGATTCGATAGTGCGCGCGGTGCCGTACAGCCCCCTGATGAGGTGTCCGCCGAACGGGAACCAGCCGTTGGACAGCTCACGCAGCCCTTCGGCCGGCACTCGGAGCACCCGCCCGTCGGCCACTCCTCGACCGGTCGCGAGGTAGACGCCGTGCTCGTCCCATGCCCTGAAGCCGCCGGCCCAGCGGCCCGGCACGTCCAGCTTCCCGACCACGGTGTCCTCGCGGCCGACGTGGCGCCTGAGTTCGATGGCACCCTCGACGAGCACCCACCAGAAGTCCGCGTGGCTGCCCTCGTGGAAGAGGTCGACGCCGGGCTCGATGCGCACCTCGGTACCCGCCTCGGCCAGCTCCGCGAGCTGGTCGTCCGTCAGGCCGTCGAAGAGGCTGAGTGAGCGAAGGTCGTCGACTCGCATCAGATCGTGGCGAGGTAGCGGTGCACCAGGTAGACCGACATTGCGCCCTCACCGACCGCCGAGGCGACCCGCTTCATGGAATCGAGTCGGACGTCTCCTGCGGCGAACACTCCGGGCACGCTCGTCTCGAGGCCGAAGGGCGCACGGGGCAGCGGCCAGCACTGAGCATGGGCGGGGGCAAGGAGATCTTGACCCGTGACGACGAACCCCTTGTCGTCGCGGACTACGTCGGGACCGAGCCACTCGGTGCGGGGCGACGCGCCGATGAAGACGAACAGCCAACTCGACGACACCTCCTCGGTAAGGCCGGAGTCCCGATCGGCGAGAGTCAGCGACTCGAGATGGCCGTCGCCTCGACAAGCCACCACCTCACTGCGGTACCGCACCTCGATGTTGGGTGCGGACATGATTCTCGCGCCGAGATACTGGGACATCGTGTCCTCGAGCGTCGCACCGCGAACCACCAGCACCACTCGCTTGGCGAAGCGGGCCAGGTTGAGCGCGGCCTGTCCTGCTGAGTTGGCGGCACCAACGACGTAGACGTCGTCGCCCTGACATTGGCTCGCCTCGCTGGCGGAGGCGCCGTAGTAGACGCCCCGGCCGGTGAACTCGTCGACCCCTGCTGCCTCGAGGCGCCGGTAGGACACGCCCGTGGCCACGATGAGCGCGCGCGCCTCGATCTCCCCCGAACCTTCGAAGAGCACTGCATGAACCGGCCCACGGGTCTGGAAGCCGACGACGTCGCGCGCCAGCACGACCTCAGCACCGAAGCGCGAGACCTGGGCGACGGCGCGCTGGGTGAGGTCGGAGCCGGTCAGTCCTTTGGGGAACCCCAGGTAGTTCTCGATCGACGCGCTCTGCCCGGCCTGTCCCCCAGGCGCCTCGCGCTCCACGATGACGGTGCCCAGCCCCTCCGAGGCCGCATACACCGCGGCGGCCAGGCCGGCCGGGCCGCCGCCCACGATGCAGACGTCGTACAGCGGCTGTTCAGCCCTTGTGCGCAGCCCGAGCGCGTCAGCGATCTCGAGCGTCGACGGGCAGCGGAGCGTCTCCCCTTCGGGGACGAGCACCAGAGGGAGATCGGCAGCTGTCGCCTGGGCGAGTTCGCTCAACCGCTGCGCCTCGGCGTCACGCTCGATGTCGTACCAGCGGTAGGGCACATGGTTACGGGCCAGAAACGTCTTGATGTCGTGGCTACGGTCGGACCACCGGTGCCCGACCACACGCAGATCGGAGGTGTGTTCCGGGTGGGCCTGCCGCCAGTCGCCGAGCAGGTCGTCGATGATGGGGTACAGCCGCTCCTCGGGAGGATCCCAGGGCTTGAGCAGGTAGTAGTCGAGTCCGATGTCGTTGATCGCCTTGATGGCGACGTCTGTGTCGGCGTATGCCGTGAGCAGCAGGTACTTCGCGTCCGGGGCATGGGTCCTGGCCTGCTCGAGCAACTCGATGCCCGTCATCTCCGGCATTCTCTGGTCGGAGGCGATCAGCGCCACCGGCTGATTGCGCAGAGCGAGTTTGCTCAACACTGCGAGCGCCTGCGCCCCCGACACCGCCCGCACGATGCGATAGTCGGCGCCATAGCGGCTGCGGAGGTCCCGGGAGATCGCGGCAGACACCATGGGATCGTCGTCGACGGTGAGGATGGTGGGTTTGCTCAACGGATCTGCCTTTCGGCCGGCTCCTTTGCTTGCCGAGGGAACGACTGAGGAGATGAGAACCGGCCAGACGAGCATAGCGGCGCACGACCGCTGGCCCGCACTTTCTCCGCTGCCTCAAGTACTGGCAACCCGGGTGCGGACCTACCGCGCGACGAACCGTACGGGCTGTCCCGGTCGGAGCTGCGCGGCCAGCCCGACGTAGGCGCGGCGCACCACGCCAATGACGGGATAGCCGCCGGTGACCGGGTGGTCGGCCAGGAATATCAAGGGTTGCCCGCTGGCCGGGACCTGGACCGCCCCGAGCACGATCGGCTCCGACGGCAGTTCAGCCGAGATGGCGCGTTGCAGGACCGGCCCGGTCAACCGGACGCCGATCCGGTTGCTGTCGGCGCTGACCGTGTACGCCGCACCCAACAACGTGGCCCACGCGTCGGTGCTGAACCAGTCCCGCCGCGGTCCTGGGCTGATCCGCAGCACCGGCTCGGCCCGGTAGGCGACCACGGGCGCCACGTCCACGTGAGGGTCGGTCGCTGCGTCGCCGCCGACCGCCAAGGTGTCGCCCGCGTGCAGCGGCGCCGGCCCCAAGCCGGAGAGCAGGTCCGTCGATCGGGAGCCGAGCACCGGCTCGCAGGCCACGCCGCCGCGGACCGCGAGGTAGCTACGCAGCCCGGCATCCGGCGTACCGAGGCGAACTTCGACGCCGGCGCTCACCCGCAGCGGCGCGTTGCCGGCGTGTTCTACACCTGCGATGAACACCGGTGCGGTTGCACCGGTGACAGCCACGAGCAGGTCGGTCCGGCTCCGGAATCGCAGTCCGCCGAAGGTGGCCTCGACGGTGGCCGAATGCTCGGCGTTGCCGACGAGCCGGTTGGCCAGCCGGTGAGCTGCCAGGTCCGCGGCGCCGCTGCGCCCGACCCCCAGTTCGGCGTACCCGGGCCGGCCCAGGTCCTGCACCGTTGCCAGCGGTCCGGGAACGAGGATCTCGATCATGCGGTCCGGAACCTGACCCGCGTCCCGGGCCGTAGCAGCGCCGGCGGGTCGCGCTCGGCGTCCCACAGGGCGAGCTTGGTCCGACCGATGAGCTGCCACCCGCCGGGCGACTCGCGCGGGTAGACACCGGTGAACGCGCCGGCCAACCCCACAGCGCCCTTCGGCACCTTGGTGCGGGGCTCGCTCCGCCGCGGCACCTGCAGGGTCTCCGGCAGGCCGATGAGGTAGCCGAAGCCGGGTGCGAAGCCACAGAACGCGACGGTCAGTTCCGTGCCGGTGTGCGCGGTCACCACCTCGGCTGCGGACAGGCCGGTCAGCCGGGTGACCTCGTCGAGGTCGGCACCGTCGTACGTCACCGCGATCTCGACCATCGCACCGGCATCGGGCTCGTACGCCGTCAGCTGGCGGCTGGTCACCTCCTCGACGATCCGCCTGGTGTCCGCGTCGGGGGCGAGCCGAAGCAGGACGGTGCGGGCGGCCGGGACGACCTCCTCGATGCCCGGCACCGGCTCCTGATCCAGGCTGGCGCGCAGCGCCATGACCGCCGTGACGTCGGCAAGTTCGACGAGCAGCGCGTCCTCGCCGTACTCCCACATCTCGCGTTGCCCATGCGCCTGCTCCGGTCCTGACTGGTCACCGCCCATGATCACGGCCCCGTGGTGAACGGCTGGACGTCGACGCCGGCGTCGTGCAGCGCGGCGCGGACCCGACGTGCCACGGTCACCGCCCCCGGCGAGTCCCCATGAACGCAGAGGGACCGGGGGGTTACATCGACGATCGAACCGTCGCTGGCAACAAGCTGGCCGCTCACTGCCATTCGTACCGACCGCGCGCTGATGTCGTCGGGATCGGCCAGTACGGCGCCGGGTTCCCGCCGGGACACCAATTCACCGGTCGGCGTATAGGCCCGGTCGGCGAAGGCTTCCGGTACGGCGGTCAGGCCGGCCTCGGCGGCCAGCCGCAACCAGGCAGAGCCGGGGAGCCCGAGCACCGGCAGCGAGGCGTCGTAGCGGCGTACCGCCTCCACGACTGCTGCGGCCTGGGACTCGTGTCTCACGATCGCGTTGTAGAGCGCCCCGTGCGGTTTGAGGTAGCGCACCCGATCGCCTGCCACCCGGGCGAACGCGTCCAACGCGCCCAGTTGGTACAGGACGTCGTCGGTCAGCTCGAGCGGTGCGACATCGAGGAAGCGGCGGCCGAAGCCGTGCAGGTCGCGGTAGCCGACCTGGGCACCGATCCGCACGCCGCGGTCAACTGCGGCGGCGCACACCCGGCGCATGATCGACGGGTCGCCACCGTGGAAACCGCAGGCGACGTTGGCGCTGGTGATGACGCCGAGCAGCCCGTCGTCGTCGGTCAGCCGCCAGATTCCGAGCCCCTCGCCCAGATCGGCGTTCAGGTCGATCACCGGTGCGGTCACTCCCGGATCATGCCGCAGCGGTGCCAGCCCAGGCCCCCCGTCGATGCGGCGGCCCCGGTCGCGAGAGGTGAATCTCGCGCCGGGGCCGGTGAGCATCTGTGCCGTGGGCTAGCCGGTGACCCCCTTGAGGGCTGCACCGAGCGCGGTGGCCTCATCCGGCGTCATCTCGACGACGAGTCGGCCGCCGCCTTCAAGGGGGACGCGCATGACGATGCCGCGCCCCTCCTTGGTGACCTCCAGCGGACCTTCACCCGTCCGCGGCTTCATGGCCGCCATGCGTTCCTCCTCAGTCAGGCCCGCGAGGTGCTCCCGGGCCGGTGCGCGATGCCGTAGCTAGCGGAACGTCAGCCACCCTCACGGGTGACCGACGCGATGTTGGTCCCATTGTCCCGTATCGGGGCGCCGAGGAGAAACTGGCGGCTCGCCGTGGCCGCCGCCTCCGCCCAGCGGCTACCGTGCGGGAGCCAGCTGAGGAGGCCAACCATCGTGACATCTCCATCCGGATCAGTCCTGTACGGCCAAGACGGAGGGGTCGCGACGATCACGCTGAACCGCCCCGAGTCGATGAACTCCCTCGACACCGAGGCGAAGGAGGCACTGCTCGGCGCGTTGCGCGAGGCGGCCGAAGATCCCGAGGTACGCGCGGTGATCCTCACCGGACGCGGTCGCGGCTTCTGTGTCGGCCAGGACCTCAAGGAGCACATCGAGCTGATCCGCACCGACGATCCAGCCCCGCTGCGCACCGTCGCGGAGCACTACAACCCGATCGTGATGACCATCGCCGGCATGCCCAAGCCGGTGATCGCAGCGGTGAACGGGATGGCCGCCGGCGCCGGCGCCTCCTTCGCGTTCGCTGCGGACTTCCGCATCGCCGGCGCCAGCGCGAAGTTCCTGATGGCCTTCGCGAAGATCGGGTTGTCCGTGGACAGCGGCGCGACCTGGACGCTGCCCCGGCTCATCGGGCACGGCAAGGCCGCGGAGCTGATGCTGCTCGCGCAGCCGGTGGACGCCGTCACGGCCCTCGACCTCGGGATGGTCACCCAGGTGGTGCCCGACGAGGAGCTGCAGCAGCGCGCCGCCGGGTTCGCGGCGGAACTGGCCGCCGGCCCGACGCTGGCGTACGCGGCGATCAAGGCCGCCCTGGCCTTCTCCGCCGGCAACGACCTCGCGGCGTCGCTGGCCAACGAGGGCGAGCACATGGCCGGCACCGGCCTGAGCGAGGACCACAGGGCCGCCGTACGGGCCTTCGTGGACAAGACGGCGCCGACGTTCACCGGCCGCTAGGCTGCTCGCCAGCAGGTTGCGACGTGGTCGTCGACCATGCCCGTTGCTTGCATCAGCGCGTACGCCGTCGTCGGCCCGACGAACCGGAAGCCGAACCGCTTCAGCTCCTTGGCCAAGGCGGTCGAGGCCGGGCTGGTCGCCGGCACGTCGACGAGTGACGACGGGCGCTGCCGGGGCTCGTCCGGCGCAAAGGACCACAGCAGCCTGTCGAGCCCGCCAGGCACCTCGAGCGCCGCCCGGGCGTTGGAGACCGTGGCATCGATCTTGGCCCGGTTGCGGACGATGCCGGCGTCGGCAAGCAGGCGGCGTACGTCGTTGTCGTCGTAGGCCGCCACAGTGGCGACGTGAAAATCGTCGAAGGCCGTCCTGAAGTTCTCCCGCTT
>JACCZY010000230.1 GCA_013695685.1 Geodermatophilaceae bacterium | reverse complement strand
GGGGGGGGGGGGGGGGGGGGGGGGTCGCGCGGGTCACGCGGGGGGGGGGGCGGCTCGCGAGCCGCGGCCGGCGAACTCGCCGAAGAGCTGGGCCACCGCGAGACGCACGGACAGCGACCAAGTCGGGTAGGCGTGCACGCTCTGGGCGATCCGGCCGGCCAGCATCCCCGAACTCATCGCCAGGACGCCCTGTGTGATCAGCTCTCCAGCTACCGGCCCCACAACAGTCATCCCGATGATCTTCTGCAACGCCTTGGCCGAGAGCAAGCCACCCGGCGTGGCCGCGATGACCTTGACGAATCCCCGGGTCTCGCCGGCACAGCGCGCCCGGTCGCTGGTGCTGTCGAGCAGGTAGCTGACCCGCGCGCGTTCGCCGTACTGCTCATACGCCTGCGCCTCCGTGAGGCCGACGTGCGCCACCTCGGGCTCGGTGAACGTGACCCACGGGATCGCGTCGGCGTCCCAGCTCCTGCGCCCGCCCAGCACGCCAGGACGCCCCGACTTGGCGAAGGCGTTGCCGGCCGCGATCCGGCCCTGGTCGTAGCCGACGTGGGTGAACTGCAGCGGGGAGGCGCAGTCGCCGGCGGCGAACACCCCCGCTGCGGTCGTCGCCAGGTGCTGGTCGACGACGATCCGTTCCCCGGCACCGATACGGACCCCCGCGGCCGCCAGGTCGAGATCACCGGTCCTGGGGGTGCGCCCCACGGCGACCAGCAGGTGCGAGCCGGACACGGTGGTCCCGTCGGCCAGCGTGAGCTCTGGCCCTTCGGCCACCGAGGTGACGTCCCGGCCGAGCACGAGCGTGACGCCGTCTCGGCTGAGTGCTGCGGCGACGAGGCGGCTTGCCTCCGGTTCGTCGCGCGGCAGGATTCGCTCGTCCCGATGGACCAGGGTGACCGCCGACCCCAGCCGGGCGAAGGCCTGCGCCAGCTCGCACCCGATCGGACCACCGCCCAGGACGACGAGGTGCCGCGGCTGCTCGGTGAGGGAGAACACCGTCTCGTTCGTGAGGTAGTCGACCCGGTTCAGGCCCGGGAGCGCAGGCACGGTCGGGGCGGCACCCACTGCCACCACGACGCGCTGTGCGCTCAGTTCCCGACCCCCGGCCTGCACGGTGCCGGCGGCGGTGAACCGGCCGGCTCCCACCACCAGGTCGATGCCTTGCCGCTCCAACAGGGCCGGCGATTCGTCCTTCTCGACCTCGGCGACGACCGTCGCGACCCGCCGCATGACCGCCGGGAAGTCGACCCGGACATCGGTGGAGAACCCGTACCGCGTCCCGTCGCGGGCGGCGGCGACCCGCCGGGCGGATTCGATCAGCGTCTTACTCGGCACGCAGCCGTAATGCGTGCAGTCCCCACCAGGCCGCGCCGGTTCGACCAGCGCCACCGTTCGGCCCGCCGTACGCGCGGTGGCCGCCGCACCCAGGCCGGTGGCACCGGCGCCCAGCACGATCAGGTCGTACTGTTTCGCACGATCGCTCATGCGCCGCATGGTGCCATCTGCCAACGACCGTGATTGCGGCGATGGGAGGCTAGGCATCGTGACGAGTCCTGGACAGGCCCCGATCCCACAGGTCGGCATCGAGCAGTTGCCCCCCGAGCCCACCGTGCTCGACGTCCGCGAGGACGACGAATGGACTGCCGGACACATCGACGGCGCGATCCACATCCCGCTCACCGAGCTGCCCGGCCGGCTGCATGAGCTACCCGACGCCGATCGGCTTGTCGTGATCTGCCGAAGTGGTGCACGGTCGGCACGGGCGACGACGTACCTGCAGCAGATCGGGATCGAGGCGGTGAATCTCGACGGCGGCATGAAGGCTTGGAGCGCAGCCGGACGTCCGATGGTCTGCGAGAGCGCGGCGGCACCGACGGTGATCTAGCAGCCGGTCGTCCAGCTTGAGCGAATCCGGCCCCGTGTCACGCCGTGCCGGGTACGCTTCGATGAGTCGCACCGGCGTCGTAACTGCCTCGTCGGAGGCGCCGCGTGCGTTGACCGCGAGCCGGACGGAATGAAACTGGGGGGCGTTGACCGTGTCGAGGACGACGCTGCTCGGCGCGGCGGGGTGACGATGTTCCGCAAGGGCGCCCTGATCGCTGCCGCGGTCGCCGGAATGCTGCTCCTCGTGGTGGCGCTCAGCGGCCTGCTCGGCGGCCGAGACGCGACCGGCACCGAGGAGACTGCGGCGCAGACGGCGCCCACCGCACCGGCCGCCCAGGACGAGCTGTCCCGGGCGATCGCACAAGCTCAGCAGCGTCTGCAGAGCAATCCAGATGACTACCGGACCTGGGCGGAGCTTGGGTCGTCGTACGTGGAGCAGGCCCGCGTGACCGCCGATCCCTCGTACTACCCCAGGGCCGAGGGGGCCCTGCAGACATCCCTGGACCTCAACGACGCCGTGAACGACGTCGCGCTGACCGGCATGGGGGCGCTGTCCAACGCGCGGCACGAGTTCGCGGCAGCTGAGGACTGGGCCCGTCAGGCGCTGGTGGTCAACCCCGCCGGTGCCTTCACCTACGGCGTACTGGCCGACGCGCTGACCCAGCTGGGCGACTACGACGGGGCCACCGCGGCGATCCAGCAGATGCTGGATCTGCGGCCGGGCATCCCCTCGTTCACCCGCGCCTCCTACAACCTCGAGCTGCACGGCAACATCGACGGCGCCCGCAACGCCTTGGAGCAGGCGCTCAACTCTGCGTCCTCGCCGTCCGACATCGCCTTCTGCCGGACGTACCTGGGGCACCTGAGCTTCTCGCAGGGCGACCTTGACGGTGCCTCCGAGCAGTACGACGCCGGTTTGGAGCAGTCACCCACCGAACCGTCCCTGCTCATCGGGCAGGCGCGGGTGGCCGCTGCCCGCGGCGAGGAGGACGCGGCGCTGGAGGGCTACGGCGAGGTGGTCGCCATCCGGCCGCTGCCCGAGTACCTGGTGGAGTTCGGGGACTATCTGGTGTCACTCGGGCGGACCGAGGAGGCCGATGCGCAGTTCGCCCTGTTCCAGACGACACAGCAGCTCTTCGAGGGCAACGGCGTACAGGATCAGCTCACCCTCGCCTACGTCGAGGCCGACCACGGTGATCCCGCGGCCGCCGTCGCAGCAGGGCAGGCCGAGTGGGCGCAGCGTGAGAACGTCGACTCCGCGGACGCACTGGCCTGGGCGCTGCACAGCGCAGGTCGGGATGCCGAAGCCCTCCCGTACGCTCAGCAGGCCACCGGCATCGGCGGCAAGAACGCGCTCTTCCTCTACCACCGAGGGATGATCGAGCGGGCGCTCGGCATGACCGAGCCGGCCCGGCAAACGCTGGACGCGGCCTTGGACACCAACCCGTACTTCTCCCCGTTGCACGCGCCGCAGGCGAAGGAGGCGCTCGCCGCCCTCGGCGGCCCGCTGTGAGGCCGGCTGCGCGGACCGGGTTCGTGGCATGCGTCCTCGGCGCGATCCTCGCCGTACCGGTGACCCCCGCTGTCGCGCATCCACTCGGTAACTTCACCGTCAACCATTACAACGGCATCGAGCTGTTCCCCGACCGGGTCGACGTGCTCGCGGTCGTCGACACCGCCGAGATTCCTACCGCGCAGGAGTTCCCGGCCATAGACACCGATGAGTCCGGGGAGCTCTCCGACGCGGAGCGGGCGTCGTACGCCGAGGACCGGTGCCAGGACGTCGCGGCCGCCGTCACCGCCGAGGTCGACGGTACGGCGCTGGACTGGACCGTCTCCGCCCCGACGTTGGAGGCGGTTCCCGGCGCGGCGGGTCTACCCACCCTGCGCCTGACCTGCGAACTCAGCGCTCCAGCGGACCTGAGCGGACCTGCCACCTTCACGCTGGTGGACGGTAACGGTGAGGGCCGGGTCGGCTGGCGAGAGATCACCGCGGTCGGGGACGGTGTCCGGCTGCTCCAGCCGCAGGTTCCCGCCGAGACCATCAGCGAGCAGCTGCGGGTCTATCCCGAGGATCTGCTCCTGTCCCCGCTGAACGTGAACTCGGTGACGTTGCGAACCGAGCCCGGTGAGGGGTCGACCGGCTCCGAGGACCTCCGCACCGGCGCGGCGGCCGATCCGTTCACCCGTTTCATCGCCGCCGCCGACGCCTATCTCGAGGAGCTGATCGGCCCAGAACTCACGCCGCTGGTCGGCGTCCTTGCCCTGCTGCTCGCGGTCCTGCTCGGAGCCGGTCACGCGTTGCTGCCCGGGCACGGCAAGACCGTGATGGCGGCCTACCTAGCCGGCCGGCGCGGGTCCCGGCGGGACGCGCTGATCGTGGGCGCCACCGTGACCGGTACGCACACCGCCGGCGTACTCGTACTGGGCATCGCGATCTCGGTGTCCAGCGCCGTCGCCGGCGAGCAGGTGCTGCGCTGGTTGGGTGTCATCAGCGGTCTCCTGGTGGCCGCTATCGGGGTGGCACTGCTGCGCTCGGCCGTGCGGTCGCGGCGAACCCGGGCCGCGGAACTGGAACGGGCCGCTGTCCTGGTCGGAGCGGGCGGGCTCGAGGAGACGTCGACCTCGGGTCGCGGCTCCGGTGGGCACGATCATGACCACTCGCACGATCACGATCATGACCACTCGCACGATCACAATCACGACTCCCGTCATGACCACGGCCATTCGGACGATCACGATCACGCCCACGATGGCGGGTCCGGGCATTCGGGTGCGCCGGCCCGTGCGCATGTGCTCGAGCACACGCATTCACACGGGTTCGGACGGGCGCACTCGCATGCTCCGGGGGACGGGTACAGCCGATCCGGGTTGATCGGCATGGGCGTCGCGGGCGGGCTGGTACCGAGCCCCTCGGCCCTGATCGTGCTGCTCGCCTCGATCGGACTCGGCCGCACCGCGTTCGGTGTCGCGCTGGTGTTCGCCTACGGCCTCGGGATGGCCGGCACCCTGACCGCGGTGGGTCTGTTGCTGGTCCGCCTGCGCAACCGGCTGGCCGACCGGGGTCGCCGCGGGCGGCTCAAGCATTCTGCCGCCGTGATCGCAGCCGCCCTGCCGGTGCTCACCGCCGTACTCGTCCTGGTCGTCGGCGTGGCGTTGGCCCTGCGCGGCATCCTCTCGCCCGTCTAGTCACCCTCGGATCGGAGACCTGCAGTGCCCACCTGGCGTTCCACCGTCCTCGCCGTCTCGGCCGCGGCCGTGCTGCTTGCCGGCTGCGGCGGGGGCGACGGCCGCTTCAACGCGGCCGGTTCCGAGGAAATAACCTGCATGGAGCACCAGACCGACGAACCGGGTACGGCGTACACCGGGGGCGAGGACGGCGACACCGCCGCGATCCTGGGGGTGTTCCGGTACTACGTGGAGAACGGCTCCAAGCCCTACTGCGACGGTGAGCCGCCGACGGAGATCGACCGGATGTGGGCGCAGCTCGTCGTCGACCTCGGCGGCAGCGAGGACAGCGTGGCGCCGATCCTCGAAGGCGGCTGATAGCCGCGGTTTCAGAGCCGTAGTGGCAGACCCGCTGTGTCTGTCGTCATACTTGCTCGCCGGCCCGGACGGCTTCGGTTTCTTTGCCGACACCGAACTCCTCTCACCGCCCCTGCTCTGGCCGGAGGTCCGGTCGGCCCTGCACCAGATCGCCTGGCGCGGGCAGCTGCCGAAAGCCGAAGTCGCATCGGCACACGAACGGCTCTCCGGTTGCCCTGTTACGACTCGCGATCCGGCGCTGCTCGGCCGGCGCGCCTGGGACATCGCTGATCGATTCGGCTGGACGAAGACGTACGACGCGGAATACCTTGCGCTGGCCGAACTCCTGGACTGCCGGCTCGTGACGCTGGACCGCCGATTGCGGGACCGCGTCGACGATGCCACCCAGGTGGTCGGGCCGGCGGATCTGCTGCCCTGATGCCACTGATCGAATCCCGATCAGTCCGTGTCGGCTCGAGCCTTGGGAGAGGTGATGGACCACATCGAGGTTGACGGACTGCGCATCGCCTACGAGCGGGCCGGCCAAGGACCGCCGCTGATCCTGTTGCACGGCATTCTCCAGGACAGCCGGGCGTGGCGGAGGCAGCTGGATGCGCTGTCTGATGACTTCACGGTGGTGGCGTGGGACGCGCCTGGTTGCGGCCGGTCCTCGGATCCGCCCGGTACCTTCCGGCTGCCTGAGTACGCCGACTGCCTCGGTGGCTTCATCGACGCTCTCGACTTGGAGCAGCCTCACCTGCTCGGACTGTCACTTGGCGCAGCGCTCGCACTGGAGTTCTATCGACGGAGGCCGACCTGCCGAACGCTGGTGCTGGCTTCCGGGTATGCAGGGTGGGCTGGCTCGCTGCCGACTGCAGTCGTCGCGGAGCGGCTCGACGCCTGTCTGCGGGATGCCGAGCTGCCGCCTGATCAGTTCGTGCCGTCGTGGATACCGGGGCTGCTCACCGATACCGCGTCGGCGGAGATGGTTGACGAGACCATGGCGATGATGTCCGACTTCCATCCCGCGGGGTATCGGACGATGGCGCGTGCGATGGCCGAGGCCGATCTTCGAGACGGCCTAGCGCAGATCGAGGTTCCGGTGCTGCTGCTGTACGGCGAGTTGGACAAGCGCGCCCCGCTGCACATCGCTGCGGACCTGCATGCCCGGATCCCGGGTTCGACACTCGTGGTGCTGCCTGGAGTCGGTCACCTCAGCAATGTCGAGGCCACCGCCAGATTCAATGGCGAGGTCCGCGACTTCCTTCG
>JACCZY010000211.1 GCA_013695685.1 Geodermatophilaceae bacterium | reverse complement strand
TCTGGTTGTACGCCGGGAAGATGAACCCGTCGAACTGGATCTCGCAGACCGGCCGGAAACCGCGCATGGCAAGACCGACCGCCGTACCGAGGATGCCCGACTCCGCCAGCGGGGTGTCGATCACCCGATCCTCGCCGAAGTCCTTCTGCAGCCCGTCGGTCACCCGGAAGACGCCCCCGAGCTTCCCGATGTCCTCGCCCATGAGCAGGACCTTCGGGTCATCCTCCATTGCCTTGCGCAGACCCATGTTGATCGCCTTGCCCAACGTGACCGACGCCATCTCAGCCCTCCTGTCCGCTGTCGGCGAAGGACGCGTGGTACGCCGAGAACTCCTGGGCCTGCTGGTCGAGGTACGGCGTCTGCTCGGCGTACACGTTGGCGAACATGCTGATCGGATCCGGGTCTGGCATCTCGACGGTGCCCTTGCGGATCCGCACGGCCAACTCGTCCCCTTCGGCGTCGACCGAGGCGAAGAACGCGCTGTCGGCGTGCCCGGACCGGATGAGGTAGGCACGGACCCGCTCGATCGGGTCCTTGAGCTTCCACGCCTCCATCTCGCTGGCGAGGCGGTAGCGGCTCGGGTCGTCGGAGGTCGTGTGTGCGCCCATCCGGTAGGTGTAGGCCTCGATGAACGTCGGCCCCTGCCCCGTCCGTGCCGCGTCCAGCGCCTTGCGGGTCACCGCCAGCACGGCGAGTACGTCGTTGCCGTCCACCCGTACGCCGGGGAAGCCGAAACCGCGAGCCCGCTGGAACAACGGGATCCGGGACTGCTTCTCGATCGGCTCGGAGATCGCGTACTGGTTGTTCTGGCAGAAGAAGACCACCGGCGCGGCGAACACGCTGGCCCAGATGAAGGACTCGTTCACGTCGCCCTGACTGGTCGCCCCGTCACCGAAGAACGCCAGCGTCGCACCCTCCGCGCCGTCGCGCTGCATGCCCATCGCGTAACCCACTGCGTGCAGGCACTGCGCGCCGATGACGACCGTGTAGAGGTTGAATCTCGTCGCAAGCGGATCCCAGGCACCGTTGTCGCAGCCGCGGAAGAGGCTGATGATGTCCAGCGGATCGACCTTGCGGCACCATGCGACGCCGTGCTCCCGGTACGTCGGGAAGGCCATGTCCTCGGACTCCAGCGCCCAGCCGGCGCCGATCTGCGCCCCCTCCTGTCCCAGCAGACTGGCCCAGATGCCGAGCTCGCCCTGCCGCTGCAACGCGGTGGCCTCCACGTCGACCCGGCGCACCAGGGCGAGGTCGCGGTAGATCGCGCGCAACTCCTCGGCACTCAGGTCGATGGAGTAGTCGGGGTGCTCGACCCGCTCCCCCTCGGGGGTGAGGAGCTGGATCAACTCCGGCCCGGCCTCGGCGAAGCTGCTGTCCCGGGGCCGGACGCCGATGTCGCCTGACGGCATAGCTGTCTCCTTGCTCCTGCTGCCGTGGCGGGGTGACCGCCCGTGCAGCTAGCAGTCGACGATGCGGCGACGTCTTGGTGTGGCCGCCGGGACGCGTACGCCGCTGCTGGATGGGTACGACGTCCCATCCTGGCATGCGGCCGCCGTACTCGTGGCGATAGGTGTAGGAGTCGGGCTGCTGGGGTAACCCTGGATTGTTTGCCAACTCAAGGAGGGTACGGATGTCACGCGAGCAGAACTTGGCTACTCAGGAGCGTATGGGCGAGGTGTTGAACAGCGGCAAGTTCGACGGCCTGACCGAGGTCTTCGCCCCGAACGTTGTCGACCACGATCCCGCGCCGGACCAGGGACCTGGCGTGGAGGGCTTCCAGGGGCAGGTCACCTGATGTCGTTGCGATCGATCCTCGCGGGAGCCGCTGCCGGAGCCGCCGGTACGACGGCGCTCAACGCAGTGTCATACCTGGACGTGGCGGTGCGAGCGCGGCCCGCCAGCAGTACGCCGGAGGACACCGTCGAGAAGCTCGCCGAGAAGGTGCACGTGCAGATCCCGGGGGAGGGCGAGGACCGGGACAACCGGCTGGCCGGGCTGGGGCCGCTGTCGGGAATCGTGACCGGCGTCGGCATCGGAACGCTGTTGGGGCTGGCTCGCGGGCTGGGTTGGCGGCCGTCGCCGGCGGTGGGCGCCGTTGTCGCCACCGTCGTCGTCCTGATCGGTGCGAACGGGCCGATGACGGCACTGGGCATCACCGATCCGCGCGAGTGGAATCTCGATGCCTGGCTGAGCGACGTCGTACCGCATGTGGCGTACGGCGTCGTGACCGCCGCGACGCTCGACGGTCTGGACTGATCAGTCGGATCGCGTCCGTGACCTAGGTTCGGTCATGTAAGCGACCGTGGCGAAGGAGTGATGATGGCGGACGAGGTTCTGGTCGAGCGTGACGGCGGCATCCTGGTCATGACGTTGAATCGGCCCCAGGCGAAGAACGCGGTGAACAGGGCACTCGCCCATGCAGTGGCGGCGGGGTTGGACGAGTTGGACGGCGACGACGACCTCACTGTGGGCATCATCACCGGCGCGGGCGGCAGCTTCTGTGCCGGCATGGACCTGAAGGCCTTCCTGCAGGGAGATTTTCCCTCCGTCGAGGGTCGCGGGTTCGGGGGCATCACCGAGGCGCCGCCGGCCAAGCCCCTGATCGCTGCGGTCGAGGGATACGCGCTGGCCGGCGGGTGCGAGATCGTGCTGTGCTGCGACCTCGTCGTCGCGGCCACCGATGCCAAGTTCGGCATCCCGGAGACCAGGGTCGGGCTGCTGGCCGGCGCCGGCGGGCTGATCCGGCTGCCGCAGCGGATCCCGGTGAACATCGCGATGGAGTACGCCCTGACGGGTGCGCACTTCAGCGCCGAGGACGCGAGAACGTGGGGTCTGGTGAACCGGCTCACCGACCCGGGCGGTGCGCTGGACGGCGCCCGTGAACTCGCCGCCACGGTCGCCGCCAACGGCCCGCTCGGCGTCCGCGCCTCGAAGAAGATCATCAGAGCGGCGCCGTACTGGCCGGCCGACGAGCTCTGGGATCGCCAACGCGCCGAGATGACACCGGTCTTCGACTCCGCCGATGCCAAGGAGGGAGCTGCGGCTTTCGCGGAGAAGCGTGCACCGCGCTGGCGCGGTGAGTAAGCGGTCTTGCGGTTACGGCCGGTCGGTCCGGCCCGCCTCGTGGGATGGCTTTCCCATCCGGATGGCCCCACCACGTGATCAATCGGTCGGGGCAAGAACACCCAGGCCAGCAGATTCCGCCGCCCTTGCCAGGCGAACGTCGTAGGTGAACACGGTGTCTGCGCCGACGGCGATCGCCGAGGTCAGGTGGATGGCATCCAGGGAGCGGAGTTCGTCTGGTCCCACCCGCCGTGCTCTTGTCAGCACCGCTTCTGTGAGCGGGAACTCGGCCACGCCGGCGAGCGCAACCTGCACCGTCACCTCCACGTCGGCAACGGCGGCGCGACGCAGCGAGCGCCACACCTCAACCCAGGCGAGCGACGACGATGTCAGCAAGGCCCCTTCTGCATGATGATCGAGTAGCACCCGACGAACTGCCTGCGATTCAGCCTCGACGACGACGCGCTTGAGCAAGGCGCTCGCGTCGACGTAGACAACAGTCAACGGCCGCCGTCTCGATCCAGCAGATCGAGGACGTCGACGCCCTCGGGCAGCACAACACTTGGCTCGACGTCCTGGAACGGAGACGGTGCCTTCACCAGACCCGCGGTCACTGCTCGTTCCCGCGGGTTGTCACTTGGCCCGATTCCGAGAAACCTATTGACCGCCTCTCGCAGCAGGTCCTGTTGAGACCTACCAGTGCGCCGTGCGGCGTCACGAAGTGCGGCCACGGCATCGTCGTTCAGACGAAGGTTGGTTGACACACCCGGATGGTACCAACGCTCATGTCGTTGTGGTACCGACAACAGGTTTGCGGAGGGCGTGGGATTCGAACCCACGAAGAGAGTCACCCCTCTTAGCGGTTTTCAAGACCGCCGCACTAGGCCACTATGCGAGCCCTCCTAGCAGCGCATATGCCTTCTGACCTGCAAGTTCGCCGCTTCGTCATCATACCGCTAGTACCCCTGAATAGCCCTCAGGGACCCTTTCGTGCCCTTCGTTAGGGCACGCGAAGGGCACGGCAAGGAGAAGAGGCGCCGGCCTCCGACCGCCTCTTCATGTGTGCACCATGCTTGTGCAGCTGCCGGCGCAGGACGTCCGGATGGATCTGCTGGAGTCCACCCGCACCCGGACCTCGTGCGCCTACAAGGGCGAGGCGAGCTACCTGAGCTTCGGCGGCAAGGACATCGCGTGGATGTACGAACAGCCGCTGCGGGACTCCACCCTGATCACCGCCCTGGTCTGCTTCTTCGACGAGCGGGTGGATACCTACATCG
>JACCZY010000182.1 GCA_013695685.1 Geodermatophilaceae bacterium | reverse complement strand
GGTGACCGCATGAGCGCAGTCTTTGTCGTCGACGGCGTAAGGACCCCGATCGGCCGGTACGGCGGCGCTCTCAGCAGCATGCGCCCGGACGACCTGGCGGCACTGGTCGTGCGGTCAGTGGTCGAGCGTGCCGGCGTACCGACCGATGCCGTGGACGAGGTCATCCTCGGAGCGGCCAACCAGGCCGGGGAGGACAACCGCAACGTGGCGCGGATGGCTGCCCTGCTCGCCGGGCTGCCCGACTCCGTGCCCGGCTTCACGGTCAACCGGCTGTGCGCCAGCGGGCTGACGGCGGTCGGTACGGCCGCGGCCATGGTCGGCTCCGGGCAGGCCGACGTCGTCGTCGCCGGCGGCGTGGAGTCGATGACGCGCGCGCCCTGGGTGCTGGCCAAGCCGGTCAAGGCGTGGGGCCGGCCGGGTGAGCTCGTCGACACCTCGCTCGGCTGGCGGTTCGTCAACCCGCGGATGCGCGAGTTGGACGGCGGCCAGGCGACGATCTCCATGGGTGAGACGGCCGAGGAGGTGGCGAGTCTGGACCGGATCAGCCGGGCCGACTGCGACGCCTTCGCGCTGCGTTCACACCGGCGGGCGGTGGCCGCGATCAGCGCGGGCCTCTTCGATGCCGAGCTCATCCCCGTCGACACCCCGGCCGGGACGGTGAAAGCCGACGAGGGGCCGCGTGCTGACACCGACCTGGAGCGGCTCGGACGGCTGAAGCCGGCGTTCCGCCCCGACGGGATCGTCACGGCAGGCAACTCCAGCTCGCTCAACGACGGTGCAGCGGCGGTCGTGGTCGCGAGCGCCGAGGCCGTGCAGCGGTACGGACTGACGCCCAGGGCCCGGGTCCTCGGCTCCGCGGCCGCCGGCGTCGCGCCGCATCTGATGGGACTCGGTCCGGTGCCGGCCACGGAGAAGCTGCTGGCGCGCACGGGCACCCGGCTCGCGGAGATCGACGCGGTCGAGCTGAACGAGGCCTTCGCCGCCCAGTCGATTGCCTGTATCCGGCGACTGGGGCTGGACGAGGATCTGGTGAACGCCGATGGCGGCGCGATCGCGCTGGGCCATCCGCTGGGGTGCAGCGGCACGCGCCTGCTGGTGACGCTGCTCGGCCGGCTGGAACGCGCCGGCGCGCGGACGGGGTTGGCGACGATGTGCGTCGGTGTGGGCCAAGGCGCGTCGCTGCTCATCCGCCGCGACGCGGACTGAAGTCTGGCCACACCGGCAAGCAAGGCATAGGCCGGTAGGGCCAGACAACCGTGGAAAGGGACGCGACGTGGAGGATGTACACCGGCTGCAGCGCTTCGTGGATGCTCAGGACCCGGTGTACGAGCAGGTGCTGGCTGAGCTTCGCCGGGGCAGAAAGGTCGGGCATTGGATGTGGTTCATGTTCCCGCAGATCGAAGGACTAGGCCGCAGTGCAATCGCGCAGACGTTCGCGGTGTTGTCGCTGCATGAGGCCGGTGCCTATGTGTCGCATCCCGTTCTCGGACCTCGGCTGATCGAGTGTTCGAGCCTCGTCGCCGCAGTCAGCGGACGTACGGCGCGGCAGATCTTCGGACATCCGGATGACATGAAACTGCGGTCGTCGATGACGCTCTTCATGAAGGCCGCTCCTGGGACGAAGGCGTTCCAGCAGATCCTGGACGGTTACTTCGACGGAGAGCCGGACCAGCGCACGCTCGATCTCCTGGAACGCTTGAGTGCGCTGCCCGGATCGGACCGCGGGCGCGACACCATCGCGAGGATGATGTGAGTCGCGCCGGTACGTCGGGGCAGTAGTCTCTGGCGACACCGCTCCTGTCCTGTCCCGGAGGTCGCCATGAGTGCTCGCCCGCTTTCTGCCCACCCGATGTCCCGCCGGCGGGCGCTCGGCCTGATCGGTGCCGGCTCGGTCGCACTGGTCGGCAGCGCCGCCTGTGGCGGCGGCAGCATCGGCGGAGGCGACGACAACGGCGGGGGCGGGACCACCGGCGGTGGTGGCGGTGGCAATGAAGGCGGTGAGGGCACCGGCGGCGGCGCGATCAAGGTCGGGTTGGTCATCCCGCAGGCCGGCATCTACACACCGCTCGGCGTCGACATGCAGAACGCGTGGGAGCTCTACCTGGAGCTAAACGACGGGATGCTCGGCGGTTACACCGTCGAGACTGTGATCGCCGACGAGGGGGAAGGGCCCGACACCGGCGTACCGGCGATCCAGGGCGTGCTGCAGAACGATCAGGTCGACGTCCTCGTCGGGATCGTCAACTCCGCCACCGCGCTCGGCGCCGCCGACGCGGTCACCGAGGCGCAGAAGGTGCTGATCATCTCCAACGCCGGCGCCGCCGCGATCACCGGCGAGGCTGCCAGCCCCTACATCTGGCGCTCCTCGTTCGTGAACGCCCAGGTCGTCGTACCGCTCGCGGAATATCTGGCCACGAACGACATCGGCCCGGTCTACGTCATGGCGCCGGACTACGCGGCCGGCCAGGAGGTGGTGGCCGGCTTCACCACCGCCTTCGAGGCGGCCGGGGGCTCGATCGCGGGCCAGGTGCTGACGCCGTTCATGACCACGCAGGACTTCCAGCCGTTCCTGTCCGGCATCCAGTCCTCCGGGGCCGCGGCCACCTTCGTCTTCTACGCCGGCGGGGAGGCGGTGAGCTTCGTCCAGCAGTACGCCGCGTTCGGGCTCAAGGACTCGATCCCGCTGTACGGCTCCGGCTTCCTCACCGAGGGCGGTGTGCTCAACGGCCAGCAGGAGGCCGCGATCGGCGTACGGACCTCACTGCACTACTCGACCGAGCTCGACAACGAGGCCAACGCCGCGTTCGTCGAGGCCTACCAGGGCGCGTACGACGCACTCCCGACGTGCTACGCCGTACAGACGTGGGACGCCGCCAACGTCCTGAACCGGGCGCTGGCCGAGGCCGCCGACCTGTCCGGGGACGCGATCTCCGAAGCGCTCGGCGCGCTCGGTGAGATCGAGGACAGCCCGCGCGGGCCGTGGAGCTTCAACGGCCAGACCCCGGAGCAGACCTTCTACCTGCGTGAGGTGGTCGAGGCCGAGGGCGGGCTGATCAACTCGGTGGTCGAGGACCTGGGCACGTTCGCCCAGCCCTGATTCGGTCGGCGAGAACGGAGTTGGTCGGTGCTCGGCTGGTTCGACGCGAACCTCGTCAGCATCCTCAACGGCTTCGCCATCGGGTCGCTGCTGTTCATCCTCGCAGTGGGGCTGTCCATCGTGTTCGGGATGATGGATGTGCTGAACCTCGCGCACGGTGCGCTGTACCTGGCCGGCGCCTATCTCGGTTTTCAGTTCGCCGGGACCTCCAGCTGGTCGGGCTTTCTCACCGCGCTGGGTGTGGCGGCGCTCGTCGGGCTGCTCGCCGGCGGGGTGCTGTCGACGATGACCCAGCCGCTGGCCCGGCGCCCCCACCTCGACCAGGCGTTGCTGACCCTCGGTGTGGCGCTCGTCGTCGCCGAGCTGCTCGCGATCGGCTACGGCAACGACGTGCTGCGCGTGGTGGCCCCACCCGGGTTGAACGGGTCGGTTCAGGTGCTGGGCAACACCTATCCGGCCTACCGGCTGGCGTTGATCGGAGTCGGTGCGGTGATCGCCCTGGCCGTGTACGTCGTGGTGGAGCGCACGACAGTGGGTGCGCTGGTCCGCGCCAGCGTCGCCGACCGTGAGATGGTCTCGGCCCTGGGTGTGGACAACCGCCGGGTCAAGCTCGCGGTGCTCGGTGTCGGCTCGGCTCTCGCCGCAGTGGCGGGGGTGCTGGGCGGCCCGATCTACGGTGCCGGGCCGGGGCTGGACGAGCGGGTGCTGATCCTCGCCCTGGTAGTGGTCGTGATCGGTGGGCTCGGGTCGATCAAGGGGGCGTTCGTCGGCGCACTGCT
>JACCZY010000178.1 GCA_013695685.1 Geodermatophilaceae bacterium | reverse complement strand
GATCTCGCAGGCGTCGGCCAACCAGCGCAGTGGCCGCTGCGGCCGGACGTCCGACGGCATCTGCATCAGGCTGTACACCGAGGCGGACTTCGACAAGCGGCCCGAGTTCACCGACCCGGAGATCCTGCGCACGAACCTCGCCAGCGTCATCCTGCAGATGACCGCTCTCGGGATCGGTGACCTGACCGCGTTCCCGTTCCTCGACCCGCCAGACAGGCGCAACGTCGCTGCCGGCGTACAACTGCTCGAAGAGCTCGGCGCTCTCGACCCGCACCAGCGCGACCCGGCCAAACGGCTGACGACCGTCGGGCGGCAACTCGCCCAGCTGCCCGTGGACCCGCGACTGGCCCGCATGGTCGTGGAGGCCGACCGTAACGGCTGCCTGCACGAAGTCCTCGTCATCGCCGCCGGACTGTCCATTGTGGACCCACGTGAGCGGCCGACCGACAAGCAACAGGCGGCGGACGTAGCGCACGCGCGATTCGCCGACCCCGATTCGGACTTCCTCTCCTACCTGGCGCTATGGCGTTACCTGGCGGACCAGCAGAAGGAGCTGTCCGGCAACCAGTTCAGGAAGCTCTGCAAAGGCGAGTTCCTGCACTACCTGCGGGTGCGCGAGTGGCAGGACCTGTACACGCAGCTGCGACAGGTGACGAAGACCCTCGGCCTGCGAATGAGCAGCGCCCCGGACGACGCGCGAGAGATTCACGCGGCGCTAGTGTCGGGGCTGCTCTCCCACGTCGGCGTACGCGAGGGTGCCCGCGACTACCTCGGCGCGCGGTCCGCGCGGTTCGCGATCTTCCCAGGCTCGGCGCTGGCGAGGAAACCGCCGCGATGGGTGGTGGCCGCCGAACTCGTCGAGACGTCACGGCTGTGGGCGCGCACGGTCGCCCGGGTCGACCCCGTGGACGTCGAGCGGCTGGCCGGGCATCTCGTCGTGCGGATCTACACCGAACCTCGGTGGGACGCACGGCGCGGAGCGGTCATGGCCACCGAAAAGGTCACCCTGTACGGTGTGCCGCTGGTCGTCGCCCGAGCTGTCAACTACGGGTCGATCGATCCGGCGGTGTCCCGTGAGCTGTTCATCCGGCACGCGTTGGTCGAGGGTGACTGGGCCACCCGACACCAGTTCTTCGAGCACAACCGCCGATTACTGGAGCGGATCGGCGATCTCGAGGACAGGGCCCGCCGCCGGGACGTCCGGATCGACGACGAGAGCCTTTTCGACTTGTACGACGCGCGCGTCGGCGCCGATGTGGTCTCGACCCGGCACTTCGACAGCTGGTGGAAGCAGACCCGGCGCACGGACCCGAACCGCCTGACGTTCGACGCCGCCCTGTTGATGAACGCGGCAGCGGCCGGTGCTGTCGACCAGGGCGATTACCCGGACGCCTGGGAATTGGACGGCCTGCATCTGCCGCTGTCCTACGCGTTCCAACCGGGAGCTCCGGCCGATGGCGTGACAGTGCACGTGCCGCTGGTCGCCGCGGACCAGCTCCCCGAGGACGCGTTCAGCTGGACAGTTCCGGGGCTGCGCGAGGAACTCGTGACGGCCCTGCTCCGGTCCCTTCGCAAGGACGTGCGGCGCAACTTCGTGCCGGTCGCGGACTACGTCGCCGCCGTTGTGCCCCATCTCGGCCAGGGCGCACTGCTCGACAACCTGGAGCAGGAGTTGCGGCGCCTCGCCGGCGTCACCGTCGCCCGCGAGGCCTGGCGGCTCGATCGGATCCCCGAGCACCTGCGGCCGACGTTCCGCATCGTGGACGACGGCGCTCAGACCGTGGCCGAGGGCAAGGATCTCGCCGAACTGCGAACCCTGGTGGCCCCGAGGCTCAAGGCCGAGCTGTCGGCGGCGACTGTCGGCATCGAACGCTCGGGTCTGGTCGACTGGCCGGGCGGTGACCTCACACCGTCGGTGCAGATCACCGCCGGGGGCCGGCGTACGACGGTCTACCCGACCCTCGTCGACGAGGGTGCCAGTGTGGCCGTCCGCGTCGTACAGACCCCTCACGAACAGCGCGCGGCGATGTGGTCCGGCGTACGACGGCTGCTTGAACTCACCGTGCCGTCACCGCTCAAGGCTGTCGTCCGGACGCTCCCGAGCGTGGTGAAGCTGGGCCTGCAGTTCAACCCGCATGGCGGCGTTTCAGCGCTCCTCGACGACTGTGTCCGCTGCGCACTGGACGAGCTGATAGACGGCGTCGGTGGCCCCCCGCGCGATGAGACCGGGTTCGCCGCGTTGCGGCGTGAGACCCGGGCTCGCTTGGCCGAACTGACCACCGACATCGTCACCCGGGTGGAGCCGGTGCTCACCGCCGCCCGGGAGGTCGAGCGGCGGCTGACCGCCAGCAACGCGCTGTCCACCGACACGATCCAGGATCTGCGGGCGCAACTCGCCGGGCTGGTCTACCCGGGATTCGTGGCAGCCACCGGCCGGACGCAGTTGCGCGAACTTCCGCGCTATCTGCGCGGCATCCTGCACCGCCTGGACAAGCTGCCGGGCAATACCGCCCGGGACGCTGTGGCGATGCAGCGGGTACACGCCGTACAGGCCGAGTACGACCAGCTGCTGGCCGACCGATCGGCGCGCGACCCCGACGTACGCCGGATCCGCTGGCTGATCGAGGAATTACGGATCAGTTTGTTCGCCCAGCCGATCGGAACCGCGGGGCCGGTATCAGAGCGCCGGATCTACCGCGCCATGGACGATCTACCCCGCTAGGGGGCGAGATCCAACGACTGGCCGGTGTTGATGGCGCTGCCCGGAATGGCTCCAAAACCCAGCAGCTCGGCGATCAGGTTGGCGGCCTCAGCGTTGCGGACCGGGCCGAGAGCCCCCGTGTAGTCCGGGCGACCGGTGCCGGGGTCGGACCGGTCGGGGTTCAGCGCGTACAGGTCCATCCCGGCAGCCACGCCGGCTCCCCACGCGAAGAACGGCACCGTGTAGTTGGCCGCGAGGGTCGGCTCAGCGTGGCTGGTCCCGAGGCCGCCGTGGTCACTGGTCAGGACCACGACCGTCGACGCGGCCAGCTCGGCATCGGCGGCGATCGTGTCGAGAATCTGACCGATCAGCGCATCGGTTCCGGTCACCTGGGCGAGGTACGGCTCGGACATGAAGCCCTGCCCGTGCCCCACCCCATCCGGTCTCGGGTAATGCATCATGCTGAGCATCGGCGGATTGGTCGACAGCGCGTCGATGAGGGCGTTGGTCGTCGACGTCTCATCGGTGCGCAGATACGTGTCGATCTTGTCCGTGCCGTTGTCGGCGCCGGTCACGTCCGGAGCGCCGTACGTCATGTTCCAGCTGCGGTCGAGGAAGTCGAACTTGGCCTTACCGGTGTACAGCGCCGTACTGCCCCCGGCATCGTGCACGATGTCGAAGATGCCGGCGCAGTATTCCCCGGCGCTGACGTGCACCGTGGACCCGTTGTCCTCGTTGAACGTGACCCGGTGTCCACCGTCGACGCTCACCGGGCGCCCGGTCACCATCGAGGTGTGGTTGGGCAGCGTCTGGGTGGCCTCGAACACGGTGCGGGCGTTCAGGGTAGACACGCCCTCGCTCATCAGCCGGTAGAACGTCGGCGCACCGGCCGGTCCCAGTTGCGTGATCGCCTCAGGGTTCAGACCGTCCACCGAGATGAAGACGACCCGCTCGACCGGGCCGGGCTGCGGCGGTGGTTCGGCTGC
>JACCZY010000154.1 GCA_013695685.1 Geodermatophilaceae bacterium | reverse complement strand
AAAGATTCCTGCCGGTGGTCACGGGGTCGGGTCAGGCGCGGGAGAGGCGAACGCCGCGCGGCCTGCGCATGCATGCGGCAGCATGGTGGCAACGAGGAAGGCCCGACGATGACTGGAGGCAACACGATGCTGGATAGCGGAAGCTCGGATGATCTGCTCAACGCGACTGCGTACGACACGGACGACAACAAGATCGGTCGGGTGGGCCGGGTATACCTCGACGATCAGAGTGGTGAGCCCGAGTGGGTAACCGTGCAGACCGGTCTGTTCGGGACCAACGAGAGCTTCCTGCCGCTCGGCCAGGCCCGGCTCGACGGCGAGCGGCTCATCGTTCCGATTGCGAAGGACGCTGTGCAGAACGCTCCCCACATCGATGCCGACTCCGGTCATCTCAGCGTCGAGGAGGAGCAGCGGCTCTACCAGCACTACGGCCTGAGTCACGGTGGGGAGACTTCCGATCCCGCGGCGGAGACCCGATCGCCGATGGGGTCGGACAGCCATGAGACGGCAGCGGGGTCGCCGGACTCCTCGGACCAGCAGACCGCAATGCCGCCGTCCGGGATGCGGCTGCGTCGGCATCTGGTGACCGAGGAGCAGCAGATCACGGTGCCGGTGGTGCGCGAGGAGTACATCCTTGAAGACGATGCGGGGGCGAGTGGAGACGCCGCTGACGAGCCGGGCGTCGAGCGATCGCCGCATGACGGGCCCGGGCGCTGATGGAGCGCAGCAGCATGCCGGAGGGCCTGTCCGGTGCGGAGGTGAGCCGGACCATGAGATTGCGGACTGATCGGAACGGGTAAGTTAGGTCCTATGTGGCCTTTCAACCAGATTGACCGACTGGAGAACGCGCAACCGCTGGATGCGGTGGCTGCCAAAATCAAACCGCTGGTCGAGAAGGCGCTGGTCAACCGCAGGGTGACCGATTTCCTGCACGGCGTGTGGCTGGGCCATCCGTTGCATCCTGTTCTGGTTCAGGTCCCGGTCGGTGCGTGGACGTCGGCGGCCATCCTGGACTCAGTCCCTCGGGCGCGACCGGCGGCCACCCTGCTGATCGGTGTAGGGATAGCAGGAGCGATTCCGGCGGCGGCCACTGGGGTTGCGGACTGGTCGCAGCAGGACACTCAACAGCAGCGCACCGGCCTTGCCCACGCGATGGGCAACGTCACGGCGCTGGGCTTGTACGGCGCGTCCCTGCTCGCCCGCAGCCAGGCCAGGCATGGGCTCGGTCGAGCGCTCGCGTACGCCGGCTTCGCGGTCGCCGGAGCGTCGGCAACTGTCGGCGGGCACCTGGCCTACCGGCAGACCGCCGGTCCCAGCCACGCGGTGCCCCATGCTGAGATCGCACCACCAGGGTGGGCCGACCTGGGTCCACTAGTGGACCTTCCGGACGGGGAGCCGGTGCAGCGCAGTATCGGAGACGTGCCACTGTTCGTACTGCGACGCGGCTCGCGGGTGCATGTCCTGGTCGATCGCTGCAGTCACGCCTCCGGGCCGCTGCACGAAGGTGAACTGAGCACCGAAGGCGGGCGTGAGTGCATCACCTGCCCCTGGCACGGCAGCACGTTCCGGGTGGATGACGGTCGGGTCGTGCACGGCCCGGCGACGGCCGCACAGCCCGCCCTGCAGGTGCGCACGCAGGACGGACGAGTCGGTGTGCGCCTGCCTGGCCTGTCGATGGGTAACGACGACTGATCGGTGGCCCCGAGCCGTCAGTAGGCCGTCCCCATCCGCGCTGACCAGGCATTTCCTGGTCCAACTAGACCCTGAGCGGTTAGCGCGCTACAGTGCGGTTACTGGCCGTATTGGAGAGATTACCAAACGTGAAACATAGGCTGAACGTTGAGCGTGCGCCCGTGCAGCGGCGTCGTGGATTGCTTGCGGTGCTGGCCGTCGGAACCGCCTTCACCATGGTGAGCCTCGGTGGGTTGAGAGGACTGCCGTCGGCATCGTCCGAACCGCCCTCGGTGGGCTTGGGGACGGCGAACTCTTACGCGGTGCTCGCCGGCAGCGCCGTCACCAACACCGGCTCCTCGATCCTCAACGGCGATCTTGGCGTCCATCCAGGCACTGCCATCTCCGGTTTTCCACCGGGAATCGTCAACGGCGCCGTGCACGCCGCTGACGCTGAGGCGGCGCAGGCGAAATCCGACCTGGTGACCGCGTACAACGATGCGGCCGGACGCCCCTCAACGGCGGTGGCCACCGAACTTGGTGGGCGAACCTTCTTCGCAGGGGTCTACAGCAACTCCACCGAGTTGGGCGTGACCGGCACGGTCACCCTTGACGGGCAGAACGATCCCAGCTCGGTGTGGATCTTCCAAGCGGGGTCCACCCTCATCACGGCGCCGAACAGCACGGTCGACCTGATCAACGGAGCTGACCCCTGCAACGTGTTCTGGCAGGTGGGCAGCTCGGCGACTCTGGATACCAACACCACCTTCGTCGGAACCATCATGGCGTTGACGTCGATCTCCGTGCTCACCGGATCCACGGTGGAGGGACGGGCCCTGGCCCGAAACGGTGCGGTCACCCTGGACACGAACGTCTTCAACCTGCCGGAATGTGCCCCGCCCACGACGACGGCGCCGACCACGACGACGACTGCGCCGACGACCACGACGACGACGACTGCGCCGACCACGACTGCACCGACCACGAC
>JACCZY010000153.1 GCA_013695685.1 Geodermatophilaceae bacterium | reverse complement strand
CACCGTGTCGTCGTACCGGTGGGCCTGGTAGAGGTCGACGTAGTCCGTCTGCAGCCGGCGCAGGGAGCCCTCGCAGGCCTCCATGATGTGTTTGCGGGACAGCCCGCGGTCGTTGCGACCCTCCCCGGTCGGCCAGAACACCTTGGTGAAGATCTCCAGGCCCTCGCGCCGCTGCCCGTCCAGCGCCCGTCCGAGCACCGACTCGGCTTTGGTGCCGGCGTAGACGTCCGCGGTATCGAACGTCGTGATGCCGCAGTCCAGCGCGGCGTGCACGCAGGAGTTGGCCGCCTCCTCCTCCACTTGGGAGCCGTGGGTCAGCCAGTTGCCGTACGCGATCTCGGAGATGGTCAGGCCGCTACGGCCAAGTCGTCTGAATTCCATGCAGGAAGCTTAGCCGTCCTCACGACTTTCGCAGCTTCGAGGGTCAGAGCCTGCTGTTCACGCTGACCGCGGGCTTCGGGAAGCGCCAGCGCCGGATCATGGTCGAGCGCTGGATGCCGTAGAAGATCAGGCCGCGCATCTTGATCTCCTCACCTGTGAAACGGGCCCGGACGAGCTTGCGGATCCGCAGCCCCAGACTGATCGAATCGGCCACCACCAGCAGGAAGAAGATGGTCCACATGAGCACGAGGTACTGCTGGATCCGCGCATCGGGGACGAAGTAGCCGGCGAGGAAGAGCACCGCGAACGGCAGGAACGCGCTGGCCACGCTGCGCCGGGTGTCGACGATGTCCCGGACGAGTCGGCGGATCGGGCCGCGGTCCCGCGTGGGCAGCGCAGAGTCGTCACCAGCCCGAGCGGACTCCCGGACCACCGCACGCTTGTCGGCGTTCTGCTGCTTGATCCGCCTGTACGCCTCCCGTCGGTTCGTCGGCGGCGGTGCGACCGGCCCACGGGCCCGTGGATCGGCGTCGCGGCGCTTGGGAGTCGGTCGTCCCTTGCCGGTCGGCCGGCGCGGGTCGGCCTTGGTGATGTTGACCGCCACCGGTTCCTCGGCAACGACTTCCTTGCTGGTACGGCGAAAGTTCACAGCTACCTCTTCACGGATCAGCGCGACGGCCAGCGTATCCCGGTAGGGCGGACACAGGGGGCGCGTCCACGGCGGCCGGGTGGCACAGTGAGCCCGATGAACGGCTACGACGTATTCGAGGTTCCGGTCGACGGCGGCGTCCTGACGGTCGGAAGGTGGTCGGGCGGGCCCGATGCCCCCGTCGTGCTCGCGGCCCACGGCATCACCGCGAACCATCGCGCCTGGGCGGCTGTCGCGCGGGCGCTCAACGGCGCCGTGACGCTCGTCGCGCCGGACCTGCGGGGGCGCGGGCGCAGCAACGGACTACCCGAGCCGTTCGGCGTGTCGGCGCACGCCGGTGACATGGTCGCGATCCTGGACGAGCTCGAGCTCCCCAAGGCGGCCCTCGCCGGGCACTCGATGGGCGGTTTCGTCGCCACCGCGGCGGCGGCTGATCATCCCGAGCGGTTCGGGCGGTTGGTGCTCGTCGACGGCGGGCTGTCGATGCCGGTGCCTCCGGCTGCCGATGTCGACGCCATGCTCGAGGCGTTTCTCGGCCCGTCCATGGCGCGGCTGTCGATGACCTTTGCAAGTCGGGATGAGTACCGCGAGTTCTGGCAGGCGCACCCCGCCTTCGCCGACTCCTGGTCCGAGGACATCGAGACCTACGTTCAGTACGACCTGGTCGGGGAGGAGCCGGAGCTGCGCTCGTCGTGCTCCAAGGCCGCCGTTCGCACCGACGGCGCCGATATCCTGCTCAACCAGCGCGTGATCGATGCGATCCAGGCGCCGGCGACGCACGCTGCGCTCCTCTGGGCGCCCCGGGGACTGCTGAACGAATCGCAGGGCCTGTACGACGAGCACCGGATCGGCCTGATCGACCTCGATCCCGACCGAGTCCGCGTCGCCGCCGTGCCCGGCGCGAACCACTACAGCATCCTGCTCGCCGACCCCGGCGCGAGTGCGGTGGCTCGGGAGATCGTGGCCGCGACCTCCGCCTGACGCCGCCACGCCGCTCCTTCGTGGCGATCATGAAGATCTGGACAATCAAGACCGGGACAAACTCGCCAAACCGGACCACACATCTTCATGATCACCGGAGCAGGGTGGGTGGTGGACTCAGGGTTTCGGCATCCGCCAGCGAACGCCGGGAAAGCGATCGAAGTCCCGGTCGTAGGTGCAGATGGTGGCTCCGTGCTCGATCGCCAGGGCGGCCAGATGGGCGTCACTGGTCAGGTTGCCTGCGGTGCCGGCCTCGAGCAGCAAGCCGCGCAAGATGGCCGGGTGCCTGGCTGTCGGGACGACCGTCGTACCGGACGGTGCGGCCAGCCAGTCCGTAACGACGTCCAGGGCGTCGCGGACGGGTAAGGTCGCGGCGACATCCCGGGCAGAGTAGAGATCCGGAGAAAAGCCAGCAGGGCGATCCAGGCGAAGCCGACCGGTTCTCCGCCACCCAGCTGCTCGGTCAGCCACGTTCGTGCCTGCTGATGGCGTGGGGCGTCCTCGTTGACCGCGTAGAGGAGCACGTTCGCATCGACGAGGAGCATGGGATCACTTGCCGGCGGCGAACTTGCGCAGCAACTCCTGGTCTTCCAGCCGGTCGGCGAGCTGCAACGCCTTGTCATAGGGGATGGCCGGGTTGAAGCCCATCGAGAACGTCCGCTGCTGAAATGTGCGTCGTCGCTGCGCGGGACTCAGTCCTTGACGGATCGCGCGGTTGACCGCTTCCTTGAAGGAGAGCTCCTCGCGCTGCATCAGCTCCCGGACCAGCCTGAGCGTGTCCTCTTCGAGGGTGATCGTCGTGCGCACGGTTGGCATCATAGCATCAGCCACTCTGATGCTCTGATGTCGGGTCTTGCCTGTGACAGCCCTCCGCTCGACACTCCGGCACATGCGCATCCTCATCGCCCCGGATTCCTTCGGCGGCACCCTCACCGCCAAGGAGGCGGCCGAGGCGATCGCATCGGGATGGCGGGACGTGGCGCCCGATGACGAACTGGTGCAGCGTCCCCTGTCCGACGGCGGTCCAGGCTTCCTCGACACGCTGGCCGGCGTCCTTGACGGTCGACTGCTCGACGTCAGCGTCTCGGATCCTTTGGGACGCCCGGTTCGCGCACAGGTCCTGCTCGTGGAGACGACGGCGTACGTCGAGAGCGCGCAGGCCTGCGGACTGCAGCTGCTGGCTGAGAACGAGCGGGACCCGCTCAGAACCACGTCGTACGGCGTGGGCCAGCTGCTGCTCGCCGCCGTCGAAGCCGGCGCCCGGCACGTCATTGTCGGGCTGGGTGGTTCCGGAACCAACGATGCCGGTGCCGGGATGCTCACCGCGCTGGGCCTGTCCCTGCTCGACGGTCAGGACGCAGTGCTCCCGTACGGCGGCGGTGCCTTGGTCGCGCTGGAGCGGGTGGACGGCTGGCCCGCCCTGCGTGGTGTGCAGCTGATAGCCGCCGGCGACGTGGACAACCCGCTGGTCGGCCCGCACGGCGCGTCGGCGGTGTTCGGGCCGCAGAAGGGTGCCGACGACGGCATGGTCCAGCTCCTGGATGCTGCCTTGACTCGCTGGGCCACGATCGTCGAACGGGACGTGCCCGGCGCGCCGGGCGGGTTGGGGACGTTGCCCGGAGGTGGGGCCGCCGGTGGGCTCGGCGCGGCGTTGCTGGCTCTCGGTGCGAGCCGGGAGCCGGGGCTGCGGACTGTCATGCGGCTGGTCGAGTTCGACGCCGTACTGGATCGCGCAGACCTCGTGATCACCGGCGAGGGCAGCTTTGACTCACAGTCAGTGCGCGGCAAGGTACCGGGGGGAGTGGCAGCCGCTGCCGCCGAGCGGGCGGTGCCGTGCCTGGTGCTCGCCGGGCAGGTCTCGGTGGGTCGGCTGGGTCGGCGCGAACACGCCGCCGCCGGAGTCGATGCGGCCTTCTCGATGGCCGAGGACGCCGGGTCGGTGGCCGTGGCCATGCGGGACCCGGCCCGCACCTTGACCGCTCTGTCGCGGCGGGTGGCGCGGGAATGGAGCCGGGGGTAGGACTCCCGCGTACCATGGGAATCGGTTCGCGGGTGACCGCGTTACCCCTCAGGACACGGCAGGCTTTGCCCCGATGGGAGTTCCATGAGCGTTCAGGACAGCACCACTACCAGCACCGAGGCTCCGACCGGCGTCCTGCTGACCGAACAGGCCTCGAGCAAGGTCAAGGCGCTGCTCGACCAGGAGGGCCGGGACGACCTGCGGCTGCGGATCGCCGTACAGCCCGGTGGCTGCTCCGGCCTGCGTTACCAGCTCTTCTTCGACGAGCGTTCCCTCGACGGCGACGTCGTCAACGACTTCGGCGGTATCGGTGTGGTGGTCGACCGGATGAGCGTCCCCTACCTCGCCGGTGCCAGCATCGACTTCGTCGACACCATCGAGAAGCAGGGCTTCACGATCGACAACCCCAACGCCGGCGGCTCATGCGCCTGCGGTGACTCCTTCCACTGAGCCGACCGCGCACCGGCTCGTCCTGACGGCAAGCTGAGCCGCTGGCTCGGCAAACGCCCTCGGCGTCGGCGGTTCACTCGGTAGGGTTGGCAGTCCGACCCCGGCCGTAGGGACTCAGCGTGCAGATCGCCGTCACCGGTTCCATCGCCACCGACAACCTGATGCACTTCCCGGGTCTGTTCAGCGAGCAGCTTCTCGCCGACCAGCTCGACCACGTGTCGCTGTCCTTCCTCGTCGACGACCTCGTCGTGCATCGTGGCGGGATCGCCGCCAACATCAGCTTCGGAATGGCGCAACTGGGGCTCAAGCCGATCCTCGTGGGCGCCGTGGGCGCCGACTTCGGCGACTACCGGTCCTGGCTCGAGCGCCACGGGGTGGACTGCGGTTCCGTGCACGTCAGCGACGTCGCGCTCACCGCGCGGTTCATCTGCACCACCGACGACGACATGAGCCAGCTGGCGTCGTTCTACCCCGGAGCGATGTCCGAGGCCCGCGAGATCGAGCTCAGGCCGATCGCCGAGCGGGTCGGCGGCCTGGACCTCGTGGTGATCAGCCCGAACGATCCGGCGGCGATGATCCGGCACACCCGCGAATGTCTGCAGGCCGGCTACCCGTTCGTGGCCGACCCGTCGCAGCAGCTGGCGCGGATGGACGGCGCGGAGATCCGCGAACTCGTCGACGGTGCGGCGTACCTCGTGACCAACGACTACGAGCGCAGCCTGATGGAGCAGAAGACCGGCTGGAGCACCCAGGAGATCCTCGACCGGGTTCAGGTCCGGGTGACCACGCTGGGCAAGAAGGGCGTCGAGATCACCGGGAACGCCATCGACACCGTCCACGTCCCCATCGCCGGCGAGGTCCGCCGGGTCGACCCTACCGGGGTGGGCGACGCGTTCCGGGCCGGCTTTCTCGCCGGGGTCTCCTGGGAGCTGAGTCTGGAGCGGTCGGCGCAGATCGGAAGCCTGCTGGCCACCATGGTGATCGAGACCGTCGGAACCCAGGAGTACGACGTCAAGCCCGCGGACTTCGTCGACCGGCTGGCGACGGCGTACGGCGAGGAGGCGGCCGCCGACGTCCGCGCGAGGCTGACGCCCGACGCCTGACCGGTCAGATCGCGATCGGGTAGGCCGGTTCCGGGATGGCCGGTCGGATCCGCTGCTCGACGAAGATCCCGTGCCAGAGCAGGAAGATGAGGACTGTCCAGATCTTGCGGGACAGGTCCACGGGCCCGCTCCGGTGCGCGTCCAGCATCGCCAGCAGCGCCTGCCGGTCCAGCAGGTCGTCGGTCTGGCTGTCGCTGATGATGCCGCGCGCCCAGTCGTACATCTGATCGGCCAGCCAGTGCCGGATCGGGACCGGGAAACCGAGCTTGCGCCGGTCGAAGATGTGTGCCGGTACGACGTCACGCAGCGCCTGGCGCAGGGCGTACTTGGTGGTCTCCCGGGTCACCCGCTCGCCGATTGGCAGCGTCGAGGCGACGGCGAAGACCTCCTTGTCGAGGAACGGCACCCGCAACTCGAGTGAGTTCGCCATCGTCATCTTGTCCGCCTTGACCAGGATGTCGCCGCGCAGCCAGGTGAACAGGTCGATGTGCTGCATCCGGGTCACCGCGTCGTAGCCGGCGTTCTGCCGGTACAGCGAGCGGGTGATGTCCAGGTAGGAGACGTCTGCGGAGCGAGTGCGCAGGAAGTCCAGCTCGTCGTCGCGGAAGATGCGGGCGTTGCCGTAGTACCGCTCCTCCAGCGGGATCGAACCTCGGCGCAGCAGATCCTTGCCGCGCATACCGTTGGGCAGCCGCTGTGACACGCGTCCCAGCACCGACTTCAGCCGGCGAGGCATCTTCTCGAACGGGCGCAGCGACAGCGGCTCGCGGTAGATGTTGTAACCGCCGAACAACTCGTCCGCACCCTCCCCGGACAGCACCACCTTGACGTGCTTGCGGGCCTCGCGGGCGATGAACCACAAGGGCACGAGGGCGGGGTCGGCGACCGGGTCGTCGAGGTACCACACGATCAGCGGCACCGCGTCCATGAACTCCTGCGGCGTCACGACGCGGGTGATGTGGGTGACCCCGATCGCCGCTGCGGACTCCCGGGCGATGTCGATCTCGGAGAAACCGGGCCGCTCGAAACCGACGGTGAACGTGAGCAGGTCGGGGTTCTCTTGTTTGGCCAGTGCGGCGATCGCCGTCGAGTCGATCCCGCCGGACAGGAACGCACCGACTGTCACGTCGGCGCGCATGTGTACCTTCACCGAGTCGCGCAGCACGTCCTGGATCCGCCGGTGCAGCGCCTTGCGATCCCCGTCCCCGCTCACGGTGAACGTCGGGTGGAAGTACCGGTGGGTATGCAGCTTCCCGTCCACGATCCGGAACGCCGTACCGCTTTCGATCCGGCGTACGGCGGTGTGCATGGATGCGGGCTCCGGGACGTACTGCAAGGTCAGGTAGTGCTGCAGCGACCTGGGATCGACGTCCGCGGTCCGCGCGGGGTCGAGCAGCGCGAGCAGGCTCTTCTTCTCCGAGCCGAGGTAGGTGCCGGTGGCATCGGTGGCGACGTACAGCGGCTTGATCCCGAAGTGATCCCGGGCGCCGAATGCGCGCCGTTCCTGCTGGTCCCAGATCAGAAACGCGAACATGCCGCGCAGCGCGGAGACGCACTCCTCGCCGAGATACCGGTACGCCGCGACGATGACCTCGGTGTCACCGCGGGTACGGAACTTTGCGCCGAACTCACGGGTCAGCCGCTCGCGCAACTCGACGTAGTTGTAGATCTCGCCGTTGAAGATGATCCGGTACCGGTCACTGTCATCGGCTCCGGGATAGGCCAGCGGCTGATGGCTCAGATCAAGATCGATGATGGACAACCGCTGAAAGGCCAGTACGACGTCGTCGTCAGCCCAGGACGTGGTCTCGTCGGGGCCGCGGTGCCGGACCAGGTGCATGACCTCGGTGATGTCGTCGACGCGTGCCCTGGCCCGCCCGTTCTTGCTCACGAAGCCCAGCAGGCCGCACATCCGCCGATCACATCCCGTCCGCTGGAGGTCCGCCCAGTATCGCGAACTTGTCAGCGGATGCGCGTCACCGGTGGCGCGGATGTACTGGCAAGTCGTCGTCGGCAACGCGCGGGCGGGTCGGCGTACCCCGGTGGCGGTCCAGTAGTCTGCGACGAGTGCTGTACGACGGTGTCTGAGGGAAGGGCGGCCCAGGTGCATCGACTTGCTCGACCGGCGCGAGTCGGTGCCGTCGTGGGCCTGTTGGTGGCTGTGCTCGGCGGGTGTTCGACGGAGGAGGTGCTCCGCTTCGGGTGGCCCGAAGGGATCACCCCGCAGGCAACGCTCATGCGGCAGCTGTGGACCGGATCGACCCTCGCGGCACTCGTGGTCGGCGTCATCGTGTGGGCGCTCATCTTCTGGGCATGCGTCCTGTACCGGCGCAAGAACCGGGACCTGCCGAAGCAGACGGCGTACAACCTCCCGGTGGAGGTTGTCTTGACGGTCATCCCGTTCTTGATCATCGCCGTCCT
>JACCZY010000145.1 GCA_013695685.1 Geodermatophilaceae bacterium | reverse complement strand
CTACGACGTCACCAGCGCCCTGATCAAGTCCATCCGGGGCAGCGACGTCGACGCCGCGATGCACTACCTGGCGAGGATGGTCGAGGCGGGCGAGGATCCCCGCTTCATCGCCCGGCGCCTGGTCATCGCCGCCAGCGAGGACATCGGGATGGCGGATCCGACCGCGCTGCTGACGGCGGTCGCCGCGGCGGACGCGGTGGCGTTCATCGGAATGCCGGAGGGCCGCATCCCGCTGGCACAGGCCGTCGTGCACCTTGCCCTGGCACCGAAGTCCAACGCGTCGTACGTCGCCGTCAACGAGGCGATCGAGGATGTACGCCGGGGGCTGTCCGGATCGGTCCCCGCGCCGCTGCGTGACGCGAGCTACCAGGGCGCCCGCCGGCTGGAGCACGGTTCTGGCTACGTGTATCCGCACGACGTTCCCGAGGGTGTCGCGGCCCAGCAGTATGCCCCTGACGGCGTCGACGGGAAGACGTACTACCGGCCGACGCAGCATGGCGTCGAGAGATCGCTGGGGCAGCGACTGGCACGCATCCGCGAGATCCTGGTCGGGCGCAAAGGATAGGGTCTTGCGAGGCTGGCCGAGCCGGTCGTACGTGAGAATGCAACCCAGGGAAGTGAGGCTGAGTGTCCGCAGGTGAGTGGGCCGCAGTGGTCGCCGCGGGGGCGTTCGTCCTGCTGGTGATCTTCCTGGCCGTCCCGCTGCTCAAGCTCGGCCGGACCCTGGATGAGACGACGCTGGCGATCCGGAAGGCACACGAGGGCGCCGGTCCACTCCTGGACGGTGCCGCGGTGACCGTGAGCCAGGTCAACAGCAACCTGGAACGGGTCGAGGGCATCACCACGAACGCGCAGGCGATGTCCAGCAACGCCGCCGCCCTGGCGTCGTTGTTCGCTGCCACCCTGGGCGGCCCCGTGGTGAAGGTCGCGGCGTTCTCATACGGCGTACGCAAGGCGACCAAGGCCCGCCGCAGGTCAGATCACGCCACCAGCCGTCACCGCGACCGGACGACCCGGAGGGGCAGACGGAGGAGGGCGGGCCAGCAATGAGCCGGCAGCGAGTGGCGCGCGCAGCGCGCCATGACCCAGCGCACGAGGCGGGACGGCAATGAGTCGGTTGTTCTGGCTCGCGATGGGAGGGACCGTCGGCGCGCTGGTCGTGCGCAAGGCCAGCCGCGCGGCGCAGCAGCTCACCCCTGCCGGCATCGCCGGAAACCTCGCCGATGGCATCCGTGATCTCGGGGCGGCAGTGCGGGAGTTCACCACCGACGTTCGCGAGGGCATGCAGGAGCGGGAGGAGGAACTGCGCGACGGCGTGGGGCTGGACGGTCGTCTCGGCGCCAAGCCGGAGGACTTCACCCAATGAGCCAAGAGCGAGTGAGCATCGCAACGAGCGCTAGCGAGCGAGGAGCGGAGCGAGCGGTGCACCGGCTCGCGAGCGAAGCGCGCCATGACACAGCGCACTCGGCGGGCTGGCGCTGATGCGCACAGCCGACATCCGCCGTCGCTTCCTCGAGCACTTCACCGCACGAGGCCACACCCTCGTACCCAGTGCGAGCCTGATCGCCGCCGACCCCACGCTGATGTTCACCGTGGCCGGGATGGTGCCGTTCATCCCGTACCTCACCGGCCGGGAGCCGGCGCCCTACCCTCGCGCTGTCAGCGTGCAGAAGTGCGTGCGGACGCTGGACATCGAGGAGGTCGGCAAGACCACCCGGCACGGCACGTTCTTCCAGATGAACGGCAACTTCTCCTTCGGTGATTACTTCAAAGAGGGCGCCATCTCCTACGCCTGGGAGCTGGTCACCGGAGCGCCGGCCGACGGCGGGCTCGGCTTCGACCCGGACCGGATCTGGGTCACCGTCTACAAGGACGATGACGAGGCGGCCCGGCTCTGGCCGCGGCTCACCGGGCTGCCCGAGGAGCGCGTCCAGCGGCTAGGAATGGAGGAGAACTACTGGTCCACCGGCCAGTCCGGTCCGGCCGGCCCCTGCTCGGAGATCTTCTTCGACCGTGGCCCGGCCTTCGGCCCCGACGGCGGGCCGGCGGAGGACAAGGGTGGTGACCGGTTCCTGGAGTTCTGGAACCTCGTGTTCATGCAGTACGAGCGGGGACCCGGCGAGGGCAAGGACTTCCCGATCCTGCGTGAGCTGCCCAGCAAGAACATCGACACCGGCATGGGGCTGGAGCGCGTCGCCTACCTCCTGCAGGGTGTGGACAACCTGTACGAGATCGACGAGGTGCGGCCGGTGCTCGACGCGGCCGCGTCGCTCACCACGAGGCGATACGGCAGCGACCATGACGCCGATGTCCGGTTGCGGGTGATCGCCGACCACGTTCGGACCGGGCTGATGCTGATCGGTGACGGGGTGATCCCGTCCAACGAGGGCCGCGGCTACGTGCTACGACGCATCCTGCGCCGCGCGGTCCGGGCGATCCGGCTGCTGGGTTACGAGGATCCGGCGTTCCCGGTGCTGTTCCCGGTCTCCCGCGACGCGATGACCCCGTCGTACCCCGAGCTGGCGACCGAGTACGACCGGATCGCGCAGTACGCGTACGCCGAGGAGGAGGCGTTCGGGCACACCCTGCGGCAGGGCACCACCATGTTGGACGTGGCAGTACGCGACACCAAGCAGGCGGGCAAGTCGGAGCTGTCCGGGGAGCGCGCGTTCGCCTTGCACGACACGTTCGGCTTCCCGATCGACCTGACCCTGGAAATGGCCGCCGAGCAGGGGCTGTCGGTCGACGAGGTGGGCTTCCGGCAGCTGATGAACGAGCAGCGGTCGCGGGCCAAGGCGGACTCCCAGGCACGCAAGAGCGGCCGTGCGGACGTCTCGGCGTACACCTCGATCCTGGCGGCGTCCGGACCGTCGGAGTTCACCGGGTACGTCGAGGTCTCGCGGGAGTCTCGGATCACCGGTCTGCTCACCGTCGAGGGCGTGGTGGAGGCCGCCGGCGAGGGCGACGAGGTCGAGGTGATCCTCGACGCCACTCCGTTCTACGCCGAAGGCGGCGGCCAGCAGCCGGACTGGGGCGTCATCCGGGTCGGCCGGGGCGAGCTCGAGGTCATCGACGTCCAGACTCCGTTGCCCGGCGTGATCGTCCACCGCGCCCGTGTCGTCACCGGCGAGGTCCACCGCGGCGACGACGGTTACGCCGAGGTGGACGTCGGCCGGCGCCGGGCGATCTCCCGGGCGCACACCGCGACGCACCTGATCCACCGGGCGATGCGTGGGGCACTCGGTGAGTCTGCGGCGCAGGCCGGCTCGCTGAACGCCCCCGGCCGGCTGCGCTTCGACTTCACCACCCCGTCCGCGGTCCCGCCGAGCGTGCTCGCTGACGTCCAGGACGAGGTGAACGCCGTTCTGCTGGACGATCTCGAGGTGCGCGCCTTCGTTGCCACCCAGGCCGAGGCCCGCCGGATCGGCGCCCTGGCGCTGTTCGGTGAGAAGTACGGCGACGAGGTACGGGTCGTCGAGGTCGGTGACTACGCCCGCGAGCTGTGCGGCGGTACCCACGCGGCCCGCTCCGGGCAGCTGGGCATGGTGCAGCTGCTGTCCGAAGCCTCGATCGGCGCCGGCGTACGGCGGGTGGAGGCGCTGGTCGGGATGGACGCGTTCCGGTTCCTGGCCCGCGAGCATGTCCTGGTCAGCCAGCTCGCGGAGACCTTCAAGGTCCCCGCTGAGGAGCTGCCGGAGCGCGTGCACGGCGTACTCGAGCGGCTGCGGCAGGCGGAGAAGGAGCTGGAGAAGGTCAAGGGGCAGGCGGTGCTGGCCGGCGCCGGAGCCCTGGCCACCGCCGCCAAGGACGTCTTCGGCGTCGCCTTCGTCGGTGCGCAGGTGCCGAACGGGCTGTCCGCCGGCGAGCTTCGCACCCTGGCGCTGGACGTGCGTGGGCGGCTGGACCCTGCTGCGCCGGGCGTCGTGGTCCTGCTCGGACGAGCCGACGACCAGGCCTCCGGCGATGGCCGGGTCTCCTTCGTGGTAGCCGTCAACGAGCCGGCCCGGGCCTGGAAGCTGTCCGCAGCCGAGGTCGTACGCGCGTTCGCACCTGCTGTGGACGGCCGCGGTGGCGGCCGCGAGGACATGGCCCAGGGTGCCGGCGGCCGGGTCGAAGGCAGTGCCGAGGCGTTGCGGCTGGCCGAGCATGCAGTCGCCCAGCGGGTGACCGGGTCGGCGTGACCATCCCGCCGCCCGCCGCCCCCGCCCGCCCGCCGAGGGCGGCGGAAGGAGCCTCATGACGACAGGGCGGCGGCTGGGGATAGACGTGGGCTCCGTACGGGTCGGCGTCGCCCTCAGCGACCCGGCCGGGATCCTCGCCAGCCCGCTCGTCACCCTGGCCCGCGACTCCCGCTCCGGGCGTGACCTGGTGAAACTGGGCGAGTTGGTGCTGGAGCACGGAGTCGTGGAGGTCATCGTCGGGCTTCCCCGGCACCTGTCCGGGCACCAGGGAGCCTCCGCCAAGGATGCCCGCGACTACGCCGAGCGGCTCGGCCGTCGGATCGACCCGGTGCCGGTACAGCTCGTCGACGAGCGACTGTCCACGGTGAGTGCGAGCCGCACGCTGCGCGAGCAGGGCGTCCGGCGACACGATCAACGAATCATCATCGATCAAGCGGCCGCGGCGTACATTCTGCAGGGATGGCTGGACGGGAGTGCGCAACGGGGTGACTGACGACGACGGCGACCTGTCTCTGCTCGTCGACAGGGACCCACCACCGGGCGCGGCCGGGTACCGACGTCGGCGGCGCGCCCGGGGCGTGTTGACGTCGGTTCTCGCCTTTCTTGTGATCGCCGCGCTGGTGGTCGGTGTCTTCCTCGGTGGCCGGGCGCTGCTCGGAGCGTTCAGCGAGGTCGGCGAGGTGCCCGACTACACCGGCCCCGGCAGCGGATCGGTGCAGATCCGGGTCGACCAGGGAGACACCGCCTCCGACATCGCCACCACACTGCTCGAGGCCGACGTGGTCGCGAGCGAACGAGCCTTCCGTGATGCCGCCACCGCCAATCCGGATTCGCTGACCATCCAGCCCGGTCTGTACGAGATGCGGCTGCAGATGTCGGCAACGCTGGCGCTGGAGCTGCTGCTGGATCCGGCCGCCCGGCTGACCCGGATCGTGACGATCCCCGAGGGCTTCACGGAGGCGCAGATCCTGCTGGCGCTGGCCGAGGCGACCGGCATCCCCGTCGTCGAGTTCGAGACAGCTGCGAACCAGGTCGAGTCGCTGGGCCTCCCGGCGTACGCCGGCGGGCGGCTCGAGGGTTTCCTGTTCCCGTCGACGTACACCTTGGACCCCCAGGACGAGGCGCTGGCGATCCTGCAACAGCTGGTGGAGCAGTTCACAACGGTGGCGAGCCGGCTGAACCTGGAGCAACGCGCGGCGGAGCTGGGCATCCAGCCCTACGACGTCGTGGTGATCGCCTCGATGATCCAGTCGGAGAGCCGGATCGACGCGGAGCGGCCGATGATCGCCCGCGTCGTCTACAACCGGCTGGAGCAGGACATCCCGCTGGGCATCGATGCCACCAGCGCCTACGACCTCGGCAAGTCCGGCACCGACCTCACCACCGAGGACTTCCAGATCGACTCGCCGTACAACACCCGGCTCAACGCCGGGCTCCCACCGACACCGATCTCCAGCCCGGGCGAGGCCTCGCTGGAGGCCGCGCTCTCGCCGGCGCCGGGCAACTGGATCTACTACGTGCTCGAGGACACCGAGGGCAACCACTTCTTCACCGCCAGCGCCGCTGAGTTCGAGGCGGCGAAGGCGCGCTGCGAGGCGGCGGGGTTGGGCTGCGGGTAGCGCGTCCGCATGGCTGGGCTGCGGGTAGCCCAACCGAGCCCGTACGGCGGCGCCGTCGAACCGGTCCGTAGGTTTGCGCGGTATGGCGCTCGGTCCCACGGACCTTGCCGTGGTCCTGACGGCCGCGGCGGCGGGTCTGCTGCTTGGGCCGGCGCTGGCGGCACTGACCCGCACGGTGCCGACCGGGGGCCGCATGCTGAGCCGAGGCATCCTCCGTGGGGCACCCGCGCGGGCACCGCGGATCGCCGGGGTCGGCATCGCGGCAGCTGCCACGTCCGCCGTTCTCGCCGGCGCGATCGGGGCGAGCGCGGCGCTGCCGGCGTTCCTGCTGATGGGCGCCGCGGGCGTGGTCCTCGCGGTGATCGACACCGAGCACCACCGGCTGCCCGACCGGGTCGTCCTGCCCAGTTGCGCAGCCGGCGCGGCGCTCCTGCTAATCGCCGCCACCGTGACGGGTGACTTCGCGGCATTCGCGCGCGCATTGTCGGCTGCGGCGGCGGTGTTCGCCGCCTTCTTCCTGCTCGCGCTGATCAGTCCCGAGGGGTTCGGCTTCGGCGACGTGAAGCTGGGTGGACTGCTCGGCCTGTACCTCGGCTGGCTCGGCTGGGACTTCGTGATTCTGGGCGTTGTCGCCGGATTCCTGATCGGCACCGTCATCGCCCTCGTGCTCATGGCGCTGCGCCGAGCCTCCCTGCGTACACCGGTCCCCTTCGGCCCGGCCTTGCTGGCCGGCGCGCTGGCAGCCGTCGTTGCCGGGCCCCGGCTGCTCACGGCGTACGGCGGGTGACCCGGCCCCTCACGGACCCGTGGAAGGATTCCATCCCATGGTGCGCTGGCTCACGGCGGGGGAATCCCACGGCCCCCTGCTCACGGCGATCCTGGAGGGGCTTCCGGCCGGCGTCGCCGTGACCACCACCCGGATCCAGGAGCAGCTCACCCGCCGGCGCCTCGGCTACGGACGCGGTGCGCGGATGAGCTTCGAGCAGGACGAGATCCGCATCGTGGGCGGCGTCCGGCACGGACTCACGATGGGCGGTCCGGTAGCCATCGAGATCGGCAACACCGAGTGGCCCAAGTGGGAGCGGGTGATGGCCGCCGACCCGGTCGATCCGGACGAACTCGCGGGCCTCGCCCGCAACGCCCCGCTCACCAGGCCCCGGCCCGGCCACGCCGACCTGGTCGGCATGCAGAAGTACGGCTTCGGCGACGCCCGACCGGTGCTGGAGCGGGCCAGCGCCCGCGAAACCGCCGCCCGGGTCGCGCTCGGAACCGTGGCTGCCGCATTCCTCGAGCAGACGGTCGGCGCCCACGTGCTGAGCCATGTCGTTGCCCTCGGCTCGGTCGAGGCACCGGACGGCGCCGTACCCGAACCGGAGGAGCTGGCGATCGTGGACGCCAGCCCGGTCCGCTGCTTCGACCAACCGGCGGCCGCCGCGATGATCGCCGAGGTTGACGCCGCGAAGCGCGACGGCGACACCCTCGGCGGGGTCGTCGAGGTGGTCGTCTACGGCCTGCCGCCCGGGCTCGGCAGTCACGTGCACTGGGACCGCCGGTTGGATTCCCGGCTCGCAGCGGCACTGATGGGGATCCAGGCGATCAAGGGGGTCGAGGTGGGCGACGGCTTCCGGTCGGCCCGACGTCGTGGCTCCGAGGCGCACGACGAGATGGACGGCACACCGGACGGTATCCGCCGCCGCACCGGCCGGGCCGGGGGTATCGAGGGCGGCACTAGCACCGGTGAGCTGCTCCGGGTCCGGGCCGCCATGAAACCGATCTCGACGGTCCCCCGCGCACTGTCCACTGTGGACATCGCCACCGGCGAGGCGGCGATTGCCGTGAACCAGCGGAGCGACGTCTGCGCCGTCCCGGCCGCCGGTGTGGTTGCTGAGGCGATGGTGGCGCTGGTGCTGGCCGACGCCGTACTGGAGAAGTTCGGCGGCGACTCGGTCGCGGAGACCGCCCGCAACGTCGCGGGCTTCCTCGAGGCGTTGACGATCCGATGAGTGGTCGGCTCCGGGCATGACGAGACCGGTCCTCGTTCTCGTCGGAGCACCCGGGGCGGGCAAGACGACGGTCGGTGCTGCCGTCGCCGCACGACTCGGCTTTCCGTTCCGCGACACCGACCGGGACATCGAGGAGGCCGCTGGCAGGTCGATCTCGGACATCTTCCTGGACGACGGCGAGCCGTACTTCCGAGAACTCGAACGGCGGGCTGTCGCCACGGCCCTGCGAGATCACGACGGTGTGCTGTCGGTCGGTGGCGGAGCCGTCCTGGATGAGGCGACCCGGGCACTTCTGGCCGACCACCGCGTCGTGTACCTGTCCGTCGGGCTGGCCGACGCCGCGAGGCGGGTCGGACTGGCCCGTGACCGGCCGGTACTGGCGCTGAACCCCCGGGCGCAGCTGCACCAGCTGCTCGAGGCCCGCCGGCCCCTCTATGAATCCGTCGCCGCGATCACCGTGGCGACTGAGAAGCGCGGCGTCGACGAGGTAGTCGACGAGGTCGCGGGACATGTCGGCTAAGCCCGTGCGGGTCCACGTCGCCGGCACCACGCCGTACGACGTCGTGATCGGGACCGGCCTGCTCCCCGAGCTGCCGGAGCTGCTGACCGGCGCCGATCGCGTCGCCATCATGCACACCACCGTGCTCGCTGAGCAGGCCGCGACCGTGCTCCGAGTGCTGGACGGCCGCGGCCACCCGCTGCTCGTCCCCGACGGCGAGGCGGCCAAGACGGCGGCAGTGGCCGCGCGGTGCTGGGACAACCTCGCGCGGATCGGCTTCACCCGCAACGACGCGATCGTCGGCCTCGGCGGTGGCGCGGTCACCGACCTCGCCGGCTGGGTGGCCGCATCGTGGCTGCGTGGCGTCCGGGTGGTGCATCTCCCGACGACTCTGCTCGGCATGGTCGACGCCGCAGTCGGGGGCAAGACGGGGATCAACATCGACGCCGGCAAGAACCTCGTCGGTGCGTTCCACCCGCCGGCGGGCGTGCTCTGCGATCTCAACGCTCTCGGCACACTGCCCGCCCGCGACTATGTGGCTGGGCTGGCCGAGGTGGTGAAATGCGGCCTCATCGCCGACCCGGTGATCCTCGAACTGATCGAGGACGATCCCGCCGCGGCCGGCGCGCCCGGAGGACTGACGGCCGAGCTGGTACGCCGCTCGGTCCAGGTCAAGGCCGAGGTGGTGGGCGCCGACCTGCGGGAGAGCGGACTGCGGGAGATTCTCAACTACGGGCACACGCTCGCCCACGCCATCGAAACGGCCGAGAGCTATCGCTGGCGGCACGGCGACGCGGTAGCCGTGGGTCTCGTCTTCGCCGCCGAGTTGAGCCGGCTGGCCGGGCGCCTGAACACCCACGGGGTGGAGCGCCACCGGGCGGTTCTGTCGGCCGTGGGCCTCCCGATCCACTACGACCTTGTGCCGTGGCCGCAGCTGCATTCCCTGATGCGGGTCGACAAGAAGGCACGGGGCAACCGGCTGCGTTTCGTCGTACTCGACGACATAGCCCGACCGTCCACACTGGACAATCCGGATGAGGCGCTGCTGGCGGCGGCGTACGCGACCCTCGGAAAGGCCTGACAAATGCGGATTCTGGTGTTGAACGGGGCGAACCTTGGCCGGCTGGGCAGCCGGGAGCACGTGATCTACGGCAGCACGACGTACGCCGAGCTGGTCGAGTTGTGTCAGCGCACCGCCGAGGAGCTGGGCGTCGAGGTCGACGTACGGCAGACCGACGACGAGCCGCAGCTGCTCGGCTGGCTGCACGGGGCCGCCGACGCCGGTTGGCCCGTGCTGCTCAACCCGGCCGGCTGGTCGCACACGTCGGTGACGCTCCGGGACGGCTGCGCGATGCTCACCGCCCCGCTGGTCGAGGTGCACATCAGCAACATCCACGCCCGCGAGGAGTTCCGGCACCACTCCTACGTCTCGGCCGTCGCGACCGGTGTGATCTGCGGGCTCGGCGTCCAGGGCTACGCACTGGGCCTGCGCTGGCTCGCGACGCAGCCCGAGACCCGGTAGACCCGCGCCTCGCGACGCAGCCTGAGGCCCCAGACCCCCGCACTTTGCCTGTCGGGTGGTCGCGCAAACCGAACAAATCGCCGTCGCACGCGGCCACCCGGCAGGCAAAGTCGAGTGGAGCGCGCGCTAGCTTGGCGGGCATGGCTTCCGATCTGGCTTCCGTACCGACCTCCGATCCGACTGCCCATCCGGCTTCTGACAACAGCGCCGTACGCCGGGACCGGCTGCGCGGTCAGCTCGCCGACCTGGGAGTCGACGCGGCGCTGATCACCGGGCTGGTCAGCGTGCGCTACCTGACCGGCTTCACCGGATCCAACGCAGCGCTCGTCGTGTACGCCGGCAGCGCCGACGTGTTCTGCACCGACGGCCGCTACCGGACCCAGTCCGCTGCCCAGGTGCCCGACCTCGAGCGGGTGATCGAGCGGAACTGCGCACGGGCCATGGCCGAACGGCTCGACACCGAGAAGGTCGCGCGGATCGGCTACGAGTCCCACACCGTCACCGTCGACGGGCTCGACGAGCTGCGGGCCACCGCGCCGGCCGCTGACCTGAGCAGCCTGCAGCAGGCCGTAGAGGGCCTGCGAGCTGTCAAGGACGAGGACGAGGTCGCCCAGCTGCGGGAGGCCTGCGCGATCGCCGACCGCGCACTGGCCGACCTGATCGAGCGCGGCGGCATCAGGCTCGGGCGCACCGAGCTCGAGGTCGGCCGGGACCTCGACGCGTTGATGCTCGAGCTCGGCGCCCAGGAGCGGTCGTTCGAGACGATCGTGGCCACCGGCCCGAACTCCGCCGTACCGCACCATCGCCCGACGACGAGGATCCTGGAGCGCGGCGACTTCGTGAAGTTCGACTTCGGGGCGCGGTACGGCGGCTACCACTCGGACATGACCCGGACCTTCGTCCTGGGTGAGCCGGCTGACTGGCAGCGTGAGGTGTACGCCGTCGTACACGACGCGCAGCGGCTGGGCCGCGAGGCGCTGCGGATCGGAGCCGACGTCCGGGACGTCGACGCCGCCGCCCGCGACCACGTCAAGGCGGCCGGGTACGGCGATGAGTTCAGCCACGGCCTCGGGCACGGAGTCGGTCTGGAGATCCACGAGGCACCGACGGTGTCCTACCTCGGCGCCGGTACACTTGCCGAGCGGATGACCGTCACCGTCGAACCCGGGGTCTACCTCGAAGGTCGCGGGGGAGTGCGGATCGAGGACACCCTCGTGGTCCGCGCCGACGGTCCGGAGCTGCTCACCCAGACCAGCAAGGACCTCACTGTCCTGTAGCGCCCACCAAGGAGCGGACCGCCGATCGTGGCCACCACCAACGACCTGAAGAACGGGATCACCCTGGACCTCGACGGCCAGCTCTGGACCGTCATCGAGTTCCAGCACGTCAAGCCCGGCAAGGGCGGCGCGTTCGTCCGGACCACCCTGAAGAACGTGCTCTCCGGCAAGGTGGTCGACCGCACGTTCAACGCCGGGCTCAAGGTGGACACCGCCACCGTGGACAAGCGGTCGATGTCCTACCTGTACAAGGACGGCACCGACTTCGTGTTCATGGACGGGGACACCTTCGAGCAGATCCACGTCCCGGCCGAGACCGTCGGCGGCAATGCGGACTACCTGCTGGAGAACACCGAGGCCGTCGTCGCGGTGCACGACTCGATCCCGCTGTATGTCGAACTGCCCACCAGCGTCGAGCTGCTGATCCGGCACACCGATCCCGGTGTCCAGGGTGACCGCTCGACCGGCGGGACCAAGCCGGCGACCCTGGAGACGGGGGCGACGATCCAGGTGCCGCTGTTCCTCAGCAGCGGGGAGAAGGTCAAGGTCGACACCCGCGACGGCCGGTACCTCGGTCGCGTCAACACGTAGGTGACGGCCCGGCGGAAGGCTCGCAAACGCGCGCTGGACATCCTCTTCGAGTCCGACCTGCGTGGAACCGACGCGCTGGAGACCGCGGCTGTGCGGATCGCCGCCGCCGAACCACCGGTCCCGGAGTACACGGTCACCCTCGTCGAGGGCGTGCAGGCGCAGCGCCTGCGGATCGACGAGCTGATCGCCACCTACTCCGAGGGCTGGTCGCTCGCGCGGCTGCCCGGTGTGGACCGGGCACTGCTGAGGCTGGCCATCTACGAGCTGCTGTGGACGGACGTACCGGCTGCGGTGGTCGTCGACGAGGCGGTCGAACTGGCCAAGTCGCTGTCCACTGCGGATTCGCCGCGCTTCGTCAACGGGCTGCTCGGCCGGATCGCGCTGCTCGGCCCGTCGCTGCGGGCCTGACCCGCCAGCAGGCTCAGGCGTTCATGCTCTCCATCGCCGGACGGGCGTCCGGGGTCAGCACGCCCCACCCGATGAGCTGGTCGGTCAGTTCGCCGGGGGTGATGTCGTAGATGATCGCGAGTGACTTGAGGTCCTCACTGCGGATGGACAGCACCCGGCCGTTGTAGTCACCGCGCTGGCTCTGGATCGTCGCTGCATAGCGGGCCAGCGGTCCGACCTGATCCGGCGGCAGCTCACCGAGTCGCTCCAGGTTCAGCACGACCTTGGTTGCCGGGTCCCCGCCGCGTGCCGGCCGGGCGTCGGGCAGCAGCTCGGCGATCGGGATGTTGTAGAAGCTGGCGAGTTCGGCGAGCTTCTGCACGGTGACCGCGCGGTCGCCGCGCTCGTAGGAGCCGATGACGACCGCCTTCCACCGCCCGTTCGACTTCTCCTCGACACCCTGCAGGGATAACCCCTGCTGATTTCGGATCCCACGCAGTCGCGCTCCGAGTGCCTTGGCGTACTCGCTCATCCGTTTGCTCCATCCAGCGATCACCGTCGGGCGCTTCGATTACTTACCGTACACCAAAGTCGATACGGACAGTAGGGGACACGGGGGGCGACACGCAAGGCGGCGCGCCCGAACGGGTAGCCCCGTGCTGATAGCGTCGACCGCACCAGCCTTGCAGCTGCGAGGCAGACATCCTTTAACGAACCGTCCCGTGAGGCGGGCAAGGAGGTCCGCGGTGGGCCATGTCCATAATGCGGCTAATGATACGGCCAGTGAGACGGCCGCTGAGGCGGCTGCCGCCGCCGATCCAGCGCTTCCCCGGTCACCGAACCGGCTCATCCTCGACGCTGGCGACCTCGGCCGGGTTATCGACCGGATCGCGCACCAGATCCTGGAGAAGTCCGACGGGGCACGCGACACCGTCCTCGTCGGCATCCCCACCCGTGGCGCGCCACTCGCCCGCCGGCTTGCCGCTCGGATGCGCGCCTTCGAGGGCGTCGACGTACCCGTCGGGGTCCTCGATACCACGCTGTACCGCGACGACCTGCGGATGCGCGGCGTCCGCGCGCTCGAGGAGACCACCGAGCCGCCGGGTGGCGTCGCCGGCAAACTCGTGGTCCTGGTCGACGACGTGCTCTACAGCGGCCGTACCGTGCGCGCCGCGCTGGACGCACTGCGGGACCTCGGTCGGCCCCGCGCGGTCCAACTCGCGGTGCTTGTCGACCGTGGTCACCGCGAACTGCCGATCCGTGCCGACTACGTGGGCAAGAACATCCCTACCGCGCTCACCGAGCAGGTCAAGGTGCTGCTCGACGAGGTGGACGGCCGGGACGCCGTCGTACTGCAGGGGGGAACTCAGTGAGCAGGCGCAGCGAGGGAACCAACGAATTCGGCAGGCACCTGTTGTCCGTGGCCGATCTGGACCGCCAGCAGGCGACCCTGGTTCTCGACACCGCCGCCCAGATCGAGGCGGCCCTGGCCGGCCGTGAAGTCAAGAAGCTGCCCACCCTGCGCGGGCGCACCGTGGTCAACCTGTTCTTCGAGGACTCCACCCGGACCCGGATCTCCTTCGAGCTGGCGGCGAAGCGGCTGTCCGCGGACGTCATCAACTTCTCCGCCAAGGGCTCCAGCGTGTCCAAGGGGGAGAGCCTCAAGGACACCGCGTTGACGCTGGAGGCGATGGGGGCGGACGCGGTGGTCGTCCGGCATTCCATGTCCGGGGCGCCGCACCGGTTGGCGCAGTGGGTTCGGGGTTCGGTGATCAATGCCGGTGACGGCACCCACGAGCACCCGACCCAGGCGCTGCTCGACGCCTACACGATGCGCTCGCGGCTCGGCCGGCTGGAGGGCCTGCGGGTGACGATCGTCGGGGACGTGTTGCACAGCCGGGTGGCCCGCTCCAACGTGCTGCTGCTGTCCACACTCGGCGCGGACGTGACTCTCGTCGCGCCGCCGACGCTGCTGCCGGTCGGCGTCGAGACCTGGCCGGTCGAGGTCGGCTTCGACCTGGACGCGTCGCTGCCCAAGGCCGATGTCGTGATGATGCTCCGGGTGCAGCGCGAGCGGATGGCCGCGTCCTACTTCCCGAGCCCGCGCGAGTACAGCCGCCGGTACGGGCTGGACGCGACCCGGATGGCGATGCTCGCCGACGACGCGATCGTCATGCATCCCGGTCCGATGAACCGCGGGATGGAGATCGCCGCCGAGGTCGCCGACTCGGTCCGCTCCACGATCGTCGAACAGGTCAGAAACGGCCTGAGCGTGCGCATGGCGGTCCTCTACCTCCTGCTCGGTGGCTCGGAGGTGTCCTCGTGAGCGCATGGCTCATCACCGGTGTCCGGCCGTACGGCGAGGCAGCGGTCGACCTGCTGATTCGCGACGGCGTCATCGTCGAGGTCGGCCGAGATGTGACGGCGCCCGGAGCGGAACGGATCGACGGCGACGGCCTCGTCGCGCTGCCTGGACTGGTGGACCTGCACACGCACCTGCGCGAGCCCGGCCGCGAGGATGCCGAGACAGTGCAGACCGGCGCCCGGGCGGCGGCTCTGGGCGGCTTCACTGGTGTGCACGCGATGGCCAACACCGACCCCGTAGCCGACACTGCCGGCGTTGTGGAGCAGGTCTGGCGGCTGGGGCAGGACAGCTGCCTCGTCGACGTGGCGCCCGTGGGGGCGGTCACCGTCGGATTGGGGGGCACGCGGCTGGCCGAACTCGGCGCGATGGCCGACTCCGCCGCCCGGGTCCGGGTCTTCTCCGACGACGGGTTCTGCGTGACCGATCCGGCGCTGATGCGCCGGGCGCTGGAGTACGTCAAGGCGTTCGGTGGCGTGATCGCGCAGCACGCGGAGGAGCCGCGGCTGACCGCCGGCGCGCAGATGCACGAGGGCGTGCGCTCGGCCCAGCTCGGTCTGGTGGGCTGGCCGGCCGCCGCCGAGGAGGCGGTGATCGCCCGCGACGTGTTGCTGGCCGGGCACGTCGGGTCGAGGCTGCACGTCTGCCACGTGTCCACCGCAGGGTCGGTGGAGCTGCTGCGGTGGGCGAAGGCCAAAGGCATCGACGTCACCGCCGAGGTCACGCCGCACCACCTGCTGCTGACCGACGACCTGGCCGCGACGTACGACCCGGTCTACAAGGTGAATCCGCCGCTGCGCACCGCCTCCGACGTACGGGCCCTGCGGGACGGTCTCGCGGACGGCACGATTGACGCGGTGGCGACCGACCACGCCCCGCACTCCGTCGAGGACAAGGAATGCGAGTGGGGGGCGGCCCGCCCCGGCATGCTCGGCCTGCAGCAGGCACTGTCGGTCGTGATCGCGACGATGGTCGAGACCGGGCTGCTGGACTGGCGGGCGGTCGCCGACCGCTGCTCGACCCGCCCGGCCCGGATCGGTGGGCTGGTCCGCGACGGGCACGGCGGGGAGTTGCTAGCCGGCACTCCAGCAAACGTGGTCCTCATCGACCCGGCCGACCGCGCGATCGTCGATCCGGCCGGGCTGGCCTCCCGTAGCCGCAACACGCCGTACGCCGGGATGGAGCTGCCCGGCCGGGTGGTGGCGACGTTCCTTCGCGGGCGCCCCACCGTTCTCGACGGGAAAGCTCAGGCGTGAGCAGGCCTCCCGCTGTTCTCGTCCTCGAGGACGGCCGGACGCTTCGTGGCGAGGGGTACGGCGCCGTGGGCGAGGTCGTCGGTGAGGCGGTCTTCACCACCGCCATGACCGGTTACCAGGAGACGCTGACCGACCCGAGCTATCACCGGCAAGTGGTCGTGATGACCGCGCCGCACATCGGCAACACCGGCGTCAACGACGAAGATGCTGAATCCGACCGGATCTGGGTGGCGGGCTTCGTCCTGCGCGAGCCCGATAGAAACCCGTCGTCCTGGCGCTCGCAGCGGCGGTTGGAGGTGGAGCTGTCTAGACAGGATGTGGTGGGGATCACCGGCATCGACACTCGCGCCCTCACCCGGCATTTGCGGGCGCGCGGCGCCATGCGAGTCGGGGTGTCCACTGTGGACACCGATGCCGACTCGGTGCTCACCAGGGTACTGGCGGCGCCTGCCATGGCGGGTGCGGACCTGGCCCGGGACGTGTCCACGGCGACACCGTACGTCGTTCCGGCGGTGGGGGAGCGGCGCTACACCGTTGCCGCGCTCGACCTCGGGATCAAGTCGATGACGCCGCGCCGGATGGCCGAGCGCGGGGTCGAGGTGCACGTGCTGCCGGCGTCCACGACCGGCGCGGAGCTGCTCGACCGCGGCCCCGACGGCGTGTTCTTCTCGAACGGCCCCGGTGATCCGGCCGCCTGCGACTACGCCGTCGAGGCGATGCGCGCGGTCATGGACGCCGGCGTGCCGGTGTTCGGCATCTGCTTCGGCAACCAGATCCTCGGCCGGGCGCTGGGTCTGGGCACGTACAAGCTCGGTTACGGTCACCGCGGCGTCAACCAGCCGGTGCAAGACCGCGCCACCGGAAAGGTCGCCGTCACCGCGCACAATCACGGTTTCGCGGTGGACGCGCCGCTCGACGGGCCGTTCGCGACGCCCTACGGCCTCGCGGAGGTCAGCCACGTCTGCCTGAACGACGGCGTGGTGGAGGGCTTGGCTTGCCGCGACCTGCCGGCCTTCGGCGTCCAGTACCACCCCGAAGCGGCGGCCGGCCCGCACGACGCGGAGTACCTCTTCGATGACTTCTGCGACCTCATGAGGCGGCGATGATCATGGGGTTTGGCCGGTCAGGACCGGCCAAACCCCA
>JACCZY010000111.1 GCA_013695685.1 Geodermatophilaceae bacterium | reverse complement strand
CGACGTAGCGGCCGAAGGCCGGCAGGGTCCAGTGCTCGTCCTGCGGCGTTCGCCGGGCCAGCGCGGCGGCTCCGACGCTGACGTGCACGGTCAGGTCGAAGGGCAGATCCCGGCCGAGCAGCAGCGGCCCGTCCACCAGCACCACCGCGTCGGGCGGCGCCACCGCGTACTCGGCCCGGGTGGCGCGGTCGGCGGCGGGATCCCAGAGGCTGGGCAGGAAACGGCTGGTGCCACCCGGCCCGAGTGGGTCGAGCACCTCCCGGCGCAGGCCGTCGGCGTCGAGCCAGTCGTAGTAGGAGTCCGGGTCGGTCCGTCCGTGCTCGTACCGCAGCGAGCGGGGGCGGAGGAAGAAGCGGCTCTGGACCCGGATCGCGTGCCGCCCGGCAGCGGCGATCCACCGTCCGGTGAGCCTGGTCAGCAGCTCGATCTCCCACGGCTCGGCACCGTCCATGGCCACCCGCAGCGGATGGTCGGGCCGGCGTCGCTCGATCAGCTCGGCGACGACCTCAGGCACAGCCTCGGGCGGCAGCGGTCGCCAGATGGGCACAGCCGACATCTGCCCATCCTGACACCCGGTGCCCGGCCCGTGCCTGGCCGGTGCCGCCCCCGTGCCGCCCGGTGCCCGGTGCCCGCCCAGTGCCGAACGGGCAGGCGTTTAGAGTCTGGTCATGGTCGAGACGTCGAGCGAGGCTCTGTCGACACTGGGTCATCGTTGCTGGCGGACGCTGGACACCATCCACGTTCCGGTCTACTTCGTGCCGGAGACCACAGCGGCGTATGCCGAACTCGGCATCCGGCCGCGGGCGGGCTACTTCGTGTCCCGCTCGGCGGCGATGGGTGCGGTGTCACCCGAGGTCACCATCGCGACGTTCTACGTGTTCTCCCCCGACCTGGTGCGCCATGTCATGCGCGGCTGCTGGGAGCTGGCCAGTCCGGAGCAGGTGCAGCAGGCGCGACGCCACGGCGTCGGCCAGGCGCTGCACCGCGCGCTCGGCGACCCGGACGTCACCGAGGCGGTCGAGCTGGCCCGGGAGCTGTGCGAGGGGTTCGAACCGCACGGCCGCGCGCTGTGCGCCGCGCATGCCGCGCTGCCCTGGCCCGACGAGCCACTGTTGGCGCTGTGGCACGCGGCGACCCTGGTCCGCGAGCACCGCGGGGACGCGCACATGGCCGCCCTGCTGCTGTCCGGGCTCGACCCCGTCGAGTCCCTCATCACCGATGGCATCGCCTCCGGTCGGACCGCGTTCTTCCGGCAGACCCGCGGGTGGTCGGAGGAGGAGTGGGCCGCCGGGGAGCAGCGGCTGCGTGAGCGCGGCATCCTCGCGGCCGACGGCACCGTGACCGACGTCGGCCAGCGTCGGCGCGAGCACATCGAGCAGCGAACCGCGCACGCCACTGAGCCTGCGTGGCGGCGATTCGGCGTCGACCGGGCCGCTCGCCTGCTGGAGCTCACCCGGCCGCTAGCGCGCACCATCGCCGACGGCGACCTGCTGCCGAATTCGCTGACTCGACGATGACCGCACTCGCCGCGGCCCGTAGCCTCTTCGACCCGGCGCCCGGCCATCTGAACACCGCGAGCATCGGGGTCCCGCCTCGCCCAGCCGTCGATGCCATGACCGAGGCGCTGGCGGACTGGCGGCAGGGCTGCGCCGAACCTGAGGCGTACGACCCGTTGGTCACCCGCTCTCGCGTCGCCTTCGCCCAGCTGGTCGGGGCGCCGCCGGAAACCGTTGCCATCGGTGCCACCGCCTCGGGGCTGATCGGCCTAATCGCTGCCTCGCTTCCCTCCGACGCCGAAGTGCTGACCGCAGAGGGGGATTTCACCTCGCTGCTGTTCCCGTTCCTCGCCCAGGAGGCCCGTGGCGTGACCGTGCGCGCGGTCCCGTTGGCGCAGCTGGCCGGGGAGGTCGGGCCGACGACGAGCCTGATCGCGGTCAGCGCCGTGCAGTCGTCGAACGGGGCAGTCGTCGACTTCGCTGCGGTGCGCGCGGCGGCCGACATGTTCGGTGCGCGCGTGCTGCTGGACGCGACCCAGGCCGCCGGTTGGCTGCCGCTGCGGGCACCGGATTGGGAGTACGTCGTCGCGGCGGCGTTCAAGTGGCTCTGCTGTCTGCGCGGTGCGGCGTTCATGGCCGTCCAGCCGCAGGCGATGGCGGACATCGTGCCGCATGGTGCGTCGTGGTACGCCGGATCGGACATCTGGTCATCGGTGTACGGCGGTCCGCTGCGGCTCGCCGAGGACGCCCGCCGGCTGGATTCCCCGCCGGCCTGGTTGTCCTACGTCGGTGCCGCCCCCGCGCTGGAGCTACTAGCCGAGCTGGGTGTGGAGGCGATTCATCAGCATGATGTCGCGCTGGCGAACAGCTTCCGGGCGGGGCTGGGCCTGCCTGCCGCTGACTCGGCGATCGTGTCGCTGCAGCTGGACGACGCCGCCACCAGCCGGCTCGCGGCCGCGGGAGTGCGGACAGCCGGCCGGGCCGGCCGGACCCGATTCAGCTTCCACCTCTACACCGATCAGTCCGATGTGGACAGTGCGGTGACAGCGATCAGGGGATAGCCGCCACCACGCCCGCGGCGTTGAACAGGTCGACGAAGGTGAACTCGTCGTTGCTCCCGTACGTCGGGGTCCAGTCCGGGTCCTGCCGTGGATACGACTGGCTGTCGCTCTCGATCAGCCCGGCGAACACCTCGGTGACGATGCGGCCACCCACCGGTCCGAGGTGCTCGCCACCTGCCATGACGTCCGCTTCGCGCAGCACCTAGAACCACAGCGGCGTCCGCAGATGCAGCGAGAGGTCTTTGAGATCGGCCAGCTCGCCAGGGGCGAGTTCAAGCAGCTTCATCGCCTTGGCCACCCGCTGGCCGGACGGGACGCCCATCGTCAGGGCGCGGAGCAGGTTGCGGCTGGCCAGCGACGACGCCGTCCCAGGTGGCAGGCCCATCAGGTTGAACAGCACGCT
>JACCZY010000082.1 GCA_013695685.1 Geodermatophilaceae bacterium | reverse complement strand
TGCGATTCTGCTCGGCCAGGAAGCGCTCCAGCTCAGCGCCCAACTCGTCGGCGGTCGGCAGGGACTCGCGGTCGACGGTCATCAGGGGCGCCCTGCCGCGGGAACCGGCGAAGGCGTCGTACTGCTGCTCGAGCGCGCGTACGACGGCAGCGACCTCCTCGGAGCGCCCGACCTGCTCGTCGATCTTCCCCCTGGTTTCCTCGGCGGCGCTGCGCAGCTCCGCCCGCGGCAGGACGAGCCCGGTGGCGCGAGCAATCGCGTCGAGCAACGTGTCGGCGGCATCCGGGTACTCCGCCTGCGCCAGATAGTGCGGCACGTGTACGGCGAAGCCCATCGCATCCTGACCGGCCTCGCCCAGCCGGAACTCCAGCAGCGCACCGACGCTGCCCGGGACCTGAACGGTTGCCAGCCATGGCTCGTACCCGGCGATGAGTTCCGGGCGGGTGGCGTGCGCGGTCAACCCGGTGGGGCGGGTGTGCGGGACGGCCATCGGGATGGAGTTGATGCCGACGGTGAGCCGTACGTCGAACCGCTCGATCAGGCCCCGGACGGCGGCGGTGAACCGCTCCCACTGGTAATCCGGCTCGGGTCCGGTGAGGAAGAGGAAGGGCTCGCTCACCTCATCGTGCACCAGATGCAGGGCCAGCGAGTGCGGCGTGTAGCTGTCCCAGTGGTCCTCGACGAACGTCATCACGGGGCGGTGGGAGCGGTGATCGACCAGCTGGTCGACGTCGAACGCGACAAGCTTCCGGTGTGGCAGCGTGTCCAGCAACTGCCGTCCGAGCAACCGGCCGGCGCCGCCGGCGTCGACGAACCCGGGCAGCGCGTGCACGAGAACGGGTTTGACGAGTTCGGGCAGCTCGGGATCCAACGCGTAGAGATGCTCCGGGTCGAGCATTGCTGTGTCCTTCCCACGGCGGGCCCGCGCGAAGCGCGCACCCTGCTGCAAGGGTCAACGTTCAGGAGCCGCCGATCAATCCCGGCAGCCGATCCGCTGGGTCGGCGCCGTCTGCGCGGGTATAGCGCGATCGGAGTGCCCTTTCGGGTCAGTTGGGACCCCGATCCGCCTCGAATGTCGCGCGAAATTGCCCTGATCGCGGCTGGTCAGCGGCGGCGGCGGAGAAAATAGAAGAGCAACAGCAGTACGGCGACGCCCCCGGCAACGGGTGCGGCCCGGGTCATTAGCGAGCCGCCTGCCAGTTCGAGCAGGTCGATCGGCTCCGGTTCGGTCGCCGGCTTGCGGGGGGGAGCGGTTGTCGGTGCGGCGGCGGGTGCCGGGGCGGGAGTGGTTGCCGGGGTGGCGGTCGGGGCCGAAGCGGTCGTCGGTGCCGAAGCGGCCACCGGGGCGGAAGCGGCTGCCGGCGGTGCGGATTCCGGCTGCGCCGCTCCGCTGTCCTCCACGGGCACCTCCTCCTGTGCTGCCGCGTCGGTGCTTGCGCCCGTGCTTGCGTCGGTGCTTGCGCCTGATCCGGACCCCTTGTCCACGGCGGCAGCCGATGCCGAGTCCGATCCGGCACCGATCTTGGTCTCCAGACAGCTGGCGAACTGCCCGATCAGCTTGTTGCCCACGTCGACCATGACACCGCGGCCGAACTGCGCCGGCTTCCCGGTGATGTTCAGGTCGGTGACCACGTTGACCTGCGTCGAGTCGCCCTGGCCGACCAGCGTCGCGGTCACCTTGGCCGCCGCGGTGCCGTTGCCGCGGGCGTCCTTGCCGTTGGCGTCGAGGACGACGCGGCGAGCGGCTGCGTCCTTCTCAATGAACGACGCGGCACCCTTGTAGGTGAGGTTCACCGGTCCGAGCTTGATCTTCACCCGGCCGGTGAAGCTGTCGCCGTCGACGGAGTCCAGCACCGCGCCGGGCATGCACGGGGCAACTCGCTCGATGTCCAGGAGAACCTCCCACGCCTGCTCGACGCTGACCGGGACGGTGAAGGAGTGCTCCAGCTTCATGAACGGATCCTCTCGAACGCTCGTTTGTCAGTGGATGCGCGTCACCGGTGACGCGCATCCACTGACAACTTTGCAGTTGCGGGTTAGCCGACGCCGGCTGCGGTGAGCACAGCTCGCTTCGTGAGCACCTGTGCCAGGTGGCTACGGTAGTCGGCCTGGGCATTCAGATCGCTCGTCGGGTTGGTCCCCTCACCCGCGTGCGCGGAAGCCGCAGCGACCGCCTCCGTATTGGCCGCACCACCGACCAGCGCGGACTCGACACCCGAGGCGCGTACCGGGACCGAGGACATGTTCGTCAGGCCGATCCTGGCCTCGGCGACGTTGCCGTTCTCCCGGCGTACCGCCGCCGCCACACCCACGATCGACCAGGCCTGCGCGACCCGGTTGAATTTCTCGTAGTGCGTGCCCCACTCGCCGGACAGCTTGGGGACGCGGATCTCCACGAGCAACTCGTCCTCGGCCACCGCAGTGGTGAGGTAGTCGACGAAGAAGTCCTGGGCCGAGACGGTACGGCGCCCACTCGAGCCGGCGATGACCATTTCCGCGTCCAGCGCCAGCGCCACCGCCGGTAGATCACCGGCCGGATCGGCGTGCGCCAGCGCGCCGCCGAACGTCCCGCGGTGGCGGACCTGCCGGTCGGCGACGGTCGCGGTGGCCTGCGCGATGAGGTTGGCGTGCTGGCGGACCAATGGGTCCTTCAGCACCTCGTCATGCGTCGTCATCGCGCCGATCACGATGGCGTCGCCGTCCTCACGCACACCGCGCAACTCCTCGACCCGGGCGAGATCGACGACCGTCGACGGCGCCGCCAACCGCAGCCGCATGACCGGGATGAACGACTGGCCACCGGCGAGAAGCTTGACGTCCTCGCCGCCGGCCAACGCCTGCAATGCCTCGTCCACAGTGGACGGACGGACGTAGTCGAACGCGGAGGGGATCACAGCGCACTCTCCTGGGTGTCGGCGGTGGCTGAGTACGCGATAGACCCTTCGGCGGCCCGGTCGCCGCCGGACGAGCCGTCGCGTACGGCCCGCCAGACCCGCTCCGGCGTCATCGGCATGAGTACGTCGGTCACGCCGAGGTGACGGAGCGCGTTGACGACGGAGTTCACCACGGCCGGTGTCGAGGCGATGGTCCCGGCCTCGCCGACACCCTTGACGCCCAGCGGGTTCGTGGTCGAAGGGCTGACCGTGCGGTCGGTGTCGAAGTGCGGCAGGTCCGAAGCGGAGGGCACCAGGTAGTCCACGAACGAACCCGTCGTCAGGTTGCCGTCGTCGTCGTAGAT
>JACCZY010000050.1 GCA_013695685.1 Geodermatophilaceae bacterium | reverse complement strand
CACTTCGAGATCGTCTGGAGCCTGTCCGCGACGACCTTGCCGGTCGACCCGGCGCGTGTCGGTGAGCTCGAGCCGCTGACCCGGTGGCTGCGCGAGCGGGGCATGGCGACGAGCGCGCAGCAGGCGATGACGGCGCTGATCACGTTGCAGCAGCACTGCCGGCAGGCGGTGGCGTCCCTGTCGGCGTACGACGTCCTGCTGGCCCCGGTGTGCACGCTGCCGCCGCGGCCGGTCGACTGGTTCTTCGCCGACGGCTACGGAGCGCCGGACTTCGAGCGGCAGAAGCAGTTCTCGGCGTACACCGCGCTGTACAACATGACCGGTCAGCCGGCCGTCAGCATCCCGCTGCAGTGGACCGCCGAGGGCTTGCCGCTGGGGATGATGCTCGTCGGCCGCCCGGCCGACGAGGCGACCCTGATCGCGTTGTCCGCACAGCTGGAAGCCGCACAGCCCTGGGTGCAGCGACACCCCGGTATGTGGTGAGGCCTCGGCTCGGGACATTCGCTACCGTTCTCCCGTGACCGTGGTCCAGACCCTGCTGATCTACGTCGGCCTGCCCGCCCTCGGGTTCGCGGTGATGGCGGTGCTGGTCTACGCCGGAGGCAACGGCCGCAGCCCCCGCTACCGCCCCGGCCGGGACTGGAACCACGAGGACGTTTGGTATCTGCCACGGCCGATCAGCTCGAAGGCGCCGGCCCACTCGGCACCGGAGCTCACCGGCGGCGCCGCGCCCGCCGAAGGTGTTCGGCGTACCGCGAGAGGGGGAGCCAGTGGTACCTGGTGAGGACGAGGACCGCTCCGCCGTACCGGCCGGACCGTTCACGCCGAAGCAACTCGCCCGCCTCGACGAGGCGCTCACCCTCTCCAGCCGCGAGACCGGCGTCCAGTTCAGCCTGTACGTCGGGGCGCTGGGCGCGACGCCCCGGCGTACGGCCGAGGACCTGCATGCGGGGCTCGGCGCGGCGGCGAACAGCGTGCTTGTTGCCGTCTCACCGGGGGAGCGGCGGCTGGAGATCGTCACGGGCGAGCAGACCGCCAAGCGGCTGCCCGACCGCTCGTGCGCACTGGCGGCGCTGTCCATGACGTCGTCGCTCACCGGTGGCGATCTCGTCGGCGGGATTGTCAACGGCCTGCGGATGCTTGCCGACCAGGCCGGAAAGCCGGCACTCGCTCACCACTGACTCCCGTCGTGGCGTCCGTAGGCGCGCCGGTACGGCGTACGGACGCCCAGCACGCGCTAGCCGGCCGCCGCGTCCTTCTCACGGCAGCGCAGCGCCCGCGCGGTCGCGTCACGGCCCTCGCTGACCAGTCGCCGCAGCGCGGACGGGCGGCTGTCGTCGACGAGCCATGCGTCAGCAGCGTCCACTGTGGACTGTGCGATGACGGACGGGAACAGCCCGACGACCACCTGCTGCGCGATCTCGCTCGACCGCCGTTCCCACACCTCGCCGATGACGTCGAAGTAGCGGTCGACGTAGGGTTGCAGTAGCTCGGTCTGGGCCGGGTGCGAGAACCCGACGACGATCGCCCGGTTGATCGCGTTGGGCAGTCCGTCGTCTTCGGTGGCCTGACGCCACGCCTCGTCCTTGGCCTCGGCCTCCGGACGCAGTGCCCGGGCGGTTGCGGCGTGGCGCTGACCGGTCGCCGTCGTGTCGCGGTGCAGCTCGGCGTCGATCTCGTCCTGGCCCGCACCGCCGATGGCTACCAGACCCTGCAGCAGTACCCAGCGAGTATCGGTGTCGACTGCGAGGCCGTCGACAACCACCGAACCGTCGAGCAGGCCACGGAGCAGCTCGCCGTGCTTGTCGCTGCGCGCGGCCGCCGCGAAGGTGCGCGACCAGGCCAGCTGGTGGTCACCGCCCGGCTCGGCGGCGTGCATGGACTCCCACGCCTTGTCCGCTAACGTGGCCCAGCCGGTGGCCGCCGAGGACTCCTCGGCGTACGACGCGAGCGCTGCCTGTACCTGCCGCAGGATCGCCTGCACCATCCCGATATCGCTCTCCGCGTCGATGCCGGAGAGCACGAGCCGTAGGTAGTCGCGGGCGGACAGCTCGGCATCGCGGGTCATGTCCCATGCCGCGGTCCAGCACAGCGCCCGCGGCAACGACTCGGTGAACTCGCCGATCCGGTCGGTCAGTGTCGACAGCGATCGCTCGTCCAGTCGCAGCTTGCAGTAGGTGAGGTCGTCGTCGTTGACCAGCACCAGATCTGCGGCGGTGACGCCGACCAGGCTGGGAACGGGAGTCCGTTCACCGTCGACGTCGACTTCCACCCTGGTGGTCCGGACTAGACCGTCCTCGCCCGCCGAGTACAGCCCGACGGCCAGCCGGTGCGGCCGCAGCGTCGGATGTTCCGGTACCGCGGACTGCAGCACCTCGAAGGAGGCGTACGTGCCGTCGTCGGCGACTGTGAACTCCGGGCGCAGGGTGTTGATCTGGGCCGTCTCCAGCCACAGCGCGGACCACTCGGACAGGTCCCGGCCCGACGCGGACTCGAGCTCCGCCAGCAGGTCCGCCAGAGTCGTGTTGCCGTACTCGTGCCGGCGGAAGTAGGTCTTCATAGCGTCCAGGAACGCGTCGCGACCGACGTAGGCGACGAGTTGCTTGAGCACCGAGGCGCCCTTGGCGTACGTGATCCCGTCGAAGTTCACCTCGACGGCCTGGACGTCGGGGATGTCGGCGGCGATCGGGTGCGTGGAGGGCAGCTGGTCCTGCCGGTACGCCCACGTCTTCTCGACATTGGCGAACGTCGTCCACGCGTTGGTGAACCGGGTCGCCTCGGACTGGCACAGCACGCTCATGTACGTCGCGAACGACTCGTTCAGCCACAGGTCGTCCCACCACCTCATCGTCACGAGGTCGCCGAACCACATGTGCGCCATCTCGTGCAGGATCGTCTCGGCCCGCCGCTCGTACTGGTAGCTCGTGACCTTGGACCGGAAGACGTAGTCCTCGAGGAACGTCACGCAGCCGGCGTTCTCCATCGCGCCGGCGTTGAACTCCGGCACGAAGAGCTGGTCGTACTTGCCGAACGGATACCGGTAGTCGAAGACCCGGTGGTAGAAGTCGAAGCCCTGCTTGGTGATCGTGAACAGCTCATCGGCATCGAGATGCTGGGCCAGTGAGGCCCGGCAGTAGATGCCCAGAGCGATCCCGTCGTGGCTGTCCCGGGCGAGGAAGTACGGCCCTGCCACCAACGCCGTGATGTACGGCGACATCCGCGGGGTCGTGGCGAAGTGCACGATCCTCGACCCGCCAGCTCCCTCCTCCGTGGATTCCTCCGGTGCGTTGGAGACGACCTCCCAGTCGTGCGGGGCGGTGACCGTGAACGTGAACTCCGCCTTGAGGTCGGGCTGATCGAAGCAGGTGTACATCCGCTTGGCATCGGCCGTCTCGAACTGTGAGTACAGGTACACCGAGCCGTCGACCGGGTCCACGAAGCGGTGCAGGCCCTCCCCGGTGTTCGTGTAGACACAGTCGGCGTCGACGACCAGAACGTTGTCGGCGGACAGCCCGCTCAGCGCGATTCCCGACTCCTGGGTGTACGCCGAGACGTCCACCTCCTCGCCGTTCAGGGTCACCTCGCGGAACCCCTCGGCGATGCAGTCGATGAAGGTGTCGGCGCCGGGCTCGGTGCAGGCGAAGCGGGCCGTCGTTCGGGATCGGAAGGTCCGGTCGCCGGGCTTACCCCCTCCGTCGGTCAGGTCCAGGACGACGTCGTACGACGTCATCTGGAGCAGTCGCGCGCGGGTCTCGGCGTCGGTCCGGGTGAGGTTGGGGACGGCCACTGCGGTGTGTACCTCTCGTCGGTGAAGGGGATCGGCGCAGTCTCCCACGGAGCGGCACGGGGAATGCCTGCTCGGCCGGCGACGCTGTCCCCAGTGAGTAGTTGACGCCGATACGAGGAGACCGCATGAGCTTGGCAGCCGAGGACCGCACGACCGTTGACTTCTGGTTCGACCCGCTGTGCCCGTGGGCCTGGCTGACCTCCCGGTGGATCCTGGAGGCGGAGCGGGTGCGCGATTTCGACCTGCAGTGGCATGTGATGTCGCTGGCCGTGCTCAACGAGGGCCGGGACCTGTCGGAGGGCTACCAGCAGAAGATGGACCGGTCGTGGGGCCCGGTCCGGGTAGCGATGGCAGCTGCCGACCAGCACGGGGACAAGGTGCTCGGTGGCCTGTACACCGCCATGGGAACTCGGATCCACCACGAGGAGTCGGGGCTCGGCCGGGACATGATCGAGGCCGCTCTGATCGAGGTCGGACTCCCACCGGAGCTGGCCGACGCCGCAGATTCGACCGAGTACGACGACGCGGTGCGGGCCAGCCACCACGAGGGCATGGACCCGGTCGGTGACGACGTCGGTACGCCGGTCCTCCATGTCGACGGCACTGCCTACTTCGGCCCGGTGATCAGCCGGGTGCCGAAGGGCGAGGAGGCCGGGAAGGTGTTCGACGGTGCACGGCTGCTCGCCGGCTGGCCGTACTTCCATGAGCTCAAGCGCACCCGGACCGAGGGCCCGCAGTTCGACACGGTCTGAGCGACCGCACGCCAATCCCCCCGCCGCCCCGCCGCCCCGCCCCGCCGCCCTTCCTGCCGGCGATCATGGAGATGTGCGGCCCGAATTGTCCGCAAAGTACCTATCTCCGTGTCCGTAACTCCATGATCGTCGGGGGAAGGGCCGGAAGGGGCGGAAGGGCCGGAAGCGGGCAGCGGCGGGTGATCGTCGGACGGCGGAGGGTCGCGGCGGGACGCTGGCCTGACAGACTCCGCGGATGCGCGTGTACCTGGGCTCAGACCATGCCGGATTCGAGTTAAAGCGCCACCTGATCGAGCGGCTCAGCGCCGCCGGGTACGACGTTGTCAACGTGGGTCCGCAAATCTTCGACCCGGACGACGACTACCCAGGCTACTGCCTGGCCACCGGCGCGGCCGTGGTTGCTGATCCCGGTAGCCGCGGTATCGTCCTCGGCGGTTCGGGCAACGGGGAGCAGATCGCGGCGAACAAGGTGCCCGGCGTGCGCGCTGCGCTGGCCTGGAACACCGAGGTTGCCCGGCTCGCGCGGGAGCACAACGACGCGAATGTCGTCAGTGTCGGCGTCCGGATGCACACAGCTGCCGAGGCAATGGCCATCGTGGACACGTTTATCGAGACCGGTTTCAGTGGCGGCGAGCGGCACGAGCGCCGGATCGGCCAACTCGATGCGTATGAGCGAACACGGGAGCTGCCCGACCTCGGCTAGTCCGGCGGCTGCCAGTGCCGGCGGATGATCACCAGATCCGTCTCGGCGGCCGCCAGGTCGGCCGGGCGGGGGCGGGAGGCGTCCCGGGCGCGCATGGCTGCTCGGATGTCGACCTGGGTGGGTCCGGCGCCCACCAGTCCGCGGAGCCCGCGCTCGGCGTCGGTGCCCTCGGTGCGCGGACGGGCAACCCGCCCGCTCCCGCGTGCCGTGGTCGCCGCTTCGTCTGCTTGGGTCGCGGCAACGTCACGGACCCGCCTCCGGCGTCGCTCGTCGCTCATGTGGCGGGCCCTTTCGATCGGAGCGCCGTGCCCGAGGGACACACGATCTACCGCCAGGCGCGGGAACACAACCACACCCTGCGCGGGTACGCCGTCCGGGCCGACAGCCCACAGGGCCGCTTCGCGGCCGGAGCGGCCCTTATCGACGGGCGGACGCTGCTTCGCGCCGAGGCGGTGGGCAAACATCTCTTCCATCAGTACGACGGTCAGCTCTGGCTGCACGTGCATCTCGGCCTGTACGGCGAATGGCGCACCGGTACGCCGCCGTTCCCACCGGCCCGCGGGGCGCTGCGCCTGCGGCTGTGGACCGAGAACGTGTGGTGGGAGCTGCGTGGTGCGACGGCCTGCGAGGTGCTGACTCGGCCGGAGGTCACCGCGATTCGTAACCGGCTGGGCCCGGATCCGCTGCGTCGCAACGCCGATCCCGATCGGGTGTATGCCCGGATCGGCCGGAGTCGAGCGCCGATCGCGGCGCTGCTCATGGACCAGTCGGTGCTCGCCGGAGTCGGCAACGTGTACCGCGCGGAGTTGCTGTTCCGGCACAAGATTGACCCGCACCGTCCGGGCCGGGACGTGTCACCGGAGCAGTGGGCAGCGATGTGGATCGACCTGGTGACCCTGATGCGCGACGGCGTTCGCCGCGGTCGGATCGTGACGACACGGCCGCCGTACCGACGACGCAGTCGGGTCTACGTCTACCGTCGTACCGGCGAACCGTGTCTGGTCTGTGGCACGCCGGTGCGCACGCAGACGTTGCTGGCGCGGAACCTGTTCTGGTGCCCGGTCTGCCAGCCGCACAGTGCTACGACCGGAGATGGATCCGGAACCGGAGCCTGGTGATCTCCTGCTGGTCCACCGCGATGACGAAGGCGTAGCCGCCGGGCCGAGCGAACGCGTATCCGTCGATGTTCAATGCGAACGGCAGCAGCTGGGTGTCGCCCGGCGGCAGCTTGGCCGGCCGGCCGACCTCGAAGCCCAGCTGCAGGTGACTTGCCCGGCCGGTGTCGGTCACCGGCCCCAGTGGCAGCTGGGAACCGTCCTCGTCCGCCAGTCCGACGGTGAGCTGATGGCGGCGTTCGGTGTCGCCGTACGGAACGCCGATCAACAGCGCCATGCCGATCCGGGGGGCGGCGAAGGGCATCACCCCGGCGGCGATCGCGTTCCAACCGCCGCCCTGGATGTACAGCTTGCCGTCCACGGCGGCCGCCGAGTCGCATAACATCGCCTGTGCAGTGAAGCCGAGCTCGTCATTGCCGACCGGCGTCCCTGTCATCGCCCCAGGGTCTCAGAACACTTCCGGGCACCACGGCGCGGTGTGCCAGCCGAAAGACGTCGCCGCCTGCCGCAGTGCGCCCGGCGTCAGCTCCCGCAGCCGACCGGCCCGGGCCAGCGCAGCAAGCGATGGGCCCCCGAGATAGGCGGCGCCGAGTTCGGTGCTGGTCAGCTGCAGATCGGCCGGATCCCTGGTCCGCGAGCACTCTGCCCCGTCCGGGCCGGCCGTCAGCCGCCACCGGCCGGCGTTCCACGGGCACACGCTGTCGTCGATGTCGAGCACCATGTCCAGCTCGGTGCTGTAACGGCGGGCGGCCAGCGACCGGCCTACGTCAACCAGCCGCACCCACAGTGCGTCGCTGAGTTCGGTTTCCAGCGCGCGTGGGTCGAGGAGGAGGTGCTGCAGCGGTTCGTCCGGTGCGCTCATCCGGCGGCGGAACCGGCGGACCAGGTCGTGGTCGAGCAGGAACCGCCACAGCGCGGCGTACGCCGGCGGTGTCGTCGCACCCAGGTCGAGAATCTGCAGCATTCCGTTGGGCCCGGTCTGTCCGAACTCGCCCTTGATCCGGTAGGACGCCCACCCGGTCACCTGCCCGTCGCGTTCCTCATGCACCAGGTACCGCTGCTCCGTGGCGCCGTCACGCCAGTGCTCCGGGTCATAGTGCCGGCGAGCCCACCAGGTTTCGGTGCGGTCCAGCCACCCGACCGCAGCCGGACGTAGTGCGTCGTACACGGCGCGGGCATGCGGGCGCACCTTGTCCTCGCCGAGGCGACGCACCCGGCCGGTGCCCAGGTCGACCTCCGGCCGGAAGGTCGTGTCGCGCGTTGCGCCGCTCAGGATGGCGCGCGGTGCGGCGTTGCCATAGCCGAAGCGCTGATAGATCGACGCCTCCGAGGCCCACAGCGCCGCTACCGCCTCCCCGCCCTGCTCCTGCAACTCGGTGAGCTGGCGGGTCATCATCTGCCTCAGCAGACCGCGCCGCCGATGCGTCGGCGCGACGGTCACGAAGGTCACCCCCGCCATGGGGACGATCGCGCCGGGGACGGTCAGCTCACGGCTGAAGATGCCCGCAGTGGCGACGATGTCCTCTCCATCGACGGCGATCAGGCTGCGTTCGGGTTCGAATACGCCGGCGTCCTGGTCCCGGTCGGAATCGTGCGGGGTCTCGGCGAAGGTGTCCACCATGGAGCGCCACATCGCCGGGAACTCCTCGGCGGTGGGTGGGCGAAGAAGCGGATTCGAGAAGGCCACGGTGGCACTTTCTACTCCGGCGGGCACACAAGTCCAAACGAGATTCCCCGCCGTTACCGAAGGGCGCCTATGATTCCCCACAGTGTCGGGATGGCTACAGAGGAGCAGGGTGCGCGAGCGAACTGCCGATGTCATCCGGCTGCTGCGCATGGCACAGGGCGGCGCGGCTGAGGCGGCCCTCCACACCGCCGGGGCGACATTGCTCGGTGATGCCGGGTCCCAAGCGGCGGGTGACGGCTCTGATGTCAGCTGGCACGCGTCGTTGCACTACGTCCGCGGTGTCGCCCTGCACTGCACGGGCGACCACGAGGCGGCACTCGAGGCGGGCCGGTCGGTGCTGCAGACAGCCGAGTCGGGTGGCGATGAGGCATGGGCATCAGTCGGACGGGCGTTCCAGGTACTACAGGCGACGCTGCGCGCCGAGTCAAACCCGGACAGCGGCGACGGAGACGTCCTCCTGCAGGAACTGGCCCGCGCCGAGGTGGACATCCCCGAAGCGTGGAGTGACCCGTTCGCTCTGGTCACGGCGCACACCGCGGTCGGCGCGTGCTATCTGCATCTTCGGCTGTACGAACTCGCCGAGCCGCACCTGCAGGCCGCGGTCGACATCAGTGCGGCGCATCCGGAGCTGCTGCGGGTCACCGCCGTCACGACCCGGCTGAATCTGGCCGAGCTCCACCTCGGTTGGGGTCTGGAACTGCGCCGCATCGGCCACCCCAAGGCGGCCATCGGGCACAGTCGAGCCGCCCGCCGTTACGCCGATGAGGTGGCGGAGTTGACCGTCTTCGACGACACCATCAACTACCACGCGAGGGCCGCCTTGTTGTCGGCTTGCGCCGAGGGCGACACGGGCGACCCGGCTGCGGTGATCGGCGCCATCCGAGCGGGCCTGGATCAGGTGACGGTCGGCGGTCAGCGCGGCGAGGCAGCCATGGCGTGGCTGTTCCTCGCGCGGGCGCTGTTCCGGGCCGGCGACTCATCCGCTGCGCTGGACGCGGCGCGGCGCGCCTGCGCCGAGCTTCCGCGCGGCGCGCTCGGCACGCTGACCGCGGCGGCGTACCACACCAGGGCCGACCTGCTCGTCAACACCGGACCTCACGAGGTGGCAGAGATTCTGGCCTACGGCGACCACCTCGCGCAGGCGCTGTCGAGCCACCGCTTGCGGGCCCTGCACCTGGCTCGCTCGATGCAGGTATTCGAGCGCGTACGACGGGAACGAGACAGCATCCAGGAACTTGCTTACACCGACGCGCTGACCGGTGTGGGCAACCGGCGCGCCTTTGACACCTGGGTGGCGCGTCGCACCGCTCGCCACGAGGACTCGGTCTGCGTGCTCGTCGTCGACGTCGACAATCTCAAGGCGGTCAACGACGTGGGTGGTCACGCGGCCGGCGATCTCATCCTGCGCTCGATCGCCACGGTGCTGAGAGCCCAATCCGGGCGCGACGACCTGGTCGCGCGGGTAGGAGGCGACGAGTTCGTCGTCTGCGCCGACATGCCGGCCGAGGCAGGCGACGTCCTCGCGCAGCGCGTCGTGGATTCGGTAACAGCGGCGATCGGCGACACGTCGTCGGTGAGCGTCGGCGTCGCATGTGGGCCGGCCTCCCAAGCCGGCTCAGCCGTGCTGCACGGCGCTGATCAGGCGATGTATGAGGCCAAGCGCGATGGCGGTGGGCAGGTCCGCCGATCGTCGTCGTACTGGGATGACTCGTCGTACGAGGATGACCTGCAGAGCGGGTGACGAGAATCGAACTCGCGTAGCCAGTTTGGAAGACTGGGGCTCTACCATTGAGCTACACCCGCATGGTCGCCCCGTGGGGCGCACGGGTCAGGGTAGCCGCTCCAGGCGCACTAGACTCAGGCTGCCACGGGGTGTGGCGCAGCTTGGTAGCGCACCCGCTTTGGGAGCGGGGGGCCGTGGGTTCAAATCCCGCCACCCCGACCAACGACACCGGAACCCACGTTCTTGAGGAGAGCCAGCTGTGAAGAGCACTGTCGAGACCCTGAGCCCCACGAGGGTGCGGCTCGCCGTCGAGGTGCCCTTCAATGAGCTGAAACCGAGTTTCGACGCGGCGTACAAGAAGATCGGAGCGCAGGTCCGGGTACCGGGCTTTCGCCCCGGCAAGGTGCCGGGGCGTGTCCTCGAACAGCGGATAGGCCGGCCGGTGATCCTGGAGGAGGTAATCAACGACGCTGTTCCCAAGGCGTACGACGAGGCGATCCGGGAGAACGCCGTACGCGTGCTCGGGCGACCCGAGATCGAGGTCACGAAGATTGACGACGGCGACGTGGTCGCGTTCACCGCCGAGGTGGACGTCCGACCGGACATGGAGTTGCCGGCGATGAGTTCGCTGGCGGTCACCGTCGAGGACGTGGCCGTGTCCGACGAGGAGATCGATGAGCAGGTTTCCGCCCTGCGCGAGCGCTTCGCCACCCTCACCGGCGTCGACCGGCCGGCCGAGACCGGCGACTACGTCAGCATCGATCTGGAGGCGACCGTCGACGGCGAGCCGGTCGAGGACGGCAGCGCTACCGGGCTGTCGCACGAGGTGGGCAGTGGTCAACTGGTCGATGGGCTCGACGAGGTCCTCGTCGGCATGGCGGCGGGTGAGTCGAGCACCTTCCCCACAGAACTGCCCGCGGGAGGCGCCGCCGGGGGTACGGCGGACGTTTCCGTCACGGTGCGCTCGGTGAAGGTCAAGGAACTGCCGGAGCTCGACGATGAGTTCGCACAGACCGCCAGCGAGTTCGACACCATGACGGAGCTGCGTGGGGACACCCGCAGCCGGCTGGAGCGGGTCAAGGCTGTCCAGCAGGGCGCGCAGGCGCGCGACCATCTGGTCGAGGCACTGATCTCCTCCGTCGAGGTGCCGCTGCCGGAATCTGTGGTCGCCGCCGAGGTGGAGTGGCGCCGGCACAACATCACCCATCAGCTGGAGGAGACCGGGCTGACGCTGGAGAGCTACCTCGTCAGCGAAGAGCAGTCTGAGGAGGAGTTCCAGGCCGAACTGCGGTCGAATGCCGAGAAGGCGGTGTCCAGCCAGCTGATCCTCGACGCGTACGCCGATCAAGAACAGGTCGGTATCTCCGAGGAGGACCTCACCCAGCACATCGTCCTGCAGGCCCGCCGCTTCGGAGTCACGCCCGAGCAGTTCGCCCAGCAGCTGACGCAGAGCAGTCAGCTGCCGGCGCTGATGTCCGACGTTCGTCGCAACAAGGCACTGGCGCTGCTGCTCGAGGCGGCCACGATCACCGACGAGAGCGGTAACCCGGTGGATCTTGCGGCGGTGCGCGGTGGACCAGCCGCAGGCTCCGGCGTACCGGCCGCGGCAGCCGAGGACGGCACCGAGGAGGACGGCCGCGAAGCGGCGGCCGTTGCAGTCGTGGACGAGGCCAGTGCTGTTCCGACAGACGTCGGCCGCTGATCCCAGCGCCCGCCGCGCTGCCTGCGCTGACAGCGAACAGCCCTTCGCGCGGGACTTCCTTGTCGGCACCGGAGGTTAGTGTCGGCAGCAAGGTCATCTTTGAGTACCGGAGCAATGCGATCCCATAGCGTGAAGGCAGGTGTTGTGAGCACCCCGAGTTCGTTCCTCCAGCCGGTGAACCAGCTGATCCAGCCGGGTACCGCCGGCGTCCAGCCCGTGACTGACGGCCCGCCGGCGGTGACTAACCGCTCGGCGCCGCAGATGCGGGCCGCCGTCGCCGGAATGAATCTTGGCGACTCCGTCTACGAACGCCTGCTGCGCGAGCGGATCGTCTTCCTCGGCTCGCAGGTCGGTGACGAGATCGCCAACCAGCTCTGCGCGCAGATGCTGCTGCTTGCGGCGGAGGATCCCAGCCGCGACATCAACCTCTACATCAACTCACCCGGCGGCTCGGTGACCGCCGGGATGGCGATCTTCGACACGATGCAGTTCATCGAGTGCGACGTGGCCACCTACGCGATGGGCCTGGCTGCCTCGATGGGGCAGTTCCTGCTGTCCGCCGGGACCAAGGGAAAGCGCTATGCACTGCCGCACGCGCGGATCATGATGCACCAGGGCTCGGCCGGCGTCGGTGGTACGGCGTCGGATATCGCCATTCAGGCCGACCTGTTCCGGCAGAGCAAGCTGGAGATGGCGCAGCTCACCGCCGAGCACACCGGCAAGTCGGTGGAGCAGATCACGAAGGACTCCGACCGCGACCGCTGGTTCACCGCGCAGCAGGCGCTGGAGTACGGCTTCGTCGACCATGTGGTCGCCCGGGCTCGGCAGGTGCCTGACAAGGACGACAACCCCGCCGCCAAGACCCGCTGACCGCGCGGCCGAACACATCCTGGGAAAAGGACACGACGTGAGCAAGCTCTACAGCCCAGACAGCCGTTACGTGCTGCCGTCCTTCGTCGAGCGCACCAGCTACGGCATGAAGGAATCGAACCCGTACAACAAGCTCTTCGAGGAGCGGATCATTTTCCTGGGCGTCCAGGTCGACGATGCCTCGGCCAACGACGTCATGGCCCAGCTGATCTGTTTGGAGTCCACCGATCCCGACCGGGACATCATCATGTACATCAACTCACCCGGTGGCTCGTTCACGGCACTCACCGCCATCTACGACACGATGATGTTCGTCCGGCCGGACATCCAGACCGTGGTCATGGGTCAGGCCGCCTCGGCGGCGGCAGTCATTCTCGCCGCTGGTACGCCGGGCAAGCGGATGGCGCTGCCGTACTCACGCATCCTCATCCACCAGCCTTCCGGAGAGGGCAGCGGTTCGCTGTCGGACCTCGAGATCCAGGCGGACGAGATCCAGCGGGTGCGTTACCAGATGGAGAAGATCCTGGCCCGGCACACCGGGCAGTCCGAGGAGACCATCCGCACGGACATCGAGCGGGACAAGATCTTCGGGGCCGAGGAAGCCAAGGCCTACGGTCTGGTGGACAACGTCATTGAAAGCCGCAAGCTCAACGCAGTGCCCGCATAACTCGCCGGGCGCCGGTCAACACACGGCGGGCAATAAGGGCGCAACCCGGCCCTGAGCCGGTAACGTCGTCCGAACGCACCGGGTGTCCCCGGTGCCTGGATGGGAGCAGCGCCGGGCGGTCACCCGGCGCCCTGGGAAGAGGGTCGTAGGTGGCACGTATCGGCGACGGCGGTGATCTGCTCAAGTGCTCCTTCTGCGGCAAGTCGCAGAAGCAGGTCAAGAAGCTCATCGCGGGCCCCGGCGTCTACATCTGCGACGAGTGCATCGACCTGTGCAACGAGATCATCGAGGAGGAGCTGTCCGACACCTCCGACCTCAAATTCGACGAACTGCCCAAGCCCACTGAGATCTTCGACTTCCTCGAGCAGTACGTCATCGGTCAGGAGTCGGCGAAGAAGACCCTCGCCGTCGCCGTCTACAACCATTACAAGCGGGTGCAGGCGGGCAGTGAAGGGCCGCGCGGCTCCGCGGCTGATTACGTGGAGTTGGCCAAGTCCAACATCTTGCTCATCGGCCCGACGGGCTGTGGCAAGACCCACCTCGCCCAGACCCTCGCCAAGTTGCTCAACGTCCCGTTCGCCATCGCCGACGCGACTGCGCTCACCGAAGCCGGCTACGTCGGTGAGGACGTGGAGAACATCCTGCTCAAGCTCATCCAGGCTGCCGACTACGACGTCAAACGGGCCGAGACCGGGATCATCTACATCGACGAGGTCGACAAGATCGCCCGCAAGAGCGAGAACCCCTCCATCACCCGCGACGTGTCCGGAGAGGGCGTACAGCAGGCGCTGCTGAAGATCCTGGAAGGTACGACGGCCTCGGTTCCGCCGCAGGGCGGACGCAAGCATCCGCACCAGGAGTTCATTCAGATCGACACCACCAATGTGCTGTTCATCGTCGGCGGTGCCTTTGCCGGTCTCGAGCGCATCGTGGAGGCCAGGATCGGAAAGCAGGGCATCGGCTTCGGTGCGGACATCCGCGGCAAGGCCGATGCCGACGCTACCGACGTGTTCGCCGAGGTCCTGCCCGAGGATTTGCTCAAGTTCGGGATGATCCCGGAGTTCGTCGGGCGGGTGCCCGTCGTCACCAGTGTGAGCAAACTCGACCGTGAGGCGCTCATCGCGATCCTGACCGAGCCCAGGAACGCGTTGGTGCGGCAGTATCAGCGGCTGTTCGAGTTGGACAACGTGGAGCTGGAGTTCACCGGCGACGCCCTCGAGGCCATCGCCGACCAGGCGATCTTGCGGGGAACGGGCGCTCGTGGCCTGCGCGCGATCATGGAAGAAGTACTCCTGTCGGTGATGTACGAGGTGCCCAGCCGGGAGGATGTGGCGCGGGTGGTCATCACCGGCGAGGTCGTCCTCGACCACGTCAACCCGACGATCGTCCCCCGCGAACTGCCGAAACGGGAGCGCCGCGAGAAGTCCGCCTGAGCGGACGGCTTCCCCGTCTCGCGCTCACTGCAGGGCCTGGAGCCGCTTGTCGAGCCGCTGACCTCGGTCGAGCGCGTCGATCCGGCCTGTGGATCAGCCACTGCCGCGTCGGCGGGGATCCGGTGCGTCCGTAGCATCGCTGGAATGAGGCTGAGTCACCACGGCGATGAGCTCGCTCGCGTCGAGGCAGATCTTCGTCCGCGCTGGCCGGAGACGCGACTGGAGCCGTCGCTGACCCGGATCACCGCGCTGATGGACGTCCTCGGTGATCCCCAGCTGGCCTATCCGGTCATCCAGGTGACCGGCACCAACGGCAAGACTTCGACAGCCCGGATGATCGATCAGCTGCTGCGTGGCTTCGGGCTGCGCGTGGGGCGCTTCACCAGTCCGCACCTCGCCTCTATCACCGAGCGCATCAGCATCGAGGGCGCCCCGATCACCGCTTCCCGGTTCGCGCAGGTGTACGACGAGGTAGCGCCGTACCTGCCCATGGTCGACGACCGGCAGCCGATCGCGCTGTCCTACTTCGAGGTGCTCACCGCGCTCGGCTACGCCGCCTTCGCCGACGCTCCCGTCGACGTCGCGGTGGTTGAGGTCGGGATGGGCGGCCGGTGGGACAGTACGTCGGTCGCCGATGCCCAGATCGCCGTCGTCACACCGATCGAGCTGGACCACACGAACTACCTGGGCGATGACGTCGGCTCCATCGCGAAGGAGAAGGCCGGGATCATCAAGTCCGGCACGACCGCCGTGCTCGCCCGGCAGCCGCCCGAGGCTCTCGATCCGCTGCTGCAGCGCGCGGTCGAGGTGGACGCCACCGTGGCCCGTGAAGGCATGGAGTTCGGTCTCGTCGAGCGTCGGATCGCCGTCGGGGGACAGCTGATCACGCTGCAGGGTCTCGGCGGCACGTACGACGAAGTGTTCCTCCCGCTGCATGGAGCGCACCAGTCGCAGAATGCCGCGGTAGCACTCGCCGCGGTGGAGGCGTTCTTCGGAGCCGGGGCACAGGGTCGGGTCGACATCGACGTGGTCCGTGCCGGCTTTGCCGGCGTTCGCGCGCCCGGACGTCTGGAGGTTGTTCGCAGCGCTCCGACCATGCTGGTCGACGCCACACACAATCCGGCCGGCATGCGAGCGACAGTGGCTGCAGTCCAGGAGGCCTTCGACTTCCGGCGGCTTGTTGCGGTGGTCGCGAGCATGGCCGACAAGGACGTCCGGCGGATGTTGGAAGTCCTCGAGCCGGTAGTCGACCAGCTCGTCGCCACCGCCAACTCCTCGCCTCGTTGCCTCCCCCCGGACGACCTGGCCGCTATCGCCGTCGACGTGTTCGGAGCCGATCGGGTGACTGTCGAGATGCGCCTGGACGACGCGCTCGACACCGCCGTACGGCTGGCCGAGGAAGACGTGCAGGCGTACGGCGGCAGCGGGATCCTCGTCACCGGGTCCGTGGTCACGGCGGGGGAGGCCAGGGTGCTGCTGGGTGCCTCCTCGTGACCACACCCCCAAGTGCCGAACGGGGCCGGATCGACCGGGTGATGTCCGGGGTGTACGCCGCGACGCTCGCGCTGGAGGCGCTGACCCTGCTCCTCGTCCCGCGGACCGCGGCCCAAGGCGGCGGGCTGACCGGCGTCACTCTTTCGGTCACGCTGGGACTTGCGGCCGCGTTCGCCGTACTGGCCGGGATGCAACGACGGCGCTGGGGATTCGCGGCGGGGTCGGCCGCGCAGGTGGCGTTCATCGCGACTGGCTTCATCGAGCCGGCGATGTTTTTCCTCGGCGGCGTCTTCGGGGTGATCTGGCTGTACAGCATCCGGGTACAGCACGACCTGCGCGCCCGCTCCGACGGGCCGCGACCGGGCGCCGGTTAGTGTCAACACCTCCCGTCGCTACTTTCCCTGGAGAGCCTGTGTCCGAACGCACCCTGATCCTGGTCAAACCCGACGGCGTCGGCCGCGGGCTCGTCGGCGAGGTCATCTCGCGGATCGAGGGCAAGGGCTTGACCCTGGTGGCGTTGGAGCTGCGCACGCTGGACCGGGAGACGGCGCAGCGACACTACGCCGAGCACGAGGGCAAACCGTTCTTCGCCGATCTAGTGGAGTTCATCACCTCCGGTCCGCTTGTCGCTGTGGTTGCCGAGGGGGCCCGGGCGGTGACCGCGTTCCGCCAGCTGGCGGGTGCGACCGACCCGGTGGCGGCAGCGACCGGCAGCATCCGGGGCGATTACGCCCTGGCCGTCCAGAACAACATCGTGCACGGGTCGGACTCGACCGAGTCGGCCATGCGTGAGATCGGCCTGTTCTTCCCGAATTTGTGAGGACCGTTCCTCCCTGGACAGGTTCCTCCCGGTGCCGCAGGGCCCGTTGCGGAATCGAGGCGACAGGTGCCGGTGCCCGTGGCTAACGTCGAAACCGTGCCTGCAGCGTCGTCCGGTCCTCCGTTGGTGCACGCTCGCCGGCTGACCAAGCGCTTCGGAGACTTCACAGCGGTCGATGGGATCGACGTCGACGTAGCCCGTGGTGAGGCGTTCGGCTTCCTCGGTCCGAACGGTGCCGGCAAGTCCTCGACCATGCGGATGATCGGCTGCGTCTCGCCACCCACGGAGGGGACCCTGCGCATCTTGGGCCTCGATCCGCGCACCGACGGACCTGCCATCCGGGCCCGGCTCGGCGTCGTACCGCAGCAGGACACGCTGGACACCGAACTGAGCGTTCGGGAGAACCTGCTGATCTACGGTCGGTACTTCGGGATGTCGCGCGCCGCCGTCCGGGCCAAGGCGGAGGAGCTGCTCGACTTCGTTCAGCTCAGCGACCGCGCCAAGGACAAGGTGGAGCCCCTGTCCGGCGGCATGAAACGGCGGTTGACGATCGCCCGCTCCCTGGTCAACGACCCCGAGATGCTGCTGCTGGACGAGCCGACAACGGGCCTGGACCCGCAGGCCCGGCACTCGCTCTGGGACCGGCTGTTCCGGCTGAAACAACGCGGCGTCACCCTGGTGCTGACCACGCACTACATGGACGAGGCAGAGCAATTGTGCGACCGGCTCGTGGTGATGGACAAGGGCCGCTTCGCGGCCGAAGGGAGCCCGCGCGAGCTGATCGCGACCTACAGCACCCGGGAGGTCCTCGAGCTGAGGTTCGGCCCGGACGCGGACAACAACGTCTACGCCGACAAGGTGCACGGTCTCGTCAACCGCGTCGAGGTGCTTCCCGACCGGCTGCTGCTCTACACCGACGACGGCGACGGCACCGCCGCGGCGGTGTACGACCGCGGCTTGCGGCCGGCGTCGACTCTGGTGCGGCGTAGCACGCTGGAGGACGTCTTCCTGCGCCTGACCGGCCGGACGCTGGTCGACTAGTGAATGTCGAGCCACGCGCCGCTGCGGAGTCGTCGCAGTGAGCACCGACGTGACCAGCGTGCCGCCGTCCCGCTACGTTCCTGGACCGCTGGCCCGTGTCGGCGCCTCGATCGGCTTCTGGGCCTACCAGTACCGCCGAACCTGGCGGGGAACTGTCGTGTCCAGTGTCCTCACGCCGGTGCTGTTTCTGGCCGCGATGGGGGTCGGTCTCGGCGCTCTCGTCGACGACGGCGGCCGCCTCGACAACGACTACCTGATCTTCCTCGCCCCCGGCCTCCTGGCAGCGACGGCGATGCAGACCGGCGTCTTCGAGTCGATGTACCCGGTGATGGGTGCCATCAAATGGGTCCGCACGTATCACGCGATGCTCGCGACACCGCTGGGCGTGGGCGACATCCTCCTGGGCCATCTGCTGTGGGTTGTCTTCCGGGTGACCAGTACCGCGGCGGTCTATCTCGCGGTGATCGCGCTCTTCGGCGCGGCCCCGAGCCTGACCGCCCTGCTGGCGCTACCGGCGGCCACCCTGTGCGGGATGGCGTTCGCGGCCCCCATCTTCGCCTTTTCCGCCGGCTACGAGAGCCCGTCTGGTTTCGCCGCTCTGGAGCGCTTTGTCATCGTCCCCATGTTCTTGTTCTCCGGCACGTTCTTCCCGGTGAGCCAGCTGCCGGAGGTCTTGCAATGGGTGGCCTATGCAACCCCGCTCTATCACGGCGTGGAGCTGTGCCGCGCCCTTGTCGGCGGCACGCAGACCGCACTGGATGCGGTGGGACACATCGGTTACCTCCTCCTGTGGGTGGCCGGTGGCGTCCTCGCGGCGTTCTTCTTCTTCCGGCGGCGCCTGGAGGCCACCGGATGACTCAGACCATCGGTTCTGCGACGCCGAGCTCAGGCCGGAACTCCGGCACCCTCCTGGCTCGGATCGTCCCGCTGCCGGGAACCAGCGCGCGGCGGGCCGGCCTGATGGTCGAGCGCAACGTGCTGGTCTACCGGCGTGCCTGGGTGCTCATCGTGTCCGGCTTCTTCGAGCCGCTGTTCTACCTGTTGTCGATAGGAATCGGGATAGGTGCCCTGGTGGGCACGGTGACAGTGGACGGCATGGTCCTCGACTACACCGTCTTCGTCGCGCCGGGGCTCCTGGCCTCGTCCGCCATGAACGGCGCGGTGTACGACTCGACGTTCAACATCTTCTTCAAGCTCAAGTACGCGAAGACCTACGACGCGATCCTGTCGACGCCCATGTCGCCTGGGGACGTTGCCGCCGGGGAGATCTGCTGGGCGTTGATCCGCGGACTGATCTACTCCACGACCTTCCTCGGGGTCATGTTGGCGCTGGGATTGGTGGCTTCCCCGTGGGCGATCCTGGTGCTGCCGGCCGCGGTGCTGATCGGGTTCGCCTTCGGCGCCGTGGGGATGGCGGCCACGACGTACATGCGCGGCTGGCAGGACTTCGAGTTCGTGCAGCTCATCGTCTTGCCGATGTTCTTGTTCGCCACGACGTTCTTCCCCTTGTCCACCTACCCGTCGGCGCTGCAGGCGGTCGTCGTGTGCACGCCGCTGTACCACGGCGTGGAATTGATTCGCGCCCTGACCACCGGTCTGGTCGACGGCTCGCTTGTCGTGCACATCGGATATCTCGTCGTGATGGGCTTGATCGGCCTGCGGATCGCGGCTGGGCGGCTGGAGAAACTGCTGCTGACCTAGAGTTCCGCGGCGAACGTGGGGCTCGGGCATGATCAACTCGGGCTTTTCAACGTCTCCCGGCCAGATGAGGCGTTGAAAAGCCCGGTCTCGGCGGCACGCACCAGCGGCTACTCTCAAGGCGACATGACTGCGCCCGATTCCCTCTTTCCGCGGCTCGAGCCGTTGCTGCCCCGCGTCACCAAGCCGATCCAGTACGTCGGAGGAGAGCTCAACGCGACCGTCAAGGATTGGGACGCCGTCGACGTCCGCTGGGCGCTCATGTACCCCGACGCCTACGAGGTGGGCCTGCCGAACCAGGGCGTGATGATCCTCTACGAGGTCATCAACGAGCGTCCGGATGCGCTCGCAGAGCGGACGTACGCGGTGTGGCCCGACCTGGCCGCCTTGATGCGAGAGCACGGAATCGGGCAGTTCACCGTCGACGCGCACCGGCCGGTCGCCGCCTTCGACGTCCTCGGTGTCAGCTTCGCCACCGAACTCGGCTACACGAACCTGCTCGAGGCGCTCGACCTCGCCGGTATCCCGCTGCACAGCCGCGACCGCACGGACGCCCACCCGATCGTGCTGGCCGGCGGGCATGCGGCGTTCAACCCCGAGCCCATCTCAGACTTCATCGATGCCGCGGTGCTCGGCGACGGTGAGCAGGCGGTGCTGGAGATCACCGACCTGATCAAGACGTGGAAGTCGCAGGGCCGTCCCGGCGGGCGCATCGAGTTGCTGCTGCGGCTCGCTCGCACCGGCGGGGTCTACGTCCCCCGGTTCTACGACGTCGACTTCCTGCCCGACGGCCGGATCCACCGGGTGGTGCCCCACCGCGCGGACGTACCGTTCCGGGTGCACAAGCGGACCGTGATGGATCTCGACGAGTGGCCGTACCCGAAGCAACCCCTCGTCCCGCTCGCCGAGAGCGTCCACGAGCGGATGAGCGTGGAGATCTTCCGCGGCTGCACCCGTGGGTGCCGGTTCTGCCAGGCCGGGATGATCACCCGACCGGTACGCGAACGCTCGATCACCGGCATCGGCGAGATGGTCGACCGAGGCCTGCGGGCGACCGGCTTCGAGGAGGTTGGCCTGCTGTCGCTGTCCAGCGCCGACCACTCCGAGATCGCGGACATCGCCCACGGGCTCGCCGATCGCTACGAGGGCACGAACACGTCGCTGTCGCTGCCGTCTACCCGCGTCGACGCGTTCAACGTCACCCTCGCCAACGAGCTGTCCCGTAACGGGCGTCGCTCCGGCCTCACGTTCGCCCCGGAGGGCGGCAGTGAGCGACTGCGGGCGGTGATCAACAAGATGGTGTCCAAAGAGGATCTGATCAGGACGGTCAGTACGGCGTACGCCCACGGCTGGCGGCAGGTGAAGTTGTACTTCATGTGCGGGCTGCCCACGGAGACCGACGCCGACGTCCTGGAGATCGCCGACATGGCCAAGGATGTGATCCGCGCCGGCCGGGCGGCGGCCGGCCACCGCGACATCAGGTGCACGGTGTCGATCGGTGGTTTCGTGCCCAAGCCGCACACCCCATTCCAGTGGGCCGGGCAGGCCGCGGCCGACACCATCGACCACCGGCTGCGGCTGTTGCGCTCGGCGATCAGCGCCGACCGAAGCTTCGGGCGGGCGATCGGAGTCCGTTACCACGACGGGAAGCCCGGAATCATCGAAGGTTTGCTGTCGCGCGGCGATCGTCGCGTCGGCGCGGTGATCGAGGCGGTGTGGCGCGCCGGCGGCCGATTCGACGGCTGGAGCGAGCACTTCTCCTACGACCGTTGGGTCGGTGCCTGCGCTGACGTGCTGCCGGCGTACGGCGTTGACCTGGCCTGGTTCACCGTCCGGGAGCGGACTGAGCACGAGGTGCTGCCCTGGGACCATCTGGACTCCGGGCTGGACAAGGAGTGGCTCTGGTCGGACTGGCAGGACGCTCTGGACGAGACCGAAGTGGACGACTGCCGCTGGACCCCGTGCTACGACTGCGGGGTGTGCCCTGGCATGGGCACGGACATCCAGATCGGTCCGACCGGCCGGACGTTGCTGCCGCTGACACCGGCCTAGAGGTGGGTCGCCAGCCAGACCGGCCACCACCTCCGCCTGTCGTGCAGCGGCTGCGGATGCGCTATGCCAAACGCGGCCGGTTGCGATTCACCTCGCACCGGGACTTCGCGCGCGCCTTCGAGCGGGCGCTGCGCCGAGCAGAAATTCCGATGGGGTACTCCGCCGGGTTCTCGCCGCATCCGAAAATCTCCTACCACGGCGCGGCCCCGACCGGTGTGGCCAGCGAGGCGGAGTACCTGGAGATCGGACTGGCCAGGCTGATGGATGCCGAGGCCGTTCGGGTGGCCCTCGACGCATGCCTGCCGGCGGGACTGGACATCGAGGAGTGCCTGCCGGTCGCGGAGGGGACGCTCGCGGAACGGATCGACGCCAGCAGGTGGCAGATCACGCTGCCCGGCCTGGATCCCTCCACAGTGGACGCGGCCGGGAAGATCTTCCTTGCGACCCCTGCGATTCCCGTTGAGCGACCGACGAAAAGCGGTCGCCGCACTGTCGACGCCAGGGCGGCGGTGGTGTCGTTGACCGTGGCTGACAGCGAGCCGACCGGCTCCTGTGCCATACTCACTGTGGTCGTTCGGCAGGTCACGCCGGCTGTTCGGCCCGACGACGTGATCGCCGCGCTGGCCACCGTCGCCGCCTGTGTGCCGACCGCCCCCGCGAGGGCGATCAGGTTGGCACAGGGGCGGCTCGACGATTCAGGGCAGCTCACCGACCCGCTCGCGCCCGAACGTGCGGCCGCTCTCGCTGCCAGGGAGAGTGTGCCCGACACGCTCGACGGGGCGCAGCGCTAGAACGCCGTCGGCATCACACCGCCGAACGCAGGCGCACCGCGACCCGTGCTCGGCGCCCACAGACTTTTGCGGGGCACCAGTCAGCGCGCTGATCGCAGCGCCAATCCGGTACCCGCCAAACCGCGCCTCGCGTGCGGGCTCGGACCGGATCAGGTCCGCGTTCCGCGAGGCCGAATGGAGAACCGTGCTCGACACCGAGCCTGACGGCGGCCCCACGGACCGTCCCGACGACAACACCGCACCACCAGCAGCGCCGCGACGTCGAACCCGAAGCACGTCGTCGCAGCCGCGAGCCGATGCAGATCAGCCGTCCGACGTCGCGTCCGAGCCGTCGCGACCCCGCCCATCCACCCGCTCACGCGGACGCACGCTGGTCGCAGAGACGTCCGGCGCGGACTCCGCAGCCGGCTCGGCCGACGCCGACCCCGACGCCGAGTCCGCCACCAATACCGCAAAGGCTGCAAAGACCGCAAAGGCCAGGGGCGTAAAGGCCACGAAGGCGGCTCGGGCCACGAAGGCGGCCGCGATGCCCGCCGACGCCGCGCGGCCCGCCGAGGGCACCACGGCACCCGAGACGACCCCGGCCAAGGTTACGAAGCAGGCGAAAACGGCCAAGGCGGCCAGGCCGGCGAAGGCGGCCAAGCCATTCGAGGCGGCCACGACATCGGCTGTAGCGCCGGCGGCGACGGTCGGCGAAGCTACTGGGCGACCCGACGAGCCGGTGTCTGCCGCTGCCCCGGCCGAGGCGGATGACCGTCCGGCCAAGGCGACCCGCGGCCGGGCTCGCAAGGCGGTGTCCCCGGCTGCGGTCGAGGCTGCCGCGGGCGACACGTCGGCAGCGGGACTGGATGCTGGGCAAACCCTCGCGGGGGAAGCGCCCGGCCAGGCTGCGCCGGCCCGGGCGCCACGGTCTCGAATAAAGAAGACGGCGCCGGCGGCGGTCGAAGGGCCGACGGCAGCGCCGGAGCAGCCGCAGCCGGGCGAGCAGACGAGCACGTCCGCCGAGGTGGCCGACCGCGCTGGCTCGCCCGCGGCGGGCCGCAGAGCTGCCCCGCCAGTGATGTTCGTGCCACCGACACCGGCCGAGCCGGCCGCAGACGGGACTCCGCCGGCCCGGCGCCGTCGTACGAAGGCCGCCGTGACGGCGGAGCACGACTCGCCAGCGGAGACCGCGCCTCCTGCAACGGCATCGGGTGAGGAGGACACCGAGACACCCGCTCGGCCTGCTCGCAAGAGGACAGCGAAGAAGGCGCCGGAACCGGCCGCTGAACCAGCGACTCACGACGAGACGGCCACGGGCATCGAATCCGCTGATGCCGACGGCCGTGTAGACAGTTCGGACGGTGACGGCGAGGACGGCGATCGTCGTCGTCGTCGACGCGGCCGACGAGGACGTGGACGCGGGCGCTCAGACGGCGATCGCTCGCAGGACGGTGACGAGACTCCCGGCCAGCCGGCCGACGGCGCGGCCACGGCGGATGCTTCCTCGGGAACCGGAGATGGAAACTCCCCATCGACGGACACGTCCACCGACGAGGCCGGCGACGATGAGTCTTCCGGAACGCGCCGCCGTCGCCGTCGCCGCCGTCGAGGTGAAGAGGCAGACGAGGATCCAGGTGCGGGCAGCGCACCGCGAAGTCGGGAGCGCACCGCCGACGAGGTACAGGGGGTCCGCGGCTCGACCCGGCTGGAGGCCAAGCGCCAGCGTCGTCGCGACGGCCGCGATCAGGGTCGACGGCGTGCGCCGGTCCTCAGCGAGGCCGAGTTCCTTACCCGGCGGGAGTCCGTCAACCGCGTCATGGCAGTGCGCCAACGGGGCGAGCGGACGCAGATCGCCGTACTGGAGGATTCGATTCTTGTCGAGCACTACGTGACCAAGGCGAGTACCACGGCGTACGCGGGCAACGTCTACCTCGGGCGGGTGCAGAACGTCCTCCCGAGCATGGAGGCCGCCTTCGTCGACATCGGTAAGGGCCGCAACGCCGTCCTGTACGCCGGTGAGGTCAACTGGAACGCCGCCGGACTGGCAGGCAAGTCCCGCTCGATCGAGCAAGCGCTCAAGTCCGGCGACAAGGTGCTGGTACAGGTTTCCAAGGACCCCATCGGGCAGAAGGGCGCCCGGCTGACCAGCCAGGTCAGCCTGCCCGGGCGGTACCTCGTCTACGTGCCGAACGAGTCGATGACCGGCATCAGCCGCAAGTTGCCGGACACTGAGCGGCAGCGGCTCAAGGACATCCTGCGCCGGATCGTGCCCGACGGCGCCGGCGTCATCATCCGCACCGCCGCGGAGGGCGCCAGCGAGGAGGAGTTGACCGGCGACGTCAACCGGCTGAAGGCACAGTGGGATGTCATCAGTGAGCGGGCCGAGGAATCAGGCACGAACGCCCCGGCCCTGCTCTACCAAGAGCCGGACCTTGCGATTCGGGTCGTGCGCGACGTTTTCAACGAGGACTTCTCCCAACTGACGGTCTCCGGGGACGAGGCATGGGAGACGTTGCAGGCCTACGTATCCCACGTCGCACCGGATCTGGCGCCCCGGCTGAGCAGGCATGCCGGTGAACGCGACCTGTTCGCCGAGTTGCGCGTCGACGAGCAACTGCACAAGGCGCTGGACCGCAAGGTGTACCTGCCCTCGGGCGGGTCGCTGGTCATCGATCGCACCGAGGCGATGACGGTCGTCGACGTCAACACCGGGAAGTTCATCGGCTCCGGTGGGAATTTGGAGCAGACCGTCACCCGCAACAACATCGAGGCGGCCGAGGAGATTGTCCGTCAGCTCCGCCTGCGCGATATCGGCGGGATCATCGTGATCGACTTCATCGACATGGTGCTGGAAACGAATCGTGACCTGGTGCTGCGCCGGCTCACCGAGTGCCTCGGTCGCGACCGCACGAAGCACCAGGTCGCCGAGGTCACGTCGTTGGGCCTGGTACAGATGACCCGCAAACGGGTGGGACAAGGCCTGCTGGAGGCGTTCTCCGAGCCGTGCGACTGTTGCCACGGGCGCGGTCTCATCGTGCACACCGAGCCGGTAGAGGACGACGCGCGGCGGACCGACGGCAATGACCGCCCCGACCGGCGCCCGGCGAAGGGTGATGGCTCCGGCCGAGGCGCGAGATCGGCCAAGTCGCCCGCGCCCAAGGCCATGCCGGTATTGGATCCCACCGGACCGCGCGCGGTCGCGGCTGCGACCTTCGCTGCCACCGCAGCCACGACGGAGGCGGCCGATTCGCCGGGGGGTGCCATGGCCGGTACGGCGGGTGGTTCGCCGGACGGTACGGCGGGCGCTTCGCCGGACGTCGAGGCAGCGGAGCCGCCGGCTCCGCGACGTCGTCGCCGCGCGGCCAGCGCCACCACCGCGGCTGCCGCCGACGGCATCCCCGAGCCCGTGGCTGACGCGGCGAGCGCCGCGCCCGGCGACAGGGCCGCACCACCCGAGCCGCCGCGGCGCCGTCGCCGGGCAGCGAGCCGGCCGGCTGGCCCTCCGAGCGCGGAGGCGTGAGCGCAGCATGCAACGCCGGCCGTGCGGCGCAGCATGACGATCTCGTTTGGCCTCCGTCTGCAGGCGTCGGGTATCGTGGCTTGTTGCGCGCTGTTAATGCGGTGTGCCATTTGATGGGTCAGCCGGTCGGATGTGCCATGGGCCCGGTGAGCAGGAGTATCGGCTGGGACGACGTCCCGGTTGCGATCGATCGAGTCAGGAGCGGGTCGTGTACGCAGTGGTGAAGACCGGCGGCAAGCAGTACCGCGTCGCCGTTGGAGACGTCCTCGAGGTCGAAACACTCGACGGGCATCGGGGCGACACCGTCACCCTGCCGGCGATCCTGGTGGTAGACGGCGACACCGTCACGACCGAGGCCGCTGACCTAGCCGGTGTGGCGGTGACCGGAGAGGTCGTCGAGCACACCAAGGGTCCCAAGATCAAGATCCTCAAGTACAAGAACAAGACCGGCTATCGCAAGCGTCAGGGCCACCGGCAGCGCTTGACGCGGCTCAAGGTGACCGGCATCGACACCGCCGCCGGCAGTGCCACCGTCGATGACGGCGGTTCGGCCGCGGTGGTCGCGGACAAGTCGGACAAGAACGAGACCGGAGAGTAGGAACCAGACGATGGCACATAAGAAGGGCGCGTCTTCCTCGCGCAACGGTCGCGACTCCAACTCCCAGCGACTCGGCGTGAAGCGCTTCGGCGGTCAGATCGTCAAGTCTGGTGAGATCATCGTGCGGCAGCGGGGCACCCACTTCCACCCCGGTGCGAACGTCGGCCGGGGCAGCGACGACACGCTGTTTGCCACCGCCGCGGGGGCGGTGACGTTCGGGGCCAAGCGCGGTCGCTCCATGGTCAGCATCGTCCCGGCGGCCAGCGTCTCGACGGCCAGCACCGTCCCGACGGGCGCCTGAGCCCTCACCCACGTCGAGCGGAGGGGCGGGCCGGTCATCGG
>JACCZY010000044.1 GCA_013695685.1 Geodermatophilaceae bacterium | reverse complement strand
TCGCGCAGCGTCTCGACCGACCCTTCGTCAGGCTTCTTGGTCATCGTCTTTCCATTCGTTGTAGGTGGTGAGGTCACGTCCCGATGCGGGCCAGGCGTTGAGGCCGTGAAGAGCGCCGTCGAGATCTGATAGGCGAGCACGAGCAGGACTCGACTCGCGCCGGGCGACCATCCGACCAAACCTGACGCACCAACGCGGGACCTCGGGTAAGGAACGATGGCGACCAGCCGCGGATCTGCCAGCACCTCGCGAGTCCACTCCACCTCGATGTCCAAGGCTCCCGGGTATCGCTTGGATCGCGATGCTATGTACCCCGCGTCCTCCTCGGCCCACGCGATGTCCACGACCCGAACTGTAAGCCAATGTCTTACACGAGTCCACACCTGGCGGCGTGTTTTGAGCGGCAGTTCATTGGGCCGTTCTGTCTACTGTGGACAGTCCTATGTGGACAGTGCAGTCCGCAGCGAGTCCGCAAGAATTTCAAAGGAGACCGTCGGCAGCCATCACGGACCAACAGCTGTCAACGCACGAACATGCAGGTCAGAGCCACAATTTGAGACATCCGACGAGGTGGATGAGGGGTCCAAAATCGCTCAAAAAGGCACTGGCAGTGTGGGGGTCAGGGGTTCGAGTCCCCTCAGCTCCACCGTGAAACCGCAGGTCAGCGCGCTAGTTCACGCTTCGTGATCGCTGTCACGGTTCCCTCGGGGCGCATCCGGGGGCACAGCGGCTTTCGCCGCTGCCTCGTCCATGCGATCGGCAACGCCGTCGAGGTCGTCGTCGAACAGACCGGAGTACACGTCCAGCGTCATCGCGGCAAAGGGGTGCCCGAGCATCCGTTGCACCGCCTTCACGTTCGCTCCGGCGCTGACTGCCAGGCTGGCAGCGGTGTGGCGCAGCTCGTGCGGCGTCAGCCCGTCGAGTCCGGCCGAGCACGCCGCGGGGTCAAAGACCCGCCGGCGGAAGTTGCGCAGCCACAGGACACCGCCACTGGGGGAGATGAACACCAGAGCACCTGCCGACCTGCCGACCTGCCGACCACGTGCGCCGCGAGTTCGTCGGCTAGGGACCGGGGGACCGGCACCGATCGGCAAAGGTGCGACTTCGGGGCACCGAAGATAATGTGCCCGCCGACCTCCGTCGCCGACCGGGCGACTGTTAGACGTCGCCGCAGAGGGTCCAGGTCGCCCACCCGCAGTGCTGCCAGCTCACCGAACCTCAGACCGCAGTATGGGTGGGGTGAGCCAGGTCAGACCGTGATGGCGACCTTCCCTCGCGCTCGGCCGGCCTCGAGGTGACGGATGGCTTCCGGCACCCGGTCCAGGGGGTACGTCGTCTCGACGTACGGCGTCACCGTGCCTGCCTCGATGAACTCGGTGAGCCGCTCCAGGTCGCCGTAGTGCTCCTTGGCGACGATCATGGTCAGCCGCTGACGCACGAACGGCGACAACGCGACCGCCCGCAGCGAGCGGTCGAAGCCGCCGGTCCATCGGCCGCCGCCTTCGCCGCCGACGATGACCAGCGTCCCGGTCGGGGTCAGCGCGCGCCGGAGTCGGGACAGGGATGCGTTGCCGCCGATGTCGAGGATCAGGTCGTAGCGGCTCGCGGCGTCGGCGAAGTCCTCCCAGGTGTAGTCCAGGACATGGTCGGCACCGAGGGTCCGGACCAGATCCAGCTTCGGCGTGCTGCACACCTCGGTGACCTCCGCCCCGAGGGCCTTGGCCAGCTGGACGGCGTAGCTGCCGACACCGCCGGACGCGCCGATGATCAGCACCCGCTGGCCGGCCTCGGCCCGTCCGGCATCGCGCAGAGCCTGGAGCGCGGTGAGCCCGGACACCGGGACGACCGCTGCCTGTTCGAAGCTGCAACCCGCCGGTTTGCCGGCGAGTTTGTCCTCCCGCGCAACGGCGTACTCGGCGAAGGAACCCCGGCTGATGCCGAACACCTCATCGCCAGCGGCGAACCTCGTCACCGCGGAACCAACCGCGACGACGGTGCCGGCGACGTCCAGGCCCGGCACCCGGTTCTTCGGCCCACGAAACCCGAAGCCCATGATGCGCATCAGGTAGGGCCGCCCGGTCAGCAGATGCCAGGTGCCCCGGTCGAGACCGGCTGCCCGTACGTCGATGAGCACCTCGTTCGGCGCCATCGCCGGCCGGTCGATCCGCTCCACCCGCAGCACGTCGGCCGAGCCGTAGCTGTCCTGCACGACCGCCCGCATCGTGCCCGCAGGCTGCGCCTGACCCGAGTCGCCGGCGGCGACCCCAGCCGCGTGTTCTGGTGATCCCATGACCGTCCTCTCGAACCGTTCGGTCGGAGCCGACCGGAGGGCGATTCAGCCGTACTAAGTACGACGTACTAAGTAAGGTAGGCTGCACCACCGCAGTTGTCAACGCTGGACGAGGAGGCGCCGTGGCCAGACAGGCGCGCAAGAAGGCCGCGCTGGCCGGCAGGAACGACACACGCGTCCCGCTCAACCGCGAGCGGGTGCTACGCGGCGCGGTAGCCGTCGCCGACGCGGCCGGCATCGGATCGCTGACGATCCGTTCGCTCGCTCAGGAGTTGGGCGTCAAGCCGATGTCGCTCTACCACCACGTCGCCAACAAGGACGAGATCCTCGACGGCATCGTCGATCTGGTCTTCAGCGAGATCGACCTGCCGGTGCCCGAGGGCGAGTGGCGGTCGGAGATGAAGCGGAGGGCAATCTCGGCCCGCCGGGTGCTGAAATGCCACCCGTGGGCGATCCCGCTCCTGCAGTCGCGGACCACGCCGGGGGCCGCGACGCTGAGCCACCACAACGCGGTCATCGGCAGCCTGCGGGGGGCCGGGTTCACGGTCGAGATGACCGCGCACGCCTATGCCCTGCTCGACAGCTACATCTTCGGGTTCGCGCTGTCGGAGGCGGCGCTGCCCATCGACGGCCCGGAAACGGTCGCTGAGGTGGCCGAGTCGATGATGCTGTTGGTTCTCGCGGAGACATACCCCCACCTGCTCGAGTTCACCACCGAACACGTCCTCCAGCCCGGCTACGACTTCGGTGCCGAGTTCGGGTACGGGCTCGGCCTGATCCTCGACGGCCTCGAGCGAGCAGCAACAACGTCCGGCGCCCCGCGCCAGTAGGCGCGGCGGCGCCGGCACCGACCGGGCTGGATGTTCTGGCACCTGATTCTCATGCAGATCTCCTACCTGATGCTCGTCCTCACCGGGGTCGCGCTGCCGCTGCCCAACGACGCCCTGAACGCGATCGTGTTCCTGCAGGTACCCGCCGTCGTGGGTTTCGTGGTCATCCTGAGGTCGGCCCGCAGATACCAGGCTGCGGCCAGCTGATTCGAGGTGCCGCTTGGCGAAGAACGCGGCTCAGCCGAACCGCGGCTCGAAGGTGTAGCGGGTCAGCTCCCCTTCCGGGCCGGTATAGACGAAGCTCCCGGCGCCGGTGAGGTCCGACAGCTCACCGGTGCCCGAGCCCGGCACCACCGTGAAGTCCGAGTGCAGGCCGTCGGCGTCGAACCGGCCGGCGTGCTGGAGCACGAAAGTGCCCGTTCGCCCGGCCACCGCCCCGGTGACGTGGGTCAGCCCCACGAACTGGGCGGTGCCGTCCGCTGCGTAGCTCATCAGCCACCGGTCGGCGACCTCGCCCTCGATCTCCCCGGTGATCGTCGCCGCGTCACTGGCCACGGTCGTCTTCGGCGCAGGAACATCCGCCGCGTCCTTCCCGTCCCAGGTCGTCTCCTGCCACTCCAGCGTGGTCATGGTGCCGCCGCCCATCGGGTGCCCCTTCCGCCGCCCCGGCCGCGCTGACCGGTGCCTGCTGCGAAAGTGTCAGATCCGTGCGGCAGGCTCTTGGACGAACGCGACGATCGGAGGAAGACCGATGGCGGCACCGACGACGACATCGACGCGGGGGGTGCTGCATCCACGGGTCAGCCAGCGGCACTACTCACTGGCTCGTTCCCGCCCGGTCCCGGCCTCGAACACCTCGTGCAGCACCTGTGGGTCGTCGAGTGGAACCTGCCGGAGCCGTTCACCGCGCACGTGTTGCCGCACCCCAACGTCAACCTCTGCGTGCTGGCCGGTGCGTCGAGGATCTCCGGGACCGGCCGCAAGGTCTTCGTCCAACGGCTCGAGGGCGCGGGTCGGGTGGTGGGCGTCACCTTCCGCCCGGGGGCGTTCCGCCTGCTGTACGACGTGCCGGCGCGTTTCCTGACCGATCGCGAGCTGCCGATCCCGGCGGTGTACGGTATGGCGGCTGCAGCGGCTGTTCGCCGAGTACGTCGGGGTCACTCCGAAATGGGTGCCGATGCGGGCCCGGCTGCACGACGCCACCGACGCGGTCGCCGACGAGCGGCAGCCCGACTGGGCGCGGCTGGCCGCCGAGCTCGGTTACTGTGACCAAGCCCATCTCATCCGCGCCTTCAAGGCCGCGATCGGGATGACCCCGGCGGAATACGTACGCCGATCCATCGGCGACTCCGCCCACGCACCAGAGGAGGGACTGGAATGACCGTCACCCGCACACCGGTCAACCCGTGGCAGTGGTCGATCGACATGGGCTTCAACCAGGCGGAGATCATCGAGGGCCACACCCGCGAGCTGGTCTGCTCCGGACAGACCTCGGTCTCGGCGGACGGTACGCCGCAGCACGCCGGCGACATGTCCGCACAGGTGAACCTGGCCCTCGACAACCTGGAGGCCGTGCTGGCCGGCGCCGGTATGACGCTGGCCGACGTCGTACGGCTGAACATCTACACCACCGACGTCGACGCGTTCTTCGCCATCTACGGCGTCATGGCGCAGCGCTTGGCCGCGGCCGGCGTCCAGCCGCCAGGGACGCTGCTCGGCATCAGCCGGCTCGCGTTCCCCGAGCTGATGGTCGAGCTCGAGGCAACGGCCGTCTCCTAGTTCTGGACAGCTCGCTGAGGGTTGGCCGGACTCAAAGGGGTTGGAACGCCACCGGGCCAAGGACAACTTCGCCGACCCGACCGACATGTTCCGGAACTTCTTGCCGGAGCTGGCCAGCGGCGCGGCCGTGTTCCGCCGGCTCCGGTTGATCACCGCGGCGATGGTCGCGGTAAAGCGATGAGCCAGGAGTGTCGCGGTCAACCGCTCGCCGAGGCGGCCCATGCTGACGCGGCGGCTGCGGTCCCCGCTTGTCCGCTCCGCCGTCACGCCTTACCCTGATGTAAGGATCACGTATAGGAGGTAAGGAAGCCATGCCGACGGCGACCGTCACCAGCAAGGGTCAGATCACCATCCCCGCAGAAGTCCGGAAGACACTCGGGTTGAAGTCGGGTTCCCGGGTCGACTTCGTCCGCGTGGACAGTGGGGCCTATGAACTGGTCCCGACCATGGGGTCAGTGCGGTCTCTCAAGGGGTGCGTCCCCAGGCCCGCCAAGCCGGTGACACTTGAGCAGATGGAGCGAGCGATCGCTGCGGCGGCGACGGAAGGGACCCTGGGTTGATCGGGCTGGACAGCAATGTCCTCGTCCGCTACTTCACCCAGGATGACAAGGATCAATCGGCGCGAGCTACCCGCCTGGTGGAGGGCCTCGACGAGGACAATCAGGGATTCGTCAGCCTTGTTGCCCTGGTTGAGCTGCATTGGGTTCTGCGACGCGCCTACAAGGTCAGCCGCGACGATGCCACCGGCATCCTCCGCAAGCTGCTGAACGCCCAGGAGCTGGTGGTGCAGGAACCGGACGCGGTCCGCCGTGCGCTGACCCGGGTAGCCGGGGACATCGACTTCTCCGACGCGCTCATCAGTGAGCTCGACACTGCCGCCGGATGCGTCTACACGGCCACGTTCGACGGCCGCGCTGCTCGGCTCGTCGGGATGGAGCTCGTCCCCGAGATCGATGCCGCCGAGTCCGGGTGAGCGACTGATCGGCAGCGAGGTACCCGCGGGACGCCGGCCGAGAGGTTCACCGGTGCCGCCCATGGTCCAGCCACCCGCGTCCCGTCGCTCGACGCCGCATGTCGGGAGATCAATCAGCGATTTCGGGCGATGTAGTAGGTGTTGAGGATGTCCGCCTCGACGTGGCTGGCCTGGACGGAGGCGAAGCCGGCCTCGGCCAGCATCTGCTGCGCCTTCTGCTCGCCCCACACCGCGCCGAGCCCGTTGCCGTCCAGGGCCAGTGACACCGTCATGCAGTGCGTGGTCGAGACGGTGTCAAGGAAGGTCCCCAACGGGTGCTCGAGGTTGTCCGCCAGGTCGCTGGCGGCCGGGATGTCGACCATCAGGAAGGTGCCGCCGTCGCGCAACGCTTCGGCGATGCCGGCCAGTACGGCGGCCGGGTGCGCCTGGTCGTGGATAGCGTCGAAGGCGGTGATCAGGTCGAAGCGGTCGTGTTCGCCGAGGTCGGTGACGTCGCGTTGCTCGAAGCTGGCGTTGCTCAGCCCCATCGACCGCGCTTCGCGCCGGGCGACGCCGATGCCATCCTCGGAGAAGTCGTAGCCGACGAAGCGGTTGGCCCGGAACGCCGCGGCCATCAGGTTGATCGCGTGGCCGCTGCCGCAGCCGACGTCGGCGACGTCGATTCCGTGCCGCAGCTGGTCGGCCAGGCCCGGCACGAGCGGCACGATCACTTCGACGAGCGGCCAGGTCCTGTACCCCGCCGCTCAACTCGGCCTCAGCCGGTGGAAGTCGCCGTAGGCGGAGTAGGGAACCCCGCCGCCGTCGCAGAAGCAGGCGATCAGCGGCGATTCGACGCTGGCCAGCAGGGGGACGAGCTGGGTGATGCCGGCCAGGTTGTCCGGTCCGGCCGCCCGGGTCAGGCAGGCGGCGTGCTCGGGCGGTAGCCGGTAGGTGCGGGTCTCCGGCTTGTACTCGACCACCGCCGAGGTGGTGATCGCCCCGAGCCACTCGCGGACGTAGCGTTCCCGCAGGCCGGCGGCGTCGGCGATCTGCTCGCTGGTAGCGGGCGAGAGGCCGGCGAGGGTGTCGAACAGGCCGACCCGGTGGCCGATGCTCGTCATCAGCGCCAGGCAGGCGTCGTTGAGGACGCCGACCATTCCCCGCCGAACGCCTCGGCCCGGGCCTGGTCGAGTACGGGCGTTTGCACGGTTGTGGTTGCGGTCATGACGGCTCCACTCGTGGTCGCTCGGATGGTTGGTGACGCTGCCAGTCTGCGCCTTGGTCGCGCGTGGGCAGGACTACCTAATTTGTCCCGGCGCTGTTCTGGTGCGTCGATCAACGGTTGGCTCGGAGCATCGGCCAGAGCGGCGGGGAGTCGCCGGTGCGGATCTCGCCGACAACGGCGAAGCCGTGCCGCTCGTAGAGGGCGCGGTTGCCAGGGTCCTCGCCTCTAGGTACGCCGGCAGGTGGTCCCGGTCGCAGCGGGCCACCCCCGTCTCCAGCAACCTCGATCCGAGTCCCTGCCCTTGGCGGCTCGGGTCCACGCGATGAACGGCAGGTGCCAGCACGGCTGGGTGGGGCACCAGCTCCGGGATGTAGGTGAGGTAACCCGACGCGGCGGGATAGTGCCGGTGCTAGTCAGCGGCGGACGTGTGAGACGAGACGGTAGGTGAGTGCGATCAGGATGAGGGCTAGACCGGCGAATATCGCGGTTTCGATGAACTGGAATTCCCAGAAACGCTCGTCTGGCTGGTACTGGATGTTGATGACGGCAGGTCCGCTGTTGCCGGCCGGGTTGGAGACGTACTCATTGACGATCCAGCCTTGGACGTTGCCACCTTCAGTGTCGGTCACGGTGAGCGGTGCGCGGTAGTTGGGTCGAAGCACGAACTCGACGAACAATCGTATGGCGAGGAAGGCGGGCAGCGCGGCCGCCATGGCCGGGATGGTCCGGCGGATCAGCGCGCCGGACACGATACCGATAGCCAAGGCCAGCAGGACGTAGCTGGTGAACACCGGAATGGAGAAGTTGAACAGCTGTACGGTGAACTGCCGCGGAGCGATCGGCTGAAACCACCAGCTCAGCATGGCGGCGAAGGCGATAGCCGCCGCGGTCACCGCGCTCGACACAAGGATTAGCTTGGTGATCAGCCATCTGGATCGTGACACGGACTGTGTCCAGGCCAGTTGCCAGGTCCCATGCTCGTATTCGCGGGCGAGCAGCGGTACGCCGATGAGGAGGGCGGCGAAGATTGGGGTGAGATGCAGCCAGGCGCCGATCTGGGTGGGCAAGCCCGCGAACTGTGCGTCGAAGGACTGCAGGATCTGAAAGCAAGCCTCGTCTGCGGCACCGACTGGTTGCCGGCAGGCGGCCACACCGTCACGTTCGTAGGCCTGGTGCATGGGGATGCCTGTCGCCAAGACCAAGAGGCCAGGCCTGGGCGGACAGCACTGCCGTGATGCCGAGCGCTTCGCCGCGGTGCTGCCGCCAGGTGAGCCAGATCATGTGCGCACCGCCTTGGCGTTATCGCGGCGGGGGGTGCCGTGATCGGCTTTGGCCAGGCGGAGGTAGGCCAGGACGAGCTCTTCCAAACCGATGGGATGAGACTCCCATCCAGGCATGACGGTGCCTTGGCCGGTGCGGACGACGACATTGGCGTGGCGATCCCCGCTGGTCACGTGGATCACGCCAGGGCCCGAGACCATGCGGTTGGAGGGTCCGGTCAGGAGCCGATGCTCCGCGAGCAAAGCATCGATGTCGCCCGCGAGCTGAATTCGGCCGCCGGTGATCACGATGAGGCAGTCGCAGACCCGTTCCAGCTCGGCGACGTTATGGGAGGAGAAAAGGACGGTGATGTCTTCTTCGGCGACGGCCGTCATCAGCGTCTGCATGAACTCCCGTCGTGCGAGGGGGTCCAGGCTTGCGACCGGCTCGTCGAGGACCAGGAGCCTCGGCCGTTTGGCCAGGGCTAGGGCGAGTGCCACCTGGGCTTGCTGACCACCGGACAGCTGTCCGGCCCTGCGGTCGAGGGGAATGTCGAGCTCAGCGAGCCGCCGTTCGGCAAGGTCCTGATCCCAAAGCCGGTTGAGGGCCTGCCCCATCCTGAGCAGCTCGCGGACGCGGAAACTCTTATAGAGGGGGTGCTCTTGCGCGACGAAGCCGACCTGGCCCAAGGCTTCGGGAGAATCTGCGGTCGCTGGTTCACCGAAAATGGCGATGGTGCCGATCGTCGGCTCGAGTAGGCCGGTGGCCAGTCGAAGGAGGGTGGTCTTTCCGGCCCCGTTGGGTCCAACCAGCGCGATCACTCGACCGGAGGGCAGGGACAGATCGCAGTCGCGCAGCGCCCACGTCGACCGATATCGCTTGCCGAGACCCGCAGTCTCGAGAACCGCTGTCATGCTGCGCCGCCCTCTACCCGCTCTCGACGAGCGATCGAGAAGAGTGCTGTGACCGCTTCGTCATCGAGTCCGGCCGCGTACGCGTCACGGAGCCATCTCTCGAGGCCCCGACGCAAGGTGGTGTACCTCGCCGGCGAGAGCGTGACCTCCGGCGCTCCGGTTATGAACGTCCCCAGACCGGGCCTGGCGGTGACCAGACCCTCCTGCTCCAGATGCCGGTACGCCTTAGAGACCGTATTGGGATTGATCGCCAACTGCTCGACGGCCTCGCGGATCAGCGGCAGCTGATCCCCGTGCACGAGGTACCCCAAGAGCAGCGCCTGTCTGACCTGATGGACCAGCTGCAGATAGGGCGGAACACCAGACCTGCCGTCCAACCGGAACGCGAACATCCCACCTCCAGCACTACTGTACTAAGAAGATAGTAGAGCAGTCGTCGGAGACCCTGTCGAGGTCGGAGGCCGGCCGATGGGCCTGTCACGGGTCCGCCCCCAACGGCTGTTCCTCAAGACGACGTGCGGTCCCGCATCCGGGCGGCGTCGAACGAAGATCGATCCGACGGATCTCCGGCTCAGCCGAACCGGGAACCGTCAATTGAACGCGGCGCTGAACCGCATGGCGATGACACAAGCCTCAACGCCCACCTCGTCGCCGCTTGACAGAGGAGCTAGGGACAGTCCCGTGTCAGCTGATTGAATCGGACGTACGGAAATAGCGCGGGCCGGTGGTGCTGCCTCCGATCAGCCGTGGTTCAGCGAGCAGTATTGGTCGCGGGGC
>JACCZY010000043.1 GCA_013695685.1 Geodermatophilaceae bacterium | reverse complement strand
ACAGCGACAGGATCATGCCGGTCATGATCGCCGGGATCGCCGCTGGAAGGGTCTGTCGGGCGGCGACCTGCAGCGGCGTCCCCCCCAACGCCAAGCCACCGTCGCGGATCTCCCGCGGTACGGCGCGTAGGGCTTCCCGGCTGGCAACGATCACCACGGGAAGGACGAGCGCGGTCAAGGTGAGCGCGCCGGTGATCAGCGAACGCCCGAAGCCCAGGAAGAAGACGAACACTGAAAGCCCGAGCAGGCCGTAGACGATCGACGGCACCCCGGCCAGGTTGTTGATGTTCGCCTCGAGCAGGCGGGTCCAGCGGTTACGCGGCGCGAACTCTTCCAGGTAGAGCGCGGCGCCCACTCCTAAGGGAAAGGTCATCAGGGCTACCAGAACCATCAAGGACAGTGTGCCTGTGAGTCCAGCCCGGATACCCGTCTCCTCGGGGAAACGAGAGGTGTAGTTGGTGAGGAAGTCCAGGCTCAGCCCGCCGACGCCGTCGAGCGTGATGTCGACGATGAGGATCGCGAGCACAGCGAGCGCGACCGCGGTGCCCAGCAGCAGGACCAGTTGGGTGAACTTCTCCCGGATCGTGTCTCCCGCCGGGGCGCGGAAGCCCCGGTCGGTCTGCTCGTGCGGCCGGGCCGGCGTGGCGACAGCCATGCTCAGTACTCCTCTCGGAAGCGGCGTACGATCCGCAACGCGATCAGGTTGACGAGGAAGGTGAGCACGAAAAGGAGGGCTCCCACGGCGAAAATCGACTGGAACGTGACCGAACCACGCGAGGATTCTCCACCGACCGCCTGGGTGATGTACGCGGTCATGGTCTGGACCTGCTGGAACGGGTCGAGCGCGGGAATATCGGGTGGGGGCAGGTTGCCGGCGGCGAGGGAAACGATCAGCGTCTCGCCGACGGCTCGGCCGAAGCCCAGGATGATGGCCGCGACGATGCCGGACAAGGCTGCCGGGAAGACGATCTTGAGCGCCACCTGCCGCCGGGCCGCTCCCAGGCCGTAGGCGCCCTCGCGCAGCGCGCGCGGTACGGCACTCATCGCATCCTCGGAGATCGAGGCAATCGTCGGTACGATCAGGATCCCCACGACGATGCCGGCGCTCATTGCATTGAAGATCGGGACTACCTCGACCCCGAAGATGGCGCGCAATAGAGGGGTCATGAACGTCAGCGCGAAGTAACCCAATACGACGGTCGGGACGCCCGCGAGCAACTCCAGAATCGGCTTGACCGTCTTACGGACGCGGGGGCGGGCGAATTCCGACAGGTATATGGCTGTCGCCAGCCCGAGGGGTACGGCGATGCCGAGGGCGATCGCGGTGATGAGCAACGTCGAGTTCAACAACGGGAGAACGCCGATCCGGAACGCGTCCGACTCCGGCCCGGTAAAGGGTCGCCATGCGGTGTCGGTGAAGAACTCGACGATCGAGACCCCGGGAATGCGGAACAAGGCTATGGCCTCGGTGAACACGACCACGATGATGCCGACGGTGATGACGACCGACACCGCCGCACACAGCCAGAGCAGCCCGAGAAGCAACCGCTCCCCGTACCTGGGCCTCGATGAGGTGAGGGAACGGGGGGCGCCCCCGCCGGATTGCGGGCCATCCGGTTGCGATTCGGAGACCCTACTCACGGTGCTGCCGCTCGAGGTCCGAGTGGTCCGTGCGCGCCGCGCTCATCGCAGTGCCTTCCTGCCGCCTCAGCCAAGACTCAACGGGACACACAGCCCCGCCGGGAGCGTAAGCGCCAACAACTCCCGGCGGGGCTGTGTCAGACGTCAGTTGGCTGCCGCGATGGCTTCCTCGACAGCGGCCTGCGCCTCGGCGATCGTCTCGTCACTGGCGGGAATGTAACCGACGCTCTCGATGACGTCGTTGACATTCTCCAGATAGAAGGTCGCGAAGTCGGCAACCTCCGGCCGGGCCAGCGATTCGCTCTTGAGGTAGATGAACAGCGGACGGGTCAGGCCGTAGCTGTCATCCTGCGCCGTCTCGAGGCTCGGGGCCACGCAGCCGTCACCGGCGTCGTACTCGACAGGGGTGAGGGTCTCCTGGTTCTCGGTGTAGTAGGCGAAGCCGAAGAAGCCCCATCCGCCAGGCGTGCCCTGGACACCCTGGGCGATGACGTTGTCGTCCTCGGACGCGTTGTAGTCCTGACGCGGCTCCTCGATGTCGTTCGGCTCGAGGATCGTCTCGTTGAAGAAGTCGTAGGTGCCCGAGTCGACGCCAGGCGCGAAGATCTCGATCGGATCGGCCGGGAACTCGGAGTTGACCTGATCCCAGGTGGACGCGCCATCAGGACCCCAGAGTGCGACGAGTTCATCTGTGGTCAGGCAGGTGACGTAGTCGGTGGCAGGGTTCACGACCATGGTCAGGGCGTCGGTGCCCACCCGGATCTCGGTGAACTCGATGCCGTTCTCCTCGCACAGCGCCACCTCGTCGTCCTTGATCGGGCGGGAGGCGTTGGAGATATCGGTGTCGCCGGTCCCGCAGAAGCGCTCGAAGCCGCCGCCGCTGCCGGAGATGCCGAGGTTGACCCGAACATCAGGCTGCACTGACGCGTACTCCTCGCCGATGGCGTCGGTGAGCGGGCCGACCGTGGAGGAGCCGTCGATCTCGATGGAGCCGCTGAGCGCCTCCTCGCCAGTACCGCCGTTCTCCTCCCCTGCGGGACCGTCGTCGCCACCGCAGGCGGCCAGGGTCAGGGCGAGCACGAGGGCCATGGGGACTGCACGGCTCAGGGTGCGTCGATTCACGTGTGGTGCCTCTCTGCTGGGGCCATCAAGTGGCCGCGTCGTCGCACAGTTACACCGGAAACGTAGGCACGCCAGATGACGCAAGAGGCGGCTCATGGTGGACTGGCGGTGAACGAAAGCCGTACAGCGATGTTTCTTCCTCGGCGCCTCGACTTCTTAGCGCTCCCCGCCGTCCCACTCCGCGGGTGGGCGGGTTGGCATCACGCCGGTGACCACGTAGACCACCTGCCGCGCAACCCGCACCCCATGGTCGGCGAACCGCTCGTAGTAGCGGCCCAGCAGCGTCATGTCGATGGCGGGCTCCACGCCGTACGCCCAGCTTTCGGCTAGCAGAGCACGGAAGAGATCTTTGTGCAGCCGGTCGACGATGTCATCGTCGGCTTCCAACTCCTTGGCTCGATCGAGATCCTGGCCGGCGATGACGCTGCCCGTCTTAGCGACGATCGCCTGCGCCGCCTCGGCCATCTCCAGGACCGTCGAACGCAACTCCGGCGGTACGGCGGACTCGGGAAAGCGCATCTTGGCGACCTTGGCAACGTGGGCACCAAGGTCGCCCATCCGCTCCAGGTCCGCGGCGATGGACAGCGCGGTGACGATGATTCGAAGGTCGGTGGCCACCGGCTGCTGCCGTGCCAGCAGCTGGAAACACGAGTCATCGATCTCGGTCTTGATGGTGTCTATTTCCCGGTCGCTGTCGATCACCCAGTCGGCGAGCGTGTAGTCGGCGTCGAGCAGTGCGGTCGTCGCCCGCGACATGGCTAACTCGACCTGACCGGTCATCGTTACGAGTAGTTCGTTCGTACGGTCCAGCTCTGCCTGAAAGGTCGCGCGCACCGTGGAACTCCTGATCATTCGAGAGTCAGTTGCCCTCCGATTCTAGGGATGCGTGTGAACCAGAGCGGCCAGCCAGGCTTGACAGCAGATGAACTGCGGATGAGCGGCTCGGGTGCAGCAGGCAGCGGCCCAGAGTCACGAAACGCCGTAGGAAGGGGTGGTCATGGTCTGCCCACGCCTGTGCTGGCAGACTGCCCAGCATGCTTGGACTCATCGTTTTGGCCCTGATCATCTGGCTGGTCGTCTCAGTGCTCGGTCTGGTCATCGAAGGGCTCTTCTGGCTCTTCGTGGTCGGGGTGGTGCTCTTCCTGGCCACGGCGGCCTATGGCTGGGTCAAGCGCAAGGCCTGATCTGCGGTAGGACACATCGACGTCCCAGCGGGTGAACCCGACCCGTTCGTACACCCGGATGGCGCCGGTGTTGGCTTCGTCGACGTACAGCATGACCTGCGAAAGCCCGAGGTTGCGCAGGTAACGCAGACCGGCCACGGTCAGCGCGGGAGCTAGGCCGCGCCCCTGCGCGGACGGGTCGATCCCGAGGGCGTAGACCTCGCCGATCGGCTCGTGCGCGTGGGGTCCGCCGTCGCGACCGTGCACCTTCGTCCAGTGAAAGCCCAGCAGCCGCCCGTCCGCGGTATCCACGGCGAGCAGGAAGCCCTCGGGATCGAACCACGTCTCCTTCTCGCGCATCTGAATTTGAGACACCGACCAGCCACCCTGGTCGGGGTGGTTGGCGAACGCCCGGTTGTTCAGCTTGGTCCAGGCCTGCTCATCCCGACCAACGACGAACGTCCGCAGCTCGACACCCTGCGGCATGGGACCCGTCGGCAGTCCTGACAGCAGCGATCTGCGCATCTGCCAGAGGACCCGCGCCTGCCGGTACCCGAATCGATCGGCCAGCGCGCGCGCACCGGGCAGCTGGCCGTGTGCCCACAGCCGGAGCCGGCCGTCGGGGCTCCGTGCCTCCAACCCCCGCACCAGGGCACCCGCGACGCCTCGACGGCGGTGCTCGGGGTGCACCGCCAGTTCGGCCGAGCTACCACCCACAAGGTCTGTGCGGTCGAGGTGCGCGTACCCAGCGAGCCGCCCGTCGACGGAGTGCACGAGCAGGTTGTCGGCCTCGCCGTCGCCCCCGTGCCGCAGGTGCAGCAGGACGTGCTCGCTGACCGGGCTGACGCCGTCGGCCTCGGTGGCCGCGTCGATGAGGGACAGAACCTCAGCCAACTCCCCCAGGTCGAGCTCGTCCTGGTGACTCAGCTGCTCGCCCGGCTCGGTCACTGGTCGACGGGGACGGTGGTGGCCGCCTGCTGGTCGAGCTTGTAGCCCACGTTGCGCACTGTTCCGATCAGTGCCTCGTGCTCCGCCCCGAGCTTGGCCCGCAGCCTCCGGACATGCACATCCACGGTGCGGGTACCGCCGAAGTAGTCGTAGCCCCACACCTCCTGCAGCAACTGTGCGCGACTGAATACCCGGCCGGGGTGCTGGGCGAGGTACTTGAGCAGTTCGAACTCCTTGTACGTCAGATCAAGGTGCCGGCCGCGAAGCTTCGCCGAGTAGGTGTCCTCGTCGATCATCAGGTCGCCGGCGGTCACCACCGGGCCACCCGCAGGCATGTCCGCCGTCCGCCGGGACACCGCCCATCGCAGCCGCGCGTCGACCTCGGCCGGTCCAGCGGTGTCCAGCAGCACATCGGACAGGCCCCAGTCCGCGCTGAGCGCCACCAGTCCGCCGACACCGAAGACCCCAAGCACCGGTACGGCGACCGCGGCCGTGTGCAGCAGGCGGCAGAACGCGCGGGCGCCGGCAAGGTCGTGGCGGGCATCGACGAGAATGACATCGTCGGGAGTGGCATCCAGCAGCACCCGGACGTCGGGGGCGGCGACCCGCACGGAGTGACCCAGTAGCCCGAGCGCCGGGAGCACCTCCGCGGTCGCCTGCTGCGCCGAGGTCATGAGCAGCAGGTCCACCGTGCGCCTCCACCGCTCATCGTCCGGACAGTTGTGTCCGCATCCGCTGAGTATCCCTCCCCCTCGGACGGTCTGACACCATCAGGCTGTGAGGGAGCGCAGCGGGGCGGGTACATGACCCAAGTCGTCCGCCCTCGTCCGCTGTCGCGGTTATGGCATCACGGTCCGGCGGCGGTGACAGCTGCGGCGGTGAGTCTGTTGCTCCTGCACGCGCCGCAGGAGGGGACGACCAAGGGAGCCCTGCTCGCGGTTGGTGCACTACAACTTGCCCTCGTGTTGGCCTGGCCGATCGCGCTCGTCTTCCGCGGGTACGTTGGGGCGGCCTTGATCGGCGCCGGCGCCGCTGCCGCGGCCGACTTCGTCGTGCTGCGAAACGACGGCGAATCGAACCCCCTTGTTGCCGATGGTGCCGATCCGTCCGCCGCTGATAGCGGATTGGGGGCACTCGCGGCCGTCCTCGCGCTCGCCTGCGTGCTGGCCTTCGTCCACCAGCTCACCCGACGACCGCCGCGTCGCGATGTCACCGACTCCCTGGCCGGCGATTCGATGCTGGTGCTGGCTGTCGTGGCGGCATCGACGTACCTCGTGCTGTTTCAGCTGACCGATGGCCCCGCGCTGCTGGACATGTGCGTGGCAGCGATCGGCGCTGCCGTGGTCACCGGCCATCTGGTCGATCTGGTGGTTCCCCACCCGCGCATCGTCGACGGCGTCCCGAGGGGGTTACTCGGCTTCGTCCTGGGAACCGGCGCGGCGATGCTCGCGGCGATGCACCGCGGCGAGGCCGACGGGCTGGTCGAGCAGTTGGGCACGCTGATCCTCGGTGGTGTACTGGGCGGTCTGGCCTGCCTGGTCGCGATCGGTGCCTCCTACGCGGCCACCGAGCGGCCCGGCTCCCTCATCGCCCAGACGGCTGTTCAGGCGGTGCTGCCGTTCGCGTTGGCCGCCCCGGTTGCCTACTTCATGTCGATCCTGGTTGGGGGCTGAACGTATACCGAAGTGACGTTCGATCCATCCGCCTCCGCTTTTTACGTCCTGAGCTGGTCAGCGTCGTCGGTGAGTCTTTCGGCGAGGGCCGCGGGACGGGGGTAGAGCAGCCTGATCAACCAGTAGGCAAGTAGCCCACCGGCCAACTGCATGAGGATGAACAGGGGGACCGACGACGGGGTGATGCCGGTGAAGGTGTCGGAGAACATCCGGGACACCGTGACTGCCGGGTTGGCGAAGCTGGTGGAGCTGGTGAACCAGTAGGCGGCGGTGATGTAGCCGCCGACGGCGTAGGCCACCGTGTGTCCGCGACCGGAGCGGATGGCACCGAAGATGATCAGCATCAGGCCGAGGGTGGCGATCACCTCACCGAGCCAGAGCCCTCCGCCGCTGCGCTGCTGGGCCGCGATCGCGATCGCGTCCAGCCCGAACATCAAGTTGGCCAGTACGGCGCCGATAAACCCCCCCAACAGCTGAGCGCCGATCATCGCCGCGGCCGCACCGGTGCTGATCGCACCGAAGGCACGCTCGAGCAGGGTGACGATGGGGTTGAACGCTGCCGAGACCGGCTGCAGGGCCAGGATCAACGCGATCAGGGCCGCGCCGGTGATCAGCGAGTTCTCCAGCAACTGCAGCCCCACGTCGTTGGGAGACAGCCGGGCGGCGGCGATCCCGGAGCCGATCACGGCGGCCACGAGGAACGCGGTGCCGACCATCTCGGCCGCCGCCCGGCGCAGCAGGGAGACCGTCACGTCCTGGCGACCGGCTTGGTCGCCCGGATGATCGCCGCGTGCATCCCTTTCGCCGCTTCGTGGGTGAACACGACAGTGGCGTCGGTAAAACCGGCGGCAGCCAGCCCGTCGAGGTACTCACCGCGGGTGAGCGCGCCGGCTATGCAGCCGACGTAGCTGCCGCGCTCGGCTCGGTCGGCAAGGGTCAGGTGGTCCTCGGCGACGACGTCGGAGACCCCGATCCGCCCGCCGAAAGCCAACACCCGAAACATTTCGGCGAGAACCGCCGGCTTGTCGACGGACAGGTTGATGACGCAGTTGGAGATGACCACGTTCACCGAGCCGTCCGGCAGCGGGATGTCCTCGATGGTCCCCGTGACGAACTCGACGTTGCGAGCACCAGCCTGTGTCGCGTTGGCCCGCGCCAGGTCGAGCATCTCGTCGGTCATGTCCACGCCGTAGACGAACCCGGTCGGTCCGACCCGGCGAGCCGACAGCAGTACGTCGATCCCGCCACCGGAGCCCAGGTCCAGGACCCGGTCGCCCGGGAGGAGGTCGGCAACCGCCAGCGGGTTCCCGCAGCCCAGGCTCGCCGCGAGTGCGTCCGCGGGCAGTTCGCTGTGCTCCGAGCTGCCGTACAGGCCGGCGCCGAAGGCCTGGTCCACCTCGAGGGCGGCCGATCCTCCGCAGCACGAGCCGGAATCGGACGCCGTACGGACCGCGGTCGCTGCGGCGGCGTACCGGTCCCGAACCTGCTCACGCAGCTCATCAACGGTGCTGGACATGGCACCTCTCCTTACATAGACGGCAATCGATGCTTCCGACTATGGCGCCCATATCGACGGCTGTCAATATGTGTGGCAGGCTGAGCCGGTGACGACTGCTCCGCTGCCCGTACGCGAGCAGGATCCGCTGGGCTGCTGCGGGCCGATCCTGGACGCTGCCCTGAGCGCGACCGACGCCGAACGACTTGCCGTGGTGCTCAGGGCGCTGGCCGAACCGACCCGACTGCGGCTGATGTCCCTGATTGGTTCGCGGCCCGACGGCGAGGCGTGTGTCTGTGAGTTGACCGACCCGGTCGGGCTCACCCAGCCGACCGTGTCCCACCACCTGAAAGTGCTCATCGACGCCGGGTTGCTGGAACGCGAGCAACGCGGTCGGTGGGCCTACTACCGGCTCCTTCCCGACGCGCTGGCTGCACTGGCCGCGCTGGGCGGGCTGCTCAACGCTCCGCCCGCTCGCTGAGGGCGCGATCGGCCGGGCATCCGATCCGCCCTGGTGCTAGCGTCGCGGCGTGAGTGCTGTGCTGACGTCGCGCCGGGCAGTGGACCTGTGCCGTGTCGACAGCGCGCTGTGTCCCCGCCCCTGACCCGATGTTCGTTCTCGTCAGGAGCCTCACACCATCGGTCGATCCCCACGGCATGGGCCTCGCGCCGTACGGCGCCGGCTCACCGTCGGTCGCACCCCGTCCCGTAATCCCGAAGGAGCACACACATGACCAGCAAGCGAGCAGACGTCCTCGTCGATGTCGACTGGGCGCAGGAGCACCTCGAGGACCCGAACGTCGTCTTCGTGGAGGTCGACGAGGACGTCTCGGCGTACGACGGCGGGCACATCGCCGGGGCGGTCAAGCTGGACTGGAAGAGCGAACTGCAGGACCCGGTCATCCGAGACTTCGTCTCCAAGGAGGACTTCGAGGCGCTCTTGTCGACCAAGGGAATCAGCAACGACGACACGGTCGTCCTCTACGGCGGAAACAACAACTGGTTCGCCGCCTACGCGTACTGGTACTTCAAGGTCTACGGCCACTCCGACGTCCGGCTGCTCGACGGCGGCCGCAAGAAATGGGAACTCGACGGCCTCCCGCTGTCCACCGACGCGGTCTCCCGACCCGCTGCGACGTACACCGCCCAGGAGCCGGACACCTCGATCCGCGCGTTCCGGGACGAGGCACTGGCCGCCATCGACACGCTCAACCTGGTCGACGTCCGCTCGCCGGATGAGTTCAGCGGCAAGCTGCTCGCCCCGGCGCACCTGCCGCAGGAGCAGAGTCAGCGCGGCGGCCACATTCCGAGCGCCGTGAACGTGCCGTGGAGCAAGGCCGCCAACGACGACGGGACGTTCAAGAGCGACGACGAGCTGCGCGCCCTGTACGCCGACGCCGGCGTGGACGACGGTCGCGACACCATCGCCTACTGCCGGATCGGCGAGCGTTCCTCGCACACCTGGTTCGTGCTGCGCGAGTTGCTGGGGCACGAGAACGTCAAGAACTACGACGGCTCGTGGACCGAGTACGGCTCGCTGGTCGGCGTGCCGATCGCCAAGGGCGCCTGACCGTGTGCGGCGCGCCGTCCCAGGGGCAGGGCCTGGAAGGAGTGGACCTGTCCACCGAAACGGTGATCCAGGGTGAGGTCACCCGCGACGGCAGCCCGGTGCCGGCGGCGTACGTGCGGCTGCTGGACGCCAGCGGGGAGTTCACAGCCGAGGTGCAGTCGTCGGCGCAGGGGCACTTCCGGTTCTTCGCGGCACCGGGAAGCTGGACGCTGCGGGTGCTCTCGGCCGGCGGCCGGGGCGAGCACAGCCTCGTCGCCAACCGCGGGTTGAACGAGGCGCAGCTGCAACTGGACGGCTAGCGGCGGCTGGCGAAGTAGCGGTACAGGGCCGAGGAGGCCATCCCGAGCTCCGCCGTTCGTCCTGGACTCCTCGGCGTTCGTCGCGGAGTTCGGCGAGACGGCCCCACACCGTACGACGAAGCTGTCGACACGACGGTGCGTTGGTGGCGGCAGCGGCACGCAGCCGCAGTACCCTCACGAGCGTGATGGAGACGCTGCTCGTCCTGGTCTTGATCGCCGCCTTGGTGGCGGTCGCGGCCGGCGCAGGCTGGGCGATCCGCCGCCTGGCCCAGCGTCCTTCATGACCGATCGACCACTCGGCGCGGACAGCTACGACCTGCGTTCCGGGCCGGACCTACACCGTGCGCTGCTGCCGTTCCTGCCGTTGGTAGGGATCTGGGAGGGCGAGGGTCAGGTCGGGTACCCGACGATCGAGGGCCGGCACTACCGCCAGCGGGTCAGCTTCGGCCACGACGGGCGTCCCTTCCTCGCCTACGAGTCGCGGGCGGTGCTGCTCGGTCCCGATGGCGAGGTGCTGCGGCAGGCCGCCCGGGAGGTGGGCTGGTGGCGGCCTGGTCAGGGTGAGGAGTTCGAGGTGCTGCTGGCCCACCCCACCGGCATCGTCGAGGTGTACGCCGGGGCGGCGACCGGGCTGACCACGTGGGAGCTGTCCACCGACGTGGTGGCCCGGACCCAGACGGCGAAGGAGGTCACCGCGAACCGCCGGGTGTACGGCGTCGTCGACGGCGCCCTGCTGTACGCCGTGGATATGGCAGCTGTCGGTCAGCCGCTGCAGTCTCATCTGTCCGCCCGGCTGGAGCGGGTCGCCGGCTGAACCGGGGAAGCCGATAAAGTCGAGATCCACAGGTCGAGGCGACGCCTCGCTGCTCACAGGAGGTAACGATGAAGGTGATCAGGGGTGCGCTGAAGACGGGCATCGCCGTCAAGGCGTATGACATGGCCCGGCGCGAGATGAGCAAGCCGGAGAACCAGCGGAAGGCCAAGGAGATGCTCGCCAAGGTGCAGGGAGAGTTCCGCAAGCCGGAGAACCGGACAAAGGCCAAGGATCTGCTCGGCAAAGCGCAGGGGGAGTTCCGCAAGCCGGAGAACCAGAAAAAGGCGAAGGATCTGCTCGGCAAGGTGACCAAGCGCAGCAAGAGCAGTCGGCCGGCCTGACCGCTCGGACCGGCGTACCCGATGCCCCTGAAGTCGACATGGACAATCCCCGGGCGGCTCCTGACCAAGAACTGTCAGGGTCGGCTGGACGAGGGCCGACGCCCGGGGATCGGGTGTCCATCCGGTTCTCGCCACACCGCCGTCGGCGGATGAGGTGGAACCATCTGTCGCTGGAACGGCGGCTAGCGGAGGGCCACCTCACGTGTCCTGAAGCTATGCAACTCGGGACCACCTCCTCTCTCGTGTAGTGAGCACGCTACGACGCACTGCCGGAGCTCGCAACGACAAATCGCGGAGAACTGATGAACGGTGCCGAGGCGCTCGTCCGCACGCTGGCCGGCAGCGGGGTCGACGTCTGCTTCGCCAATCCCGGTACGACGGAGCTGCACCTCGTCGACGCCCTTGACCGCATCGGGTCGATCCGTGCCGTGCTCTGCCTCGCGGAGGGGACGGTCAGCGGTGCCGCCGACGGGTATGCACGAATGGCGGGGCGCCCGGCCGCGGCGCTGCTCCACCTCGGCCCCGGGCTGGCCAACGGCCTGGCCAACCTGCACAACGCGCGGCGCGCCTACACGCCCGTCGTCGCTGTCGTGGGTGACCACGCCGTAGGACACCAGCGCCACGACGCCCCGCTGCAGTCCGACATCACCGCGCTGGTCCGCGTCCTGGAGGGTTGGGTTCGTCGCGTCGAGGCAGTGGGCGACGTAGGTGCCGCAACGGCCGAGGCGGTGGCGGCGGCGCTGGGACCGCCAGGCCGGATCGCCACGCTGGTGGTGCCCGCGGACGTGTCCTGGTCCGAGGGGGCGACGGCCGCATCGGCGATCCCGCCCACTCCAAGCCGGGCCGTGGCCGGGGAGCGGATCGAGGAGGTCGCCGGCGTCCTGCGCTCGCCGGAGCCTGCTGTACTTCTCATCGGCGGATCCGCCACCCGTGGCGAGGCGCTGCGGGCCGCCGAGCGGGTCAGTGCCGCCACCGGTGCCCGGCTGGTCTGTGAGACCTTTCCCGCCCGACTCGAACGTGGCGCCGGCCGGCCAGTTGCCGAGCGGCTGGCCTACCTGCCCGAGCAGGTCAGCGCTCAGCTGGCCGGCACCCGGTGCCTCGTCCTCGCCGGTGCCCGCTCGCCGGTCGCGTTCTTCGCGTATCAGGAACAGCCCGGCGACCTCGTGCCAGATGGTTGCGCCGTGCACGAGCTCGCCGGCCCCGGTGCGGATGTCGCGGCGGCGCTGGAGGCGCTCGGCACCCTGCTCGACGCGCCTCGGGTGTCGCCGGCTGTCAAGCCCGCTGCCGCTGGGACCCTCGCGGGCGAGCTCACCCTGGCATCGCTCGGTGCGGCGTTGGCGCAGTCGCTGCCCGAGGGCGCCATCGTCTCCGAAGAGGCGATCACCGCTGGCGCACCGCTGGCCGCGGCCACCGAGGCAGCCGCACCGCACGACTGGCTGAGCATCACCGGCGGGGCGATCGGCCAGGGGATGCCGGTCGCCGCCGGCGCCGCTATTGCATGTCCGGACCGACCGGTGATCTCCCTGCAAGCCGACGGCAGCGCCGTCTACACGATCTCGGCGCTGTGGACCCAGGCCCGTGAGGGGCTCGACGTCACCACCGTGCTGCTGAGCAACCGCTCGTACGCGATTCTCGCGATGGAGCTGGACCGCCTCGGGCTCGGTGATCCGGGCCGGCTGACCAGGGATCTGCTCGAGCTGTCCCGGCCGGACCTCGACTTCGTCGCGCTGGCGCGGGGCTTCGGCGTACCGGGCGAGCGGCCGGAGACCGTGCAGGAGTTCAGTGCGGCGTTCCGTCGAGCCCTGGCCGAGCCGGGCCCCCACCTGATCGAGGTCCGGCTCTAGGTCCGCCGGGTCACGGGCTGATGCCGGTCAGCTGCTGGATCAGCGGGGTGAGGCCGGCGTCTCCACGCGGTACGCCGTCCAGGCGGGTCACGGCGGCGGCGCCTCGAACACTAGAGACGAGCCACACCGCGTCAGCCGCGTGCAGGTCCGCGAGTCCGCCGGGAGACACCGCCGTACCGAGACCTGCTGTACCAGCCCCCGCGAACAGCAACGCCTGCGTGGTGCCGGGCAGGATCCCGGTCTCCACCGGCGGGGTGTGCAGGATCCGGTCCCGCGCCCAGACGAGCGTGGACGTCGGCCCTTCCAGCAGCTGCCCGTCGAGGGAGAGAAACAGCGCGTCGTCGGCTCCGAGCGCCCGGGCGTGCCGCTGCGCTGCCATGTTGACGGCGTAGGAGAGATACTTCACGCCGCCCAGCAACCATGGTGAGGTGGCGCGCAGGTCGGCCGGCAGGCCCAATGTCAACGCCACCACCGAGATGCCTCGACGGCGCTGATCCAGCACCTCAGGCGACAACGGGCTGAGCGTGCCGACCGCGGTGTACTCGCTGACTCGCTCGATACCGCGGGTCAGCAGCAGCTTGAGGGCCGCCTCCCCACCCCCGTGCTCCGCGGTGAGTACCTCGACGAGCCTGGCCCAGTCCGCCCGCCGCGGCGACGGCACGCCCATCAGGGCAGCCGAGCGCGCCAGCCGGTCAAGGTGCGCCTCGGGTTTGAGTGCGACGCCGGAGCGGACCAGCATCGTCTCGAACACGCCGTCGCCTCGCGACGGGCCGAGGTCAAAGGCGGAGAACACGGCCGCGGCGGGGTCGATGAGCGTGACCGTGCGGTGGTCGAGCACCGCTACCCGTCGACTGTCCACGGACGCTGAGCTTACGAAACCGTTGGCCAGGTGCCGGACGCCTAGGATGCGGCTGTGCCGACACCCACGCCGCGCAGGCTGCCCGAGACGCTTCGGGCCAGCGGTTACCGGCTCACCCCGCAGCGTCAGATGGTTCTCGATGCCGTCGTGCAGCTCGGTCAGGGGACGCCGGAGGAGATCGGCACCCGCATCCACCAGAGCTCCCCCGGCGTGAACATCACCACCGTCTACCGCACCTTGGAGCTGCTCGAGCAGTTGGGGCTCGTGCGGCACCGGCACTTCGGTCACGGTGCGCCGATGTACCACGCCTCGGACAACGACACATTGCACTCGGTATGCCACCAGTGCGGACAGGTGGCCGTCATCCCTGGTGAGAAGCTGCAGCCCGTGGCGCGGTGGCTGGCCGAGGAGCGCGGCTTCGTCCTCGACACCGGTCACATCGCGCTGGCCGGGTTGTGCGCCCGGTGCGCCGGGGAACACCCGTCCGAATAAGCGAGGATACTCAGACCGGTGACCGTCGCGACCCTGCCCTCGCCGCTGCTCCGCCTGCCCGGCGCCGTCGCCGCCGAGGATCGCGACACCGCAGTGGCCCTGCACTACGGCGATCCCCTGCGCGAGCAGCGTCGCCTTGTCGACAGCGTGGGCTGGATCGACCGCAGCAACCGCGACGTGCTTGCTGTACCGGGGGAGGATCGGCTCTCCTGGCTGCACAGCTTGACCAGTCAGCACCTGTCGGCGCTCGCCGACGGCCGTGGGACCGAGGCGCTCGTGCTCTCCCCGCACGGTCATGTCGAGCACCATCTGCTGGTAGCCGAGACCGGCGGGACCACCTGGCTCGACGTCGAACCCGGGACCGGCGCGGACCTGCTGGCCTTTCTCGACTCGATGCGATTCCTGCTCCGCGTCGATCCGCGTGACGTGAGCGCGGAGTGGGCAGTCTTGTCTCTGGTCGGACCGGATACGCCGCGCGTGCTGTTCGCGTTGGGCGCCGTGGCGCCGGCGCCGTACGACGTCACGCCGTTGGCTGTCGAAGGCTGGGTACGCCGGATGCCCTGGCCGGGCGTGGGTGCCGCGGACCTGCTGGTGCCGCGTGGGCAGCTCGCCGAGGTCGCCGAGCGGCTCACCGCTGCGGGCGCGGAGCCGGCCGGGATCTGGGCGTTCGAGGCGCTCCGCGTCGAGGCCCGCCGGCCAAGGCTGCGCAACGAGTCCGACCACCGCACCATCCCGCATGAGGTGGGCTGGCTGGAGTCCGCCGTACACCTGAACAAGGGGTGCTACCGAGGCCAGGAGACGGTTGCCCGGGTGCACAACCTGGGCCGCCCGCCGCGCCGGCTGGTCCTGCTGCACCTCGACGGTTCGATCGAGACCCTCCCCGCGACCGGCGACCCGGTGCTGCTCGATGGGCGACGGGTCGGCTTCGTCACCACTGCCGTCCGCCACTACGAACTCGGCACGGTCGCGCTGGCACTCGTCAAGCGCAACACCGCTGACGACGCGCCGCTGCACGTCGGCGACGTGGCCGCCGCGATCGACGGCTAGACCGGTGCAGCGGTCGGCAGCCCGAGTCCTTCCGCAGCGGCCTGCATCCGAACGTCGTAGGTAAGCACTGCCCGGAGTTCGTCGCCGAGCCGCCGGGCCGAGGCGAGGTGCACCGCGTCGAGGCTGCGCAGACCGGCCAGCTCGAGGTCCGCCGCCTCGTCGAGCAGGTTACGGTGAATTGGCAACAGGGACATCCGGCTGAACTGGCGGCGCGCGTTGGTCACCGCCGCGACGCCTCCGCGCTGTACCGCCCGGACGACCTCCACCCGCGCCAGCGCCGAACTCACCTGTCGATCGTCACGGCGGCTTCGCAGGTAGCGCGTCAGCGCCTCGGACTCCCTTTCGGTCTGCACCAGCTTGACGATGGCCGAGGAGTCCAGGTAAAGCCTCAACGTTCGTGCTCGCGCAGTCGGGCTAATTCCTCGGAGGCGCTGATCCCGTAGTCGCTCGGCGGCTCGGCGAGCAGTCCACCGGGCAACTCCGGCGGGATGATTTCCCCCGTAGCGATCATCTGCTCCCAGGAGTCCTCCGCCGGAGGAACCAGCCGGGCCACTGGTCGACCGCGGTCGGTGATCTGCAGGGATTCCCCGGCGGCGACCCGCGCGAGATAACGGCTGGCGTACTGGCGCAGCTCCCGGACCCCGATACTTTCCATGTGCTACACGGTAGCCCTGTTGAGTCGTCTGAGACTATCGGTTCATGACGAAAACTCTGATCACCGTGGCACCTACCGGTGCGGAGTCCAGCAAGTCCGACGTACCGGCGCTTCCGGTGACGTTGAACGAACTCGTGGCCACCGGTAAGGAGTGCCAGGCCGTCGGCGCCGGCGTCATCCACGTGCACGTCCGCGACGGGCAAGCGCAGCCGACGCTGGACCAGATCCGGCTGCGGGAGACCGTCCAGGCGCTGCGGTCAGAGACCGACCTGATCGTGCAGCTGTCCACCGGTGGGGCGGTCACCGACCCCGAGTCCGACCGCCTCGCCGTACTTGATGCCGAGCCGGACGCGGCCAGTTGCTCCATGGGCACCGTCAACTTCGGCCGCGACGTCTTCCTCAATCGCTGGGATTTCATCGTCGAGTTGCACACCGCGATGCGCGAGCGGGAGATAGTCCCCGAGTACGAGATCTTCGATCTGGGCCAGCTGTCGACGCTGCAGCGCTTGCTGGACAAGCACGGCCCGCCGTACGGGGGACACGTGCACGTCGACCTGGTGATGGGCGTCCCGGGTGGGATGCCGGGAACGGCCGCCGCCCTGGTCGCCGCCGTCGGGATGCTCCCGGTCGGCGCCACGTTCGCCGCCACCGGTGTCGGCCGGACGACCCTGCCCGTCATGCTTGCCGCGCTGTCGGCCGGGGGTCACCTCCGGGTGGGCATGGAGGACACCCTCAGCTACGCACCGGGCGACCCGGTCGTCGGTAACGCGCAACTGGTCGCACGGGCGGCCGGCCTCGCCAGGATCGCCCAGCGGCCCCCGATGTCGATCGAGGCCGCCCGCTCTCTCCTCGGCGTGCGAGAGCGGCGTACGGCGGCCGCATGAATCCCATTCTTGTCGAGGTGGTCCGCAACGACCGGGTCGAGTCGGTCCACCGCGGCTCGGTGTTCGTCGCCGACCCCACCGGTACTCCGGTCCTGCGAGCCGGTACGCCGGAGGAACTCGTCTTTCCCCGGTCGTCGAACAAGCCGATGCAGGCGCTGGCAATGCTGCGCTGCGGCGTGGAGCTGCACGACATCGACCTGGCCCTGGCCACCGGGTCCCACTCCGGCGAACCGGCCCATGTCGAGCGGGTACGCGGGCTGCTGGCCGCCGGCGGCTTCGCCGAGGAGGACCTGCAGTGCCCACCCCAGCTGCCGATCGACGAGGTCGCCGCGCACGCCGTACTGGCCGGTGGAGGGGGGCGGTCGCGAGTCCTGATGAACTGCTCCGGCAAGCACGCCGCGATGCTGCTGACCTGCCGCGCCGCCGGCTGGCCGACCGCGGACTACCTCGCGCCGGCGCATCCGCTGCAGCAGCAGGTGCGCCGCGTCGTCGAGGAGCTGGCCGACGAGCCGGTCACCGAGACCGGCGTGGACGGCTGCGGCGCGCCGCTGTTCGCGATCTCACTGGTCGGCCTGGCTCGTTGCTTCGCTCGTCTCGTGACCGGCGACCCCGGTACGCCGCAGCGCCGGGTCGCCGACGCCATGCGCGCCCATCCGCTGTACGTCGCCGGCAGCTCCCGCGAGGACACCCTGCTGATGCAGGCGGTGCCCGGCCTGATGATGAAGGGCGGCGCGGAGGGCGTCCACGCGGCAGCCCTCGCGGACGGGTCCGCGGTGACGCTCAAGATCGACGACGGTGGCACCAGGGCTCGGATGCCGGTGATGGTCGCCGCGTTGCGGCACCTCGGCGTCGAGGCGCCCGAGCTCGACCGGCAGGCCACCTCGGTGGTGCTCGGCGGCGAGAGCAGCGTCGGGGAGGTCCGAATGCGCCCCGGCGCCCTGGCTGAATCATGATCGTGAGGCTGGAAATGAGCGGTTTCCGTACAATCCAGCCTCACGATCATGGGTCGGCCGGCTGGAAGGCGGCTTGCTCAGTGGCCGAACGGGTCCGGGACCGCTCCGGGCAACCACGAGTGCAGCTCGCCGTCGCGCCAGCCCCGGTCCTTGACCGCCCGCCGGGCTTCCCGCTTGTACCGCCCGACCAGGCGGTC
>JACCZY010000037.1 GCA_013695685.1 Geodermatophilaceae bacterium | reverse complement strand
TCGGAGGACCGGGTGAGCGCGAACGCCGTAGCGGCGACGGCGACCACCACGACCGCGCTGGCAACCATCAGGGCGACCCGGGGGATACCGAGCACGCGGGCGCCGACAGCGCCGGCGGAGGGGGTCTGCGCACCGGCCAGCGCCGCCGGAGTGCTCGCCGTGCCGTAGGCCAGCGCCTGCGCAGCAGCCGGCACACCGGCGCCACCGACGGCCGCCACCGACCCCGCACCGGCCACCGCAGTGGCCAGACCCGCGACCGAAGCCCGGCTCAGCCACCCCGCGCCGTAGGCGTCGCGGGCGGCCTCCTCCAACTCGGCCAGGAACGCCGCCGCATCGGCCGGTCGCTCCTCGGGTCGCTTGGCCATCGCGCGCCGCAGCAGATCGGTCAACCGTGGCGCGAACCCCGATAACGCAGGAACCGGCGCCGCCACATGCGCCTGCAACACCGCCTGCATGTCCCCGGCGTAGGGCAGTCGACCGCTCAGCAGCAGGTAGAGCACCGCAGCCGCGGAGTAGACGTCGCTGCGGGCAGTCATCGGCTGACCAGTCACCGCCTCTGGGCTGCTGAACGCCGGCGTACCCACCGAGGACCCCACCCCAGGATCGGAACCCTGCCCGGACCGCGCGGCCAACCCGAAATCGACGAGCTTGGACACACCGCCCTGGTCGAGCAGGATGTTGGTCGGACTGATGTCGCGATGAACAAGGCTCCGATCGTGCGCGTGCCCCAGACCGATCAATCCGCCGCGCAGCACGCCGAGGGACTGCTCGGGACTGAGCCGTCCGTGCCGTTCCAGAACCGCAGCCAGCGGCGCCCCCTCCACCCACTCCTGGATCAGAAGGGCGCGCGAGGGCTCCTCGATGTACTCGTACAGCCGGACGACGTGCGGGTCGTCGAGGCTTGCGAGTGTCTGGGCCTCGGCACGGAATCGGTCCAGGAAACCGGGTGTGGACAGCAGAACGGAGCTGAGTTCCTTGATCGCCACCAGCCGCCCCAACTCCAACTGCCTGGCCTGCCACACCACACCGGTAGACCCCTCGGCCACCCGCCCAAGCACGTCGTACCCCTGAAGATTCATCACGGTCCCCGCTCCCAAGCTTGGATCGGGCATCACCCGATGAACTGGCTTGGAGACTACACTCCGTGAGCAACTTGGGAATATGCCTTCGCGACACGCAGGAACTAGAGAAGAGCAATGGTGTTGCACCCCGATCATGACTACCTAGGGTTGCCGGACTACGAGATCATCGCGGAACTCGGCCGCGGCGGCTTCGGTGAGGTGCTGCTCGCCCGGCACCGGATCCTCGGCCGGCTCGTGGCGGTCAAACACATCCCGGCCCAGGCACTGGCCGATCCCGAGGCGGTGGCGCGGTTCCGCCGCGAGGCGCAGGCGCTCGCCCGCGTGCAGCATCCGGCGGTCGTGTCCGTCTACGACCTGCGGCTCACCGACACCAGTGCCGTCTTGCTCATGGAATACGTCCCAGGCGAGTCGCTGCGCCAGACGCTGGATCACCGCGTCGTTCCGGCTCCGGCGGCCATCGCGATTCTCGCTGACGTGGCGGATGCGCTCGGCGCCGCCGCGGCGGTCGGCATCGTCCACCGGGACGTCAAGCCAGCCAACGTATTCCTGCTGGCCGGCGGGCGGGCCAAGCTCGGCGACTTCGGCATCGCGCGGATCGCCGATGCGGAGGTCTTCCGCACCCGCGACGGCCTGCTCACCGGTACGCCGGCGTACCTGGCCCCGGAATCGCTGCTGCCCGAGCACGAGCCGGACAGCCGTGCGGACGACTACGGCTTCGCGGTCATGGCCTACGAGATGCTCGTGGGACAACTGCCGTTCCGTGGCGAAGGGCTGTCGCTGCTGGGTCAGCACGGTTTCGTCACTGCCGCATCGCCCGCCCAGGTCGTCCAGGGCTTCCCCCCGGACGCCGCCGAGGCGCTGCTCGCCGGCCTGACCAAGGACCCGCTCCAGCGGCTGCCGGCTCGCGAGCTCGTCGCCCGGCTCCGGGCTGTTCCCATCGATGCCTGGCCGCCACCACCCCCGCCCGCCGGAACAGCGCAGGCGGCCACGTCCACCCTGCTCGGACAAGCGCCGCCCGCGCGAGTGATCCCGCCGGTCCCTCGTCCCGTTGCCGCCCGACCGGCCCGACGCCGACGTACCCCGATCGTGATCGCCTTGGCCGGCAGCCTGGTCATCGCCGGAGCCGCCACGGTCACGGTCGTCAGTACGCAGGCCGCCGAGCTGGCTGTCGTGGCGGCGACCGTGACCGTCGACCCGGCAGAAGCCAGCTGCCCGAACGCCCGGTACGTCTTCACGGCGAGGATCGCCACCAACGGAGCGGCGGGGCGGCTGCGACTGCGGTGGCTGCAACCCGACGGCGAGCGAACCGGCACCACCGCCGTCGACGTGGTGAAAGGGCAGGACCCGGTCACGGCCCGCCTGCAGTTCGACGTGACCGGCGGGGAACCGCTGCGTGGCTCGGCCCGACTCGAAGTGCTGTCACCGCAGCGGCTAACCGCCGCGCCGGTCCAGGTCAGCTACCGGTGCCCGTAGCCGGAGGCCATGAGCAGGGGTCCCAGCCGGCGCAGCAGCGGACGGTCGGGCTCGAGCCAGTCGAGGTCGTGGAGTTCATCGGCGGTGACCCAGCGCAGTTCGCGGTGCTCGCTCGGAGTCGGCTCGCCGGACACGATGCGCGCGGTCCACACCCGTAACCGCCCGCTCCCCGGGATCGGCACCTCACCGACGAACGCCTGCGGCTGTACCACAACGCCGAGCTCCTCTCGGCACTCGCGGACGAGTCCGTGGTGCTCGGCCTCACCGGGCTTCAGCTTGCCGCCCGGGAACTCCCACCGGCCGGCGAGGTCGACCGGCGTTGCGCGCTGCGCCGCGAGAACCCGCCCGTGCCCGTCCAGGATCGCGGCCGCGACGACGCAACGGCCACTCACACCAGCCACCCTGCCAGACTGTGGCTACGTCGATCGGGAGGAGCGCGGGATGGGACAGCTACTGAGCGATGACCAGGTCAGGACCACGCTTGCGGAGCTGGACGACTGGGACGGTGACACCACAGCGATCCGGCGTACGGCGGTGCTCCCCAGCTTTCCGGCTGCGATCGAGGTGGTCCGCCAGGTCGCGGACGTCGCGGAGGAACTGGATCACCACCCCGACATCGACATCCGGTGGCGCACCCTACATTTTGCCTGTTCAACGCATTCAGACAACGGCGTGACCGGTAAGGATGCCGAGCTGGCAGCCCGCATCGACGCGATCGTGGCGGCCGCGGAGACCGCAGCGTAACGGTCTAACGCATCACGTTGAGCGGTCGCACGGTGTATCCCGGGAAGACGCCGGTGAGCGACCCGAGTCCCAGGGTCTTCTGGGCGACCTCCCCGAGGACGTCGCGGTAATCGTTGACGACGGCGAGGTCGCCGCTGATGAGATCCTGCTCCTGCAGGCCGGGCCAGTTCCCGTGCACCTGGCCGCCGATGACATTGCCCCCGAGCAACATCATCAGCCCCCCGAACCCATGGTCGGTGCCGCCGCTGCCGTTCTCCTCGACCCGACGGCCGAACTCGGACATGAGCACGACGGTCACGTCCGCGATACGAGATCCGAGGTCGGTGACAAAGGCCGCCAGGGATTTCGAGAGATCCTGCAGCTGGGTGACCATCGAGCCGGCGGCTACCGTGCCGATGGCGCTGTGCAGATCCCAGCCACCCACGTCGACAGTCGCGACTCGGAGGCCGGCGCCCACCTTGACCAGCCGAGCGATGTCGGCCAGCGCCTTACCGAAGTCGTCGACGGCATAGTCAGCGCCGATCACCAACGGGTTGGGCACCGCCTTGACCGGACCGGCGCTGGCCACCGCCTGCACGGTATTGACCATCAACTTGTCGAACGGACTGTCCAGCCCGGTGTACAGCGCGCGCAATGCGTCCGCCACCTGCGGCGAGGGGTTGTTGAATACGAGCGTATCGATGCCCTTCATGGCAACTGCCTCGGCACTGGCCTTGAGTGCCGCGACCGACGCCGCTCCTTCGCACACCGCCCGGAACGTCGTACCGGGGCCGTCCAACGCAAGGACGCGGTCGAGCCATCCCGTCGGCGCCGTCAGACTGGCCGAGCCACGTTCCATCAGCGCCTGCGAGGCGAAGTGATCCCGGTTCGGCACAGCGGATCCGACCCCGTGCACGAAGCCGAGTTGCCCGCTTTTCCAGAGTGGGTACACCGCCTGCATGGCGGGGTGCAGGCCGAACATGTTGTCCATCGCGAGCAGTGAGGAGTCGGGGATGCCGACCCCCGGGCGTAGGGACTGCAGCCGCGCATTGTTGCGGGGCACCACCGTCGTCAGCCCGTCCAGACCACCCCGCAGGAACACCACGACCAGCGTCTTGCCGTTCCCCGTCATGGTCTCGGCGTAGGAGTGCCGGGTGGTCACGAGCTGCGAGGCGAGCGTCGCTGCCACGACCATGCCGGAGCCGGCCAGGAAGCTGCGGCGGGTGAAGCCGCGGTCCCATTGGCAGCGCTGAGCGTTGAGGGCTGCCTGCACGCGGTCGGCCTCAGCCAGGATCTGCTGCTCGCGGGTGCGCGTCGGGCGGAAGGCCCGGCCGGCCGTCACCGGGCTCATCGAAGCATCCGGTAGGAGGAGTTGAGCACCATCTCGGTCAGGTCGGGTAGCCACTTGTCCACCAAGGTCTGTGTGTAGGTCTGCGCCGCGGTCATCCCGGCGTAGGTAAGCAGTGCAGTGCGGTGGTCGTCCCGGAACGTCTGGCCGGTCAATGAGCCGGTGAGCCGGTCGATCATGTGGCCATGAGTGGGCATCGGCGCGCCGATCAAGAGGTCCTTCAGCGGCGGGCGGGGCAGCCCGGTCGGGAACCCGCGGGTGCGGCTGCGGTGCATGTTGCAGCGCCCGAGCGTGGTCCCGATCGACCACCACGCGGCCAGCTGATCCGGATAGCCGGTTACCTCGGGTGCTCCGAGCGGTGCATGCCCGAACCGGATGCATTCGTTCACCAGATCGGTGATCGGCTGGTTACTCGTGCCCGTCGGGGGACTGAGCTTCAGCGCGCGGGCGGTGGCCACGACGTCCTCGCCGGGCAGCCGCGTCTTCTGCCCGATGGAGGCGGCGAATTCCGGTGAGGTGAAGAGCACCCGGAGCCACGGGACGATGCTCGTGCCGCGATCGAGATAGGTCTCGGCCAACGAGTCGATCAGTGTCTGCGGCGGGTCGTCGCTGACGAACCGGATGGCAAGCTTGCGCGACAGCGCCAACGCGGTCTGCTCATGGCGGGCCAGGTAGCGCAGGTAGCTGTCGCTCGTACCCAATCCGCCGGACGCCGACGCGTTGGCCGACGACCAACCCAGGATCCGCACCGGGCCGGTGTAGTGCCAGTCGGGCTTGTACTCGAACGTGCCTCTGCCGTCGCTGGACCGACCGGTCAGCAGCAGGGCGCTGTTGCGAACGTCGGTCTCGGTGTAGCCGGCCGCAGGCGTGACCGTGTACAGCTGCAGCAACTCACGCCCGTAGTTCTCGTTCGGCTCGTCGAGTTGTGAAGTGTCGTTGTTGAGATGCGCGAGCATCGCCGGGCTGCGCGCGTCGGCGAGCAGCAGATTCTCGAAGCGTCCCATGGCGTGCTTGCGAATCACCGTGCGGTCCTCGACCGGCTTCGTCAGGTACGTCGACGCATGGGGGGCCTGCACGCTGAGGTGGTTGCTCCAGAACTCGACCATTATCTCGAAGAGCTGACGGCTACTCCAGATTTGGCGAGCCAGCGTGCACTCGACGAGCTGCAGGCTGGCGTCCCGGGGCTTCGCCAAGCCGTTGAGCTGGCTGATCGACGCTGTAACCAACGGGTAGCGGGCGACCACGGAGTCTCCGGCCGGATCGGGAATCGAGTCCGGCTGCAACTGCTCCGTCAGCCACGCCGAGGCTCCGCGACTGCGGATGTCGGCCGCCATCGCCGGGGTCGCACCGAAGGTCGCGCGACGGAGCAGGTGAAGGTCAAGATCATCTGCGAGCACAGACACTGGCATCGAGTTCCGTCCTATCTACGGTCCGTCGGTGGCAACGACCGCACCCGAACTATACTTTCCGTAAATTCTTAAATACTATCCGTGATCAAACTGTTATAACTCTGCGTAGTGCATCACTACTCTCAGTCAGAGTTCAAAGCTACGATCGGCCCTAGCCGCGCCGGTGCAGGCGCATGAGCCGGAATCGGCAGGTATGACAATGCGAGGAACTACTTCCAGAGTCGGTAGCGCTCTCCCTCGATCGGCCCGGCTCTGGCCGAAGGCCGTCCTCGTGGTCGGCGCCGCGAGCGTCGCTGTCACGGTCTGGTCGATCGGTCCGGCCGCTGCCGCCCCGGGCACCTGCTCGGTCTACTGGACCGGCACCACTGACTCGAACTGGATCGATGCCTCCAACTGGTCGCTCAACTCGGCCGGCACGGGCGCCGGCCGGGTTCCGCTGGCCACCGACTTCGCATGCATGTCGACTGCTCCGGTCCGCACGGCTGTGGAGTACTCGTCGCTGAGCAGGACTGTCGCCGGGATCAACTTCGGTGTTGCCGGCTCGACCAGCCCCACCCTCACCATCGACGGCGGCCGGCTGACCATCGGCTCGGCCAGCGGCAGCTTCGATTCGGTCATCAACGACCTGGCCCTGGTCTCGGGCGGCATGCTGCGCGGAACGGCCGACCACCTGCTCACCGGTACCCCGTCGATATCCGACAACGCCATCATTGACGGTGTCGGGACGACGACGCTGGCCACAGGCACGGTCGTGCGTACGAACGGCCTCGTCCTCGACAACGGCCGGCGACTCGTCGTCAACGGCAGCCTGACGCACGCGGACTGCTACGACTACCTGTACCTGTACAACGGCGCTGTGCTGCAGAACTCCGGCCGCTTCACCGCCGACAGTGCCTGTGGCAACCGGGTCTACTCCGACGGCAGCGACGGCTCCAAGATCATCAACGACGCCGGCGCGACGTTCGCCATTCGCCAGAGCGCGACCCAGACCTACTCACTCGAGGGAAACCTCGACAATCGCGGCACGGTGTCGGTGTCGGCTGGCTCACTGGTCGTGCGTCCGCTGGCTGCCGGCGTCGGCCGCTACGACCTGGCGCCGGGAAGCCAGCTGCTGGTCGCCTCCGGCGGAACGCTGCGCATCGAAGCCGCCAGCATGGTGCGAGACCAGACGATCGTCGTCACCGGCGGCGTGCTGGACGTGGCAGCCGGGGTGAGTGTTGCCTCCGTGGACGTGCGGACCGGCTCGCTCACCGGTGGCCCCACCGTCACCACTTTCTCGGCGTCACCCGGCACTGTCTTCACCGGCGGCGGCACCCTGACGATCGCCGCCGGTGGAACTGCCACGGTGGACGGTCTGCGGGTAGACGGCCAGTCGACGCTGCTCAACCGTGGCACCCTCAACCACACCGGCTGCCTCGGACCGCTGGCATTGCGAAACGGCTCGGTGCTCGAGAACGCGGGCACGATCGCGATCGCCTGCGGGAGCGCGGTCACCACCGACGGCACCCCGGGCACCGCCGTACGCAACAACGCCGGCGCTCGGCTCACCGTGACGATGCCATCCACTACACCGGTCTACGGGGTGGACGCGGTGCTGACCAACGACGGCACGCTGGAAGTCACGCGTGGCCGGCTGAAGATCGCCACGCTGACGAACCTTGTCAACGGCCGCCTCAGCGGCGGAAACTACGTCGTCACCGGAGGTTTCCTGGAGATCCCGGCCGACGTCATGACGAACGCCGCAACCATCACCGTGATCACGCCAGGCGACCTGGTGACGCCGGCCAACACCCGGGCCCTGATCCGGCTGCGGACGAACCATGGCGCGCTCACGATCACACAGTCGTTGACCACGGAAACAGCGCTGACGAACACCGGGGCGGTGACCGTCACCGGGCAGACGTTGAAGCCGCTCACGTACACGCAGACCGCGGGAACGACGACGATCGCGTCGGGGGCCTCGCTCGTCGGTGCCAGCGGCGCGAACTCGGTCTTCATCAACGGCGGCACCATCACCGGCGCCGGCCGGGTCGGGCAGCTGGCCGGTTCCGGTACGACGTACCCGGACCGCATCCTCACCGTCAACGGCGTCTACGGTCCGGCGTCAACGGCCAGACTGGAGATCTCGGTCAACGGCCCGGCCGACAACGGCAAGCTCGCCGTTCAGTACGGCGCGACGCTGACCGGAACGCTCTCGATCGTGACCGCCCCAGGTTTCACTCCCGCGCCGGGCACGGTCTACACCATCCTGACAACGTCGAAGCGAACCGCAGAGTTCACCACCATCGAGGGGCAGAACCTGCCCGGCGGTACCTACTACGACGTCGGCTACACCGCGACGAGTGTGACGCTGACGGTCCGACAACTCCCGCAGCTGCGCGTTGCCGATGCCGCCGCGACCGTGGGCACCGCCGGGGACACCCCGATGACGTTCACGGTCAGTCTGACTGCGCCCAGCTCGCAGCTCGTCACTGTCGACTACGAGACGGTGGACGGGAGCGCGCGAGCCGGCAGCGACTACGTCGCGAAGTCCGGAACGCTGCAGTTCCCGGCCGGCGTACAGGCACTCAACGTCGTCGTGACTATCAAGAAGGACGTCGGTCCCGAACCGGTCGAAACTTTCTCACTCGTCCTCAGCAGGCCCGGCGGCGCCGGGATCGGCGACGGAACGGGGACCGGCCAGATCACCCATAATGCGGACGCCGCCACTGCACCGGTCGTGACCGGTGTCGCACCGCAGACCCTGGGCCTGGGAGCGTGGGAGGCGAAGCTGGATATCCTGGGGGGCAACTTCGTCCCCACATCGACCGTGTCGATCGTCGGAAGCAAGCTCACGCTCGTGGCGACGACCTACATCAACGCTCAGACGCTGCGCATCACCGTCAACGCAACGGGGGCTACGACGCTCGGCCCGAACGACGTCACCGTCACGAACGCGGGCATCGGCTCCGACACATGCGAGGCATGTCTGACGGTGACCCCGAGACCGCAGCCGACCAGCGCCTCCCCGAACCTGGCCACCGGGGCGGCCGCGCGCACGGTCACCGTCACGGGCACCGCCTTCAAGGCGGGCAGCACCGTGGTGATGGCGGGCAATCCGGGAGTGAAGGTCAACAGCACGACGTTCGTGTCGAGCACGAAGCTCCAGGTGTCCGTCACGCTCTACCCGGCCGCCGTCGTCGGGGGCTACGACGTACGCGTGACGAACCCGGACAAGGGCGTCGGCGTGTGTACGGACTGCTTCTACGTGCTCGCGGGCCCGACCGTCACCGGCATGACGCCGAGCACGATCCTGCGCGGAACGACTCGCGACGTCACTATCACCGGCACCCGTTTCGTGACCGGTGCAGTGGTCCGGATGCCGCCGGATGTCGGCATCAGCAACGTCGTCGTCGTCAACTCCACGACGATGACCGCACGCATCTCGGTCCCGTCCGACCGGAGTACGGGAACCGACCTGGTGATCACGGTGGTCAACCCGGCGTCGGCTGGCTACGGGGAGGCGACCTGCAAGTGCCTCACGATCACGCGGTGACCTGAGCCAACGGGTCACGTACGACAAGGATCTGGCACCGAAGCACGCTTGCAAGTGACCACTTCCGGCTCGGGTCAGGCGACGGCCGATGTTCCGGGCGGCGTCGCACAGCTCGGGCGGGGACTCGATCGGAATGCCGGCGTCGCGGAGCACCGCACCCGCAGTGTCCTCGCCTGGAAGTGCGGCGGTCTCGACGCGGCAGCCAGGATGACGGCTACGGAGGCGCCCATCCCGGCCGAGCAGCTGAGAATCGTTCGACCGGATCGACTTCCGAGGGACGCGGCTACGGTGCGGGGATCCACCCGCGACAACCGCGGGTCGGACGGTCATCGGCACGCTTCTTCTGCTGTGCTCTGAGTCGTCCACGTTCTTCACCGGAGTTGTCAGGGTTGGTCCGCCAGGGCGGCGGTGAAGCGCGAAACGAGTGTCGCGACTGCGGCACGGAGTTCTTGCCCGCCATCGACGCGGAAGGCGTATGGCACTCTCGGTAACCATTCCTGCGCATACATTGCCGGGTTGCTTGTGCTGCCGACGAGCACGCACCCGTCTCCCGATGGTTCAAGCCGTCCCATGGGAGGCCGGATCCACGGCGCCACCTCAGCCAGTGGAGCGTGGAACGCAACGCGGGTGGGGAATTCCCATCCCGTGCCCAGGTTCTCCTCCAGTGTTGCCACCGGGTCGAGGTCGTCGGGTGGCTGGAACTTGTGCGCGGTCTGCTGGACCGCGTGGATTCGGTCGACCCGGTAGGTGCGGATCGCGTCCGCGCGATGGGAGTGACACAGGAGGTACCAGCGCCCGTGGCGGACGACGACCGCCCAGGGGTCCACCTCGGCCTCCCATTCGTTGCCGGACTCGGTTCGATACGTGACGAGCACGCGGCGTCGGGCCGCGACGGCGGCGGCGAGTGCGCTGGTGGTGGCGGGATCTGGACGGGCCGAGTGGCGGTCGGGCGCAGCTGACGCGTGCCCTCGCAGCGCCGCCGCTTGCCGGCCGATGCTCTCGGGCAGTGCCCGGATGAGCTTGCCCAGGGCAGAACCGACGAGGTCGTCGACGTCGGCGGCTGCCGGCTGGCTATCGAACACAGCCATGACCAGGCCAAGGGCCTCGGCCTCCGTGAAGATGACCGGAGGCAGCCTCGTCCCGCGCCCGAGCCGATACCCGCCGTAGGGTCCGCGGGCTGACTCGACGGGGATGCCCGCCTCGCGGAGGATCCCCACGTATCGGCGGGCGGCACGCTCGGTGACACCCAACCTCTCGGCGAGTTCGTCGGCTGTCGCGCCGGGGCGGGTCTGGAGGATGTCGAGGGCACGCAGAGCTCGTGCGGTGGGGCTGAGATCGGTCGACACCCGAACAGGCTAAATGGTCATGAGGTGAACCGGAAGCAGAACGTCCGGAACTGGTCCTAGCGTGATATCCATGCCCGAGTTCCGCGAGCAGGACCTCCCCGGAGCACGCTTCGAGCGCGTGAGCCTGCGCGGCGCCACCTTCACTCAGGTGTAACTCAATGACGCCCGGATGCACCGAGTGGACCTCAGCGGGGCGCAGATCCGCGGCGCCCTGTGCAACGGAAGCCGGATGCGCGGGGTCGAGCTGGTCGACGTCGACATCAGCGGAGAGCTGCAGAACGTCGTCGTGAACGGCGTCGACATCGCACCCCTCATCGAGGCCGAACTGAACCGGCGCATGCCCGAGCGAGCCAGGATGCGCCCCGACGACAGCGACGGGTTCCGTGCGGCGTGGGCAGTCCTGGAGCGGCTGTGGGAGGGCACCCTTGCGCGCGCGAGGAGCGCTCGACGAGGTGCTCACGGTCCGACGCGAACGCCAGGCAATGGTCGGCCAGGTGATGGAGTCTCTTAACGACGAACAACTCGCCTCCGAGGTGACCCGCACCGAGCCCGGCTGGCCTCAGGAGGAGAACTTCCCCCTCAAGGAATGTTCGGCATCATCCTCAACGAGGATGGGAGCACCGGCTCTATGCCGAACGTGATCTGACCGCGCTGGAGAAAGAGAACTGACCATGGACATCCTGCTCATTGCCGGCCTGTGGCTCGACGGATCCGCCTGGGACGATGTCGTACCCGCGCTCGAGGCACTCGCCCACCACCCCGTGCCGCTCACCCTCCCGGGTCAGGGTGACGGATCTGCGTCCGCCACGCTCGAGGACCAGGTCGCAGCGGTGCTCGCCGCCGTGGACTCAGCGTCCGAAAAGCTTATGGTGGTGGGGCATTCCGCTGCCTGCACCCTGGCTTGGCTGGCCGCCGACGCGCGACCGGAGAAGGTGGCCAAAGTCGCCCTCATTGGCGGCTTCCCGTCCGCCGACGGGGAGCCCTACGCAGACTTCTTCGAGCCGAAGGACGGCGTCATGCCCTTCCCGGGCTGGAGCCCATTCGAGGGGCCAGACTCTGCTGACCTCGACGAGGAGACTAGGCGCAGCATCGCGTCTGCGGCGATCCCCGTCCCGGAAGGGGTGACCAAGGGCGTGGTGCGTCTGGCGGACGAGCGACGGTTCGATGTCCCGGTCGTGCTCGTGTGCCCCGAATTCACCCCCGCCCAAGCTCAGGAGTGGATCGACGCCGGTGACGTGCCCGAGCTCGCCAAGGCCAAGCACCTTGCCTTCGTTGACATCGACTCAGGCCACTGGCCCATGGTCAGCAAGCCGATCGAACTCGCCCGGCTCCTTGCTGCAGCGGCTGCCGACGCCTGACATGGCACCGCCTTCACTGCGGGCACCCGACCAGGCTTCTCGACGCACGGGCCACGGAGGTGACCCGACCGGCCAAGCCGCGGGCACTCGAGCGGGTCCAGCTCGCGAGCCGGGGAAGATGGGAGCACTCGCGCTCGAAAGGACTCGATGATGTCGTACACGATCCGCCCACTCGACGCCTCCACGTGGGATGCCTTCGCCGAGCTTGTCGAGCGCAACAACGGGATCTTCGGCGGGTGCTGGTGCATCGGTTACCACCCGGAGTGCGGCCAGAAGGGGATCAGCCATCGCGCGGTCAAGGAGGACCGGGTTCGCACAGGTCGCGCTCACGCCGCGCTCGTCCTCGACGAGGACGGCGCCGCACAGGGGTGGTGCCAGTACGGTGGCCCCGAGGAACTCCCGGGCATCAAGCACAAGCGCGAGTACGCGAAGGACGCTCCGCCGCATCCAGACTGGCGGATCACCTGCTTCTACGTCGACAGGAAGCATCGCGCCCAGGGGATCGCGCGGGCGGCAGTGGAAGGCGCGCTCGACCAGATCGCTCATGCCGGCGGCGGCCTCGTCGAGGCCATCTCCGAGGTGACCACCGGCCGCGAGGCGCCGGGCCGTTTCCTGTTCAGCGCGACAGTCGAACTCTTCGAGCAGCACGGATTCACCCGCGGCCGACAGGTTGGCAAGCACGCATGG
>JACCZY010000034.1 GCA_013695685.1 Geodermatophilaceae bacterium | reverse complement strand
CTCGGGGCGGAGTCGCTGCAGGTCTTCGGCGGCTCGGGCTACCTGCAGGAGTACCCGATCGAGCAGTACATCCGTGATTCCAAGATCGACACCCTGTATGAGGGCACCACCGCGATCCAGGGCATGGATCTGTTCTTCCGCAAGATCGTCAAGGACCAGGGCCGGGCACTGACCACCCTGCTCGGTGAGATCCAGTCCTTCCTCGACAACGAGTCGGGCAACGGCCGGCTCAAGGACGAGCGGCTGCTGCTCGCGACCGCGCTCGGCGACGCCCAGGCGATGGTCGGCGCGATGGTCGGGCAGCTCACCAGTGCCCAGGAAGACATCACCAATCTCTACAAGGTGGGGCAGAACACGACCAGACTGCTGCTGGCCTTCGGCGACCTGCTGACCGGCTGGTTGCTGCTGCGCCACGCGGAGGTCGCCATGGCGGCACTCGGCGCGGACACGTCGGCCCGGGATCGGGCGTTCTACGAGGGCAAGATCGCCTCAGCCCGGTTCTTTGCCACCCAGGTGCTGCCCAGGCTATCGGCGGAGCGCACGCTGGTCGAGAACACGGACAACAGCCTCATGGACGTGCCGGAGGAAAGCTTCTAACCGTCGATCTCTCTCGGGGCTGGCACACTAGGACCGTGAGGCGGGCACGCCGCGCTCACCCAAGGAGGTCTCAGCATGGGTGTCGGAATCTCGATCTTTCTGTTGGCGCTGGGTGCCATCCTCGCCTTCGCTGTCACCGGCGAGGTCAGCGGCATCGACCTTGACATCGTCGGGTTCGTCCTGATGGCGGTGGGCGTGGTGGGAATCATCATCTCGCTGGTGCTGATGAATCAGCGCAGCAACACCAGTCACCGGGTCGTTGAGGAGCGGCGCTACCGCGACGACGGCACTCTGTACTGAGCAGTCGTTGGGTGCAGCTGCAGGGTGCCGTCAACGTCCGCGACATCGGTGACCTCCCCACCACTGATGGGCGTACGACGGCCCCCCGGCGGCTGCTGCGCGCCGACAATTTGCAGTCACTGACGCAGGAGGATGTCCGCCGGCTGGTGGAGGAACTCAGGGTCCGGCTGGTCCTGGATCTGCGTACCGGCACCGAGATCCGGTCCGAGGGCCCCGGCCCGCTGCGGCACAGGGCCGTCGCGTACCGGCATCTGTCGCTGTTCCCGGAGGCCGGCGACAACACCGACTTCGCCGCCGACGAGGTACTGCCCTGGCAGAGCGAGGACGACACGAGATCCCGCGACCGCAACACCGCCGGCCCGGACGTCGTGGCCGGGTACTACCTCGGGTACCTCCGTGATCGCCCAGACAATGTCGTCGCGGCGTTGCGAGCCATCTCGGAGCAGGAGGACGGCGCGGCGCTGGTGCACTGCGCGGCCGGCAAGGACCGGACCGGTGTCGTCGTCGCGTTGGCGCTCAGTGTCGCGAAGGTGGATCGGCAGGCGATCATCGACGACTACGTGGCCACCGGAGACGTGCTGCCGCAACTCGTCGCGCGGCTGGAGTCCAGCCCGACGTACGCCGGAGATCTCGCCGGTCGCACCCTGGACAGTCACCGACCGGTTGCTGCGACCATGGCGCGATTTCTCGGCGAGCTGGACGAGCGCTTCGGCGATCCGCACGGTTGGCTGAACCGGCACGGCTTCGATGCCGAGGATCAGGAAGCCCTTCGCCGCCGGCTCGTGGCGTGAGCGGTCGATCAGGTACTGGCGCCTCGCAGGTGCCGCAGTCCGGCGGCGGCGAGCGCCGCCGAAGTCACGATGTTCATGATGATCGCGGCACGGACCCCAGGCGCCCATGATCGTGGCCGGCCCCGTTATGTCGTGACGGATCGAGACGGCACTGCCGAGTGCGCTGGCGCCGGCGAAGGCCACCGAGGCGGCGAGCACGGGAGGATCGGCTTTCATGACCGAAGTGTCCCGCTGACGCACCCGCTCGGTGAAGCACGACGGTCCTCGCCGTCCGTCGGTTAGGGCAGGCTGTTGCTGTGAGTTCCCCTGCCGAGGCGTTGGTGCAATCTGTCTCCGGACTGCTCGAGGTGATCCGCGACGCTGACTTTCCGCTCGCGGCGGCGTCCGCGGCGGCTGCCGAGCGGGACCGGCGCGAACTTCTCGGCCAGCTGGAGGACTACCTGTTGCCGCGGCTGCGCCGGCTCGATGCTCCGCTGCTCGCGGTGGTCGGCGGGTCGACCGGGGCGGGGAAGTCGACGCTGATCAACTCCCTCATAGGCGCCGACGTGAGCGCGGCGGGAGTGCTTCGCCCGACCACCAGGGGACCGGTGTGCGTGTGCAACCCGGCCGACGCGGGCTGGTTCACCGACGGGAGGATCCTGCCCGGGCTTGCCCGCACCAGCGGTCCCGGTGACCTCGGCGGCCTGCGGATCGTGCTGCACCCGGGAGTCGGTCCCGGCCTGG
>JACCZY010000031.1 GCA_013695685.1 Geodermatophilaceae bacterium | reverse complement strand
TCACCGCCCTCATCAGGGACTATCTGCGGCGCGACCGACAGGGAGCCCAGATCCCCGACAGCATCCTCACCCCCCGCGAGGAGGAGATCATCAAGCTCATCGCCGAAGGGCACTCCTCCAAGCAGATCGCCCACACATTGGTCATCAGCGCCAAGACCGTCGACCGGCACCGGGCAAACATCCTCCAGAAGCTCGGAATGCACGACCGCCTCGGCCTGACCAGATTCGCCATCCGCGCGGGGCTGGTCGAGCCTTGACTCGGACCCGCCGATCGCCAGCTGGCCCGGTGACCGACGTCGCGGTCGAGCTCGGCTGGCGCTCACCGGCTCCCGCTGCGGCGTGGACTTCGCGTGGACCAAGCCACGGCGAAACAGGGTGTCGAACGGCTTGCAAGGGTCCGCAGTGGTCATCGTCATTTCGAGCGTTTCCGCAGGTCATGCGGTACGTTCGCTGGTGGAGGCGTCAGGGTGCCTGGTGGCCCTCGCGGTCTTCAAAACCGACGTGGCCGAGTATCTCGGTCAGGCGGGTTCGATTCCCGTCCGCCTCCGCCGAGGGTTTAGTGACAGACACAGCGGGCTGTATAGCGCCCGCTGTGTCTGCCCTTGTCACCCGGCCGACCCAACCCTGTCTGGCGCGCCCCTCATCTACAGTTCGCACCGTGTCCGACGTACGCCGGCTGGTGCCTCGAACGGACGCCGTGCTGGCCGATCCGCGGTTGGCCCAGGCCGCCGGGAAGCTGGGGCGGGACCTGGTGAAGACCGCGGTCAACGCCGCCCAGCAGCAGGTGCGGGACGGGCAGCTCGAACCTGAGGCGGTGGCCGAGGCTGCACTGGCCGCTCTGCCGGACCAGGCCTGCTCACTCCGGCCGGTCCTCAACGCCTCCGGCATCATCCTGCATACCAACCTCGGCCGTGCGGTCCTGTCCGAGGCAGCTCGCGCAGCAGTGCAGATCGCGGGCGGGACCACCGATGTCGAACTCGACCTGAGCACCGGTGCCCGGGGCCGGCGCGGCCAGGGCGCGCTCGCCGCCCTGGCCGGGCTGGTGCCCGAAGCGGGCGATGTCCACCTCGTCAACAACGGTGCCGCCGCACTGGTGTTGGCGGCGACGGCACTGGCCGCCGGCCGGGAGATCGTCATCTCACGCGGCGAGATGGTCGAGATCGGCGACGGATTCCGGTTGCCCGACCTGCTCGTGTCCACCGGGGCACGCCTGCGCGAAGTCGGCACCACGAACCGCGTGACCCTTGCCGACTATGCAGCTGTAATCGGACCCGAGACGGGGTTCGCGCTCAAGGTGCACCCTTCCAACTTCGTCGTCGCCGGCTTCACGGCCAGCGTCCCGGTGCGGCAGCTGTCGGGGCTCGCCGTACCCGTGGTGGCCGACATCGGGTCGGGGCTGCTGGGTCCGCACCCGATGCTCCCGGACGAACCCGACGCCACCACCGCGCTGCGCGACGGCGCGGCGCTTGTCACCGCGAGCGGGGACAAGCTGCTCGGCGGGCCGCAGGCCGGGCTGCTGCTGGGGCGTGCCGACCTGGTCCAGGCCCTGCGCCGGCATCCGCTCGCCCGAGCGCTCCGCGTGGACAAGCTCACGCTGGCTGCCCTGGAGGCGACCCTCGTCGGCCCGCGCACACCGATCGATGAGGCGTTGTACGCCGACGTCGAGCAGCTGCGGGGTCGGGCCGCGAGTTTGGTAGATGCATTGCGGCACAACGGAATCGAAGCCTCCACTGTGGACAGCCAGGCGGCCGTGGGTGGGGGAGGCGCACCAGGAGTGAGCCTGCCCAGTGCAGCCGTGAGCCTGCCGGCGGCGTACGCCGAGTCGCTGCGCGCAGGCCGTCCAGCGGTGCTGGGCCGCATCGAGCGGGACCGCTGCCTGCTGGACCTGCGGGCGCTCACGGCGGCAGATGACGAAACGCTGCTGGCGGCCGTACTGTCCGCCTCCGGCCGAACCTGAGGCGGCGAGGTGTACGTCGTCGCCACCGCCGGGCACGTCGACCACGGCAAGAGCACGTTGGTCCGGCTGTTGACCGGGATGGAACCAGACCGGTGGGCGGAGGAGCGACGGCGCGGCATGACGATCGACCTCGGCTTCGCCTGGGCCGTACTCCCGACCGGGGAAACCGTCGCTTTCGTGGACGTTCCCGGACACGAGCGGTTCGTCGCGAACATGCTTGCCGGTGTCGGGCCGGTTCCCGCGGTGATGTTCGTGGTGGCGGCCGACGAAGGCTGGAAAGCACAGTCTGCGGAGCATCTCGGTGCTCTCGACGCCCTCGGCGTCCGGCACGGGCTCCTGGTCATCACTCGCAGCGACCTGGCAGACCCGGCCGCCGCGCAGGCGCAGGCCCAGGCGGCGATCGGAGCGACAAGCCTCGGCGCGGTCCCCGCGGTCCGCGTCAGCGGGCGGACCGGCGCGGGCATGGACGATCTGCGGACGGCCCTGCACGGACTTGTCGCGGGCCTGCCACCGTCCACTGTGGATGATGACGTGCGGCTGTGGGTGGACCGGGCTTTCACTATCCGCGGTGCCGGCACGGTGGTCACCGGAACGCTCCCGTCGGGACAGCTCCGCGTAGGCCAGGAGCTGGTGCTTGCGGGCAGCGGTCAGCGGGTCGTCGTCCGAGGTCTGCAGTCGCTCGGCCAGTCGGTTTCGCACGTGCAGGCGACCGCCCGCGTCGCGGTGAACCTGCGCGGCGTGGCGCTGGAGGACGTCGGCCGCGGCGAGGCGCTGCTGACCCCGCAGCGTTGGCTGACGACCGATGTGCTCGACGTACGGCTGCGCGGGGACGCCGCCGTCGAGCTTCCGGGCGAACTCGCGGTCCATGTCGGATCGGCGGCGGTCACGGCACGGGTCCGGCCGCTAGGTGCCGACACCGCGCGGCTCAGCCTGAACCGCGCGCTGCCACTGCGGATCGGGGACGTGGCGGTCCTGCGGGACCCCGGCCGCCGCCGGATCGCCGCCGGTGCCACGGTGCTGGACGTACGCCCACCGGCGCTACGCCGCCGGGGCGCCGGGCGCGCTCGCGCCGCCGTTCTGTCCGAGATGGACGGCGTCCCTGACGGCCTGGCGGAGCTGCGTCGGCGCGGCATCGTCACCACCGCCGACCTGCGCGCGATGGGCGCTACACCGCCGGGTACTCCGCTTGTCGCCGATTGGCTCGTCGACGAGACGCTGCGCGTGAATCTCGCCGTCCGCCTGACCACCGCCGTGACCCGGTACGCCACCGCTCACCCGCTGGAGCAGGGGGAACCGGTCGAGGTCCTCCGGCGCGAGTTGCGGCTGCCCGACGGACGCCTGGTGGCGGCGCTGGTCCAGGCTCCGTTGGTTCTGCGTCAGGGCCGGGTGGTGCCGGCGGACTCCGGGCCGGCGCTGCCGCCGGACGTCCAACGGGCGGTGGACGCCGTACGACGGGATCTTGCCGCGGATCCCTTCGCTGCGCCCGACGCCAACCGGCTGGCCGAACTGGGGCTGCTCGTCAAGGAACTGGGTGCCGCCGTTCGGGCCGGTGCGCTGCTCAAGGTCGCCGACGGCGTGGTCCTGCTCCCCGGCGCGGACCAGCAGGCGGCGATCCTGCTCGCGCGGTTACCGCAGCCGTTCACGTTGAGCGAAGCGCGGCAGGCCCTCGGCACCAGCCGACGGGTCGCCGTACCGCTGATGGAGCTGCTCGCGTCACAGGGCAGGACCGTGCGGCTCGCCGACAGCCGGCACGAGGTGGTGCGCTGACCGGCGCGTTCCACCGGAGTTGTCGGTGTGCGCGGCTAGCGTCCGAGGCATGCGGATCCTGCACACCTCCGACTGGCATCTCGGTCGCACCTTCCACGGGTGTGACCTGCTGGCCGACCAGGAGCGCGTGCTGTCCCGGCTGGCGGCGCTCGTGGCCGAGCACCGCGTGGACGTCGTCGTCGTCAGCGGAGACGTCTTCGACCGGGCGCTGCCCAACGCCGAGACCGTCCGTCTCTACGACCGGGTGCTGGCCGCCATCAGCGTCGCCGGGGCCCGGATCGTGCTGATCTCCGGCAACCACGACTCGGCTGCCCGGCTCGGGAGCATCCGCCAGTTCGCCGCCGCCGGTGGCCTGCATCTGCACACCGCCGTGGAGACATGTGCGGAGCCGACCGTGCTGCCGGATGAGTACGGCGACGTGGCGTTCTACGGGCTGCCCTACCTCGAGCCCGAGACCGCGCGCGTCCCGCTCGGTGTCCCCGCGGGCGGCGGGCACGCCGGCGTCCTCGGTGCCGCGATGGCCGCCGTACGCCGGGATCTGGCCACCCGGGCGGCGGGGACCCGGTCAGTGGTGCTTGCGCACGCCTTCGTCCTGGCCGGGTCGGCGCGGGAGGCCGACGCTCAGACCTCGGCCAGCGAGCGGTCGCTGTCCGTCGGCGGCGTGCAGACCGCTCCCGCAGACCTCTTCGACGGGGTGGACTACGTCGCGCTGGGACATCTGCACGGCTGCCAGCAGCCTGACACCGAGCGGCCGTGGCTGCGCTATTCCGGCAGCCCGTTGGCCTACTCCTTCTCCGAGACGCGCCAGCGAAAGTCCGTGCTGCTGGCCGAACTCGACGCCGGCGGGCTGGCCGCCGTGACCCGGATCGAGCTCCCGGTGCCAAGGCGGTTGGCGATGCTCACCGGTCGACTGGACGACCTGTTGCACGCGCCGGCGTACACCGCCCACGCGGAGGACTACCTGCAGGTGATACTCACCGATCCGGTGCGGCCGCTGGACCCGATGCGTCGGCTGCATACCCGCTTTCCCAACGCCGTCGCCGTCGAGTGGCGTCCCGAGGCCGGCCGGCCGGCCGAGCGGCTGGAACCCACCCGGCGCCGGCGCGATCACGACGACCTGTCGACCGCGGCCGACTTCGTCGAGTGGGTGCGCAACTCAAAGCCGACCACGGTCGAGCGGGCGCTGTTGGCGGAGGCCCTATCGGCCACCCGGGTCAAGCAGGAGCGGGCCGGATGAGGCTGCACCGGCTCGAGGTGACCGCGTTGGGGCCGTTCGCCGGAACCGAGTGCGTCGATCTGGACCGGCTGGGCGCTGATGGGTTGTTTCTGCTGCATGGCGAGACCGGCGCGGGCAAGACCTCGGTACTCGACGCGATCGCCTACGCGCTCTTCGGCCGGGTGCCGGGGTCCCGCCAGCAGGCCGGCAGATTGCGCTGCGACCAGGCCGGTCCTGATGTCGCTCCGTCGGTGTGCCTGGAGCTGACCCTCGCCGGCCGCAGGCTGCGGGTGCGCCGCTCGCCGGAGTGGCAACGACCCAAGCGGCGCGGGGAGGGTTGGACGAGGCAGCCGGCCTCGGCCGTGCTGGAAGAACGGCGGGGCGACACATGGGTGGGGCTGTCCACCCGGATCGACGAGGTCTCCCAGCAGTTGCTGGACTGGATCGGGATGAGTGCGGAGCAGTTCTTCCAGGTAGTGCTGTTGCCCCAGGGCGACTTTGCCCGGTTCCTGCGGGCGGATTCACTCGAACGCGAGGCGTTGCTGGAGCGGCTGTTCGGAACGCAGCGCTTCACCGACGTCCAGGACTGGCTGGCCGATCGGCGCGGCAACGCCAAGATCGTCCTGGAGAAGGCCGAAGGTGAACTGTACGTCTGGCTACACCGGTTCTGTCAGGAGCTCGGCATCGAGCACTCGGAGGTGCCGAGCGCGGCCGAGGCGACAGCGGACTGGCGGGCAGAGCAGGTTCGCCGGTCAGGGGAAGCAGCGGCGGTCGCCGAGGCAGCCGCTGAGATCAGCGCCAGGGCCATGGCCGCCGCCCGGGTCGTGGCCGAAGATGCCCGGACCCGCCGACGACTGCAGGAACGGCGGATCCTGGCCGAGCGCGAACTCGCTGCCGTGACCGACGGCCGCGGTGAATACGAGCGCGTGCGGGACCGGGTTACGGCGGCGCGCCGGGCCGCGGTGATGTCCCCGCTTCTGGCGGCGCTGGACTCCGCCGAACACGAGCGGCTGACCTGCGGATCCGACGTGGAGCAGCGGCTGCGGGTGCTTGCCGTGGTCCTGAGCGCTATGGATCTCGATGCGGGCGGCGATGCAGGCGGCAATGCGGGCGCGGGCGGCCTGGGGGTCGCCGACGTCAGCGATCCGGATGTGTTGCTGCGATTGGAGCAGCGGCTGCGCGGGGAAATCGTGCGGTTGACCGATCTGGCCGAGCGTGCCGGCGACCGGGAGGTGCTGCTGGTGGAGCTTGCGCAGACCCAGGTCACGCTGGCGGAGCTTGACACCCACGCCGAGCAAGCAGCGTTGCGGCACCGCCGGCTGCCGGCGCTGATAACCGCCGCGAACGCGCGGGAAACCGCCGCAAGCGCGGCCGCCGCCGTTCTGCCCGGGCTTCAGGCCACTACAGAGCGGGCCGAGATCGCCCTTGAGTCCGCCGCCGCCGAGGCGAGGTTGACCATCGAGATGACCGGGGTGCGGGATCAGTTGCGCGCCGCGGTCGACCGGCATCAGGAGACCACGGCGAGGGTGCAGGACCTGCGTGAGCGACGGTTGGCCGGGATGGCCGCCGAACTCGCCGGCCGGCTCGAGGGTGGCCAGGCCTGTCCGGTCTGCGGAAGCCGTGAGCACCCGGCGCCGGCCGACCGCATCGCCGACATGGTGACCGAGGTGACGGAGCAGGAGGCTGCCAGTGCGCAGGAAACTGCTACAAGGGCGCGGGTCGCGTTGGAGGAGCAGGTCCGCGAAGGTGAGCGCGAGCTGGCCGAGCACCGTGGCCGCAGTGGTGGGCGCTCGCTCGCAGCGCTCACCGCGGGCCTCGACCGACTCCGGCACGAGCTGGCCGGCGCACAAGCTGAGGCCGCCGAGGTGGCCCAGCGAACGGCAGCGACCGCCGCCCTCCGAAGCGAACACGACTCGCTCGGCACCCTGCTCGCCGAGGCGCAGAGCAGCAAGGCCGGGCTGCAGGAGCGAGCCACCCAGTTGACGCGGACAAGTGCGGAGATCAGCCGTCTTCTGGACGCCGCCCGAGGTACCGATGTGTCGCTGCCCGCCCGGATCGAGCGTCTGGATGCCGCCGCTGATGACATCGCCGGTCTGCTCTCGGCGCTGCGCGCAGACGCCGTCGCCCGGTCCGGAGTGACCAAAGCGCGGGGGGCCGCCCACAAGCACGCCAGCCGGGCCGGCTTCGCCGGCCTCGACGAGGCGGCGCACGCAGTGGCTACGGCCGTCCAGCTGGCCGAGTGGGAGGGCCAACTCGAGGACTACGAGCGGCGGGTCGCCGCCCTCGGCCAACTCCTGACCGAGCCCGGGCTTGACGATGCCGAGGTCATCGACTCGGCGCGCCTGCCGGAGCTCGACCTGACATCGACCGCCGATGCTCAGATGGTCGCGGAAGCCCAGCACACCGGGGCGATCGCCACGCTGACGGCGCGGCGTCGCCGGCTCGCGGAGGGGCGTAGGTTGGCCGATCGGCTGGCGGAAGCGGAGCAGGCCACCGCCCCGGCCCGCACCGAATACGCCGACGTTCGCGCGCTGGCCGACCTCGTCGCGGGGCTCGGGCAGAACACCCGGCACATGACGTTGCGAGCCTACGTACTCGCCGCGCGGCTCGCCGAAGTGGCCGTCTCGGCCAGCCGACGGCTGCAGCAGATGTCCGGCGGGCGGTACACCTTCCAGCACACCGACGTCGCCGACTCCCGACGGGTCCGAGCCGGGTTGGGGTTGCTCGTCGTGGACGACTACTCCGGTCTGGCCCGTTCGCCCAAGACGCTGTCCGGCGGGGAGAGCTTCCTGGCCTCCCTGGCCCTCGCCTTGGGGCTGGCCGACGTGGTGACGGCGGAGGCCGGCGGTGTGCAACTGGAGACGCTCTTCATCGACGAGGGTTTTGGAAGCCTGGACGCCGACACGCTCGACCAGGTGATGTCGACCCTGGACGAACTGCGAACTGGCGGCCGCGTCGTCGGAGTGGTCAGCCACTTGGAGGAGATGCGAGCGCGCATTCCGAGCAGGCTGCTCGTACGCAAGCGGCGCAACGGCTCGACCCTGGAGCAGGTCTGCGCCTGAGCTGTTCCGTCGCGCAGGGCTGGGACGGGCCCCCGCGGATGCTCTCACCGAGTTTCATCGCAGCGAGCCGGCGCGCGGCTTGCAAGAGGAGTCCCAGAAACGGCTTGCCGGACCTGGCCGCTACCGGCCGTAGACGCAGACGTGTCGGACGCTTCGGGCGTCGAACGGCTCGCGCCGCCAACCCGCCCAGCGCTCGTGCAGGCGCAGCCCCGCGATCCGCGCCATGAGATCCATCTCGCTCGGCCACACGAAACGGGTGACGATCGGCCCGACGCGGATGCCCTGTCGAGTCAACGTGACGTGGCATTCCTCCAGCAGCTGAGTCGCGCGGTCGTAGCGGCCGACGTCCAGCGTGACTCCGTCGGTCGATACTGACTCCGCGTCGACGTACTGGTCGCCTCGCAGGCCGTACATCGAATCCGGTACCGCCGCCTCAACGAGGAACACGCCGTCGTCGGTGAGGTGCCGGGCGACGTTCTCAAAACAGCGGACCTGATCGTCCTGGGAGAGCAGGTTGAACAGCGTGTTGTAGACGAGATAGATCAGTCGGTATTCACCAGGGACCGCCACCGCGGCCATGTCGCCCATCGTCACCACGATCCGGTCCCCGCCGGGCTTGGCGCGCAGTCTCCCGACCATCGCCTCGGACTGTTCGATCCCGTCGACGCGAAGCCCGGTGGCGGCCAGCGGCAGGGCAATTCGTCCAGTGCCGATGGCCAGTTCGAGTACGGGCCTACCGGCGGCGAGCCGGCGCAGGCACTCGACCGTTTCGGCCTCGTCGCCGCGAAGCGTGTCGTCGTACGTCGCGGCGACGTCCGCACCGAAGCTCGTCATCGGGTCGAAATTGTGCACACTGCAGTCCGGCATGCCCATGCCGTTGACGCAACCGAATTTGTCGATGAGCCGCCCCGGCCTGCCGTTTGCTCGCCGACGACGCACGTCCTACGGGAGCGGACCTTCTCAGGCGTCCAGGAACAGGCAGAACGGGTGTCCCACCGGGTCGATCATGACTCGGACGTCGTCTTGGGGCTGGTACGCGGCGAGTGTCGCGCCAGCCTGCTGGGCCCATGCGACGGCAGAGGTCAGGTCGTTGACAGCGATGTCGAGGTGTGTCTGCAGCTGCTGTTGGCCCTGGACCGACGGCCACACCGGCGCCACGTACCCCGCCTCGTACTCGAAGTTCAATGTCGGGCCTCCGTCGCCGGCCGGCGGTCGTATCTGCGCCCATCCGTCCTCGGGTGGGAAGCCGGGCCGTGCTGGGTCGGTTGACGTCACCGGCCAGCCAAGAAAATTGCTGTAGAAGGCGGCAAGCTCGCGCGGATCGGGCGCCGCGAGTGATACCGACGTCACCCGCAACGCCGGTTGCATCATCTGGGCAGTGTATCGACGCGGCACCGACGACACGGCGTGCAAGTTGCACGGGTTCAGCAGCTGCAGCCCCGTCCCGGCGGCCGATCGCTGACCGGTCACTTGACAGTCGATCGTGTACGGCCGGCCTTGGAACTGCTGCACCGCCGTGCGTCTCGTGGGGAGCGCGCCTTCGCCGGGCCTCAACCTCCCGTCGTTGCTAACTCAGGCGGTCGAGGATGCCGGTCTGCGCCAACATGGCGAAGCGATCCGGTACCCCCCAGTGCTCAACGATGCGGCCGTCAACGACGCGGGCGACATCGAGCACGGTGAAGTCGATGGAACGACCGCTCGGCGGCCCGAAGAACGGACCCGTCGCCGTTCCCTGTGCCCGTACTCGTACCCAGATGGTGTCTGCCCTCTCGACCGAGTCCTCGATGGTGAACGAGATGTTCGGCACTGCGCTGTGGACGTCGCGGATCGCGTCCTTGACGTGCTGGATGGCCTCGGCGCCGGTACCAGAGAGGCCGAACTGGTGTTCCACGAGATCCGAAGAGCAGAGCTCATCGACCACCGTGCCGTCTCCGGTGGCGAAGCCCTCGTCGAAGATCCGCTGCATCACGGTGAAAGCCTCAGATCGGTCGCGGTCGGTGATGGATGGCTCGGTCGTGGTGGTCATGCAATCCCTTTCGCAAAAGTGAGACCCGATTCGATAGAGTTACGCTAGGACCAAAGGAGGCCACCGTCAAGACTCCACGCGCCTACAGCTCTCCACTGCGTGAGGCACGGGCTCGCGAGACCCGTCGCCGGGTCGTGGCGACAGCCCGCGAGCTCTTCCTTGAGCGGGGCTACCCGGCCACGACCATCGCTGCCGTGGCGCGCCGGGCGGGGGTCTCCGCCGACACGATCTACAGCGTCTTCGGGTCGAAGAGCACGCTGCTCAAGGAGGTCCTCGACGTCGTCATCGGCGGGGACGACGCACAGGTGGCGCTGCTTGACCGGGCTGGTCCGCAGGCGGTGCGGGCGGAGCCTGACCAGCGGCGTCAGCTAGAGATGTTCGCGACCGGTATTACCGACCAGCTGGAACGCGTCCGCCCCATGGACGACATCCTGCGCAGTGCCGCGGCCGTCGACGCTGCGGCCGCGGACTTGCGCGCCGACCTTCAGCTGCGACAACGCCGGGAGTCGATGCG
>JACCZY010000103.1 GCA_013695685.1 Geodermatophilaceae bacterium | reverse complement strand
GCGAGCATGTGATGGGCCTGCTGGAACGTCGAGATCATCGCCAGCGTCGACTCAGCTCCCTGGTTGTCATTGCGCCCGAAGACTTCCAGACCGTCGCAGCCGCCACCGCTGACGGGGTCGTGCAACGCGACCTGCGCATCGTTGTCGCCGAGGAACCAGCCGGAGCAGCGGCGTACGCCGTCCAGCCAACGCCGATCGCCGGTGATGTCGTATGCGCGGGCGCAGGCATCGGCGAGTGCCGCGACCTCGATCGGCTGCTGGTCGAAGCCCGGCCTTGGCTCTCCGAGGGCCCAGCCGCCGACCGGGGTCACCGACAGATGGTCACCGGAGGTCTCGACGTCGAGCAGCCAGCCGAGCATGGCCAGCCCGTCGGTGAGCACGCGCGTGTCGCCCAGCAGCGAGCCGGCAGCCAGCAGCGCTTCGGGTAGGACCGCGTTGGCGTAGCGCAGCCGCGGCTCGGGCCAGCACCAGTCAGGATCGGAGGAGGGGACCCCGATGAAGATCGCTGTGTCGGCCAACAAGGACCGGGCCTCAAGGTGGCCCGGCCGGGCGATGAGCACCTCGGCGGCCCCGAGTGCAGCGAAAGCCATCGCACGAGGGTGCGGTGAACGGCGACTGACGCTGACGTCGAAGTGGGCCAGCGCCCGCTCCGCCAGTGCAGGTGCACGGGAGACGGCGGTGCCGAGCCCCCAGAGGGCGCGGCCCCAGCAGTCCTCCAGGTTCGCCTCGTCCTCCCACCGCAGGTCCAGACCGCGGCGGTTGTGGAACCGGCCGTCACTGACCTGAGCGTCGGTGACGAAGCGCAGGTACATCCGCGCGAGTGCGATGAGCTCATCGGAGGGTTCTTGTTCACGTGCGGCGACGAGCAGGCCGCGGGCGACGTCGTCGACGCAGTAGCCGTGTCCGGTCCGCGGCTCGGTCAGCTCGGCGTGCTCGAAAAGGCCGGTCCCGTCACTCAGCCGGTACAGATGCTCGTACGACACGATCGGGATGCTCATACGCCGGCAAGGACGCTTTCTGGGCTTAGCGCGTCGGCGGCGACCTGACGGTACTGGTCAGCGACGGCGGGCCAGAGCAATTCCGGCGCGATCCGGCTCGCCTCCGCCGCCATCCCGGCCGCCAGGCGGGGCTCGGTGAGGACGCGCCGCAGCGCCGCTGCGATTCCGGCCGGATCCTGGCGTTCGACGAGGAGGCCCGCACCGCTGGACAGCAGTTCACATGCGTGTGGGAAACCGGTGGAGACGACGGGCTTCCCCGCCGTCACCGCCTCGATCAGTACGCCGGAGGTCACCTGCTCGCGGGAGTCGTAGGGCAGCAGCACCACGTCGGCCTGCTGCACCATCCGGTGCAGTTCGGCGCGGTCGAGGTAACGGGCATCGAACTGCACCGAGTGGTCCACGCCCAGCTGCCGTGCGCGCCGAACCAGACCGTCCCGGTAACGCTCGCCATGCCGTTCGAGGACCCGGGGATGGGTCTGCCCGACCACGCGATACCGGGGTGTCGGCCGTAGATCGCGCAGGTGCGCCATCGCCTCGATCGCCCACTCGATGCCCTTGCCCTCCCCGAGCAGCCCCCAGGTCAGGATCACCGGTGCTGCTCCGGCAGGCTGGTCACCCGCGTCGAACCGTCGGTTGTCGACGGCCCCGTGGGGAATGACCCGGATCGTGCTCGGGTCGACCGTGTAGTGCTCGAGCAACCGTTGCCGCGCGGTCCGGGTCATGGTCACGACCGCGACGCAGTGACGCGCGAGCTCCTCCAGAATCGCACGCTGGCGGACGGTCGGGGTGACCAGGACGGTGTGCAGGACGACGATCGTCGGCACCCGGAGGGCGCGCACCACCGCCAGTACGTCGGCGCCGTCACGGCCGCCGAAGATGCCGTACTCGTGCTGGATGATCGCCACGTCGTAGGTGTTCAGCGCCGCTGCTGCCGCCGCCGAACCGCCTGCCTCGCCGCGGACCCACTGGTGACGCACATCACCGGGTCCGGACGTCTCGTGGGCGTCCACGACTCTGATCACACCGACCACGTCGTCTGCGGAGCGGAGGTAATCCACGAGAGCCTGGCTGAAGCTCGCCAGCCCGCACTGGGTGGGCGGGTAGGTACTGAGGACTCCATAGGACACCGACACTGCGAGCCTTCCTGCTCAGACACAGCGTGAAACGCCGTGACTAACGACTGCGCACTTGTGCGCGTGGACCCGCTCCGGATGCGTCACGGAGGGGTGGTGCACGGCGACCGAGCGATTGTCTCTGCATCGAGGATGCCGATGTGGTCAACCCTAGCACCGACCGCGGGGTGGCCGATTGCTCCGTGGTGGCTCAACCCGTCGAGCCGGGTATTCTGAGTTCACCGACGCCCGCGCTCGTCTCATGACGATGCTCTCTGCGGTAGCCGTCGAATGTGCAAGTCCAGAGGACCTCATGAAGGTTGGCGTCATCGCCTCCATCGCGCACCGCGTGCCACCGAAGAACTACGGGCCGTGGGAGCAGATCGCTTCCACGCTGACCGACGGCTTCGTCGCGCGGGGCCACGACGTCACGCTGTTCGCGACCGCGGACTCGATCACCTCGGCCCACCTGCACGGCACCGCACCGTTCGGTTACGAAGAGGCGGGAGGGGTCGACGCCAAGGTCTGTGAAGGGCTGCACAACGCTGCGGCTTTCGAGCGGGCAGCCGAGTTCGACGTACTGGCGAACCACTTCGACTTCATGCCGCTGACCTACAGCCGGTTGGTGTCCACGCCGATGGTCACTACCATCCACGGCTTCTCCTCGGCGCAGATCGTGCCCGTCTACCGCGCGTACGACGACATCGCGCATTACGTGTCGATCAGCGACGCGGACCGGCATCCCGATCTGCGCTACGCCGCCACGATCCACCACGGCATCGACACGACCATGTTCACGTTCGAGCCCGGGCCTGGCGATTACCTGCTGTTCCTCGGCCGGATTCACCCCGACAAGGGAACGCACCTGGCGATCGAGGTGGCCAAGCAGGCCGGGCTGCCACTCATCATCGCCGGCATCGTCCAGGACGAGACCTACTTCCGCGACGCCGTACAACCGCATGTGGATGGCGCTGGCGTCTCCTACCTCGGGCCGGTGGGGCCGGCCGAACGTGACTCCCTCCTCGGGGGCGCGAGAGCGTTGCTGCATCTGATCAGCTTCAATGAGCCCTTCGGGTTGTCCGTCATCGAGGCTCTGGCCACCGGCACGCCGGTCATCGCGACGCCGCTCGGCTCGATGCCGGAAATCCTCCGCCACGCGGCGACCGGTTTTCTCGTCTCCGACATCCAAGCGGCGGTGTCAGCAGTGGCGCAGGTCGGCCAGCTCGACCGCAGGGTCTGCCGGCACGAAGCCACCACC
>JACCZY010000021.1 GCA_013695685.1 Geodermatophilaceae bacterium | reverse complement strand
AGGACTCGGTGCTGCGCACGATGGCAGCGCTTGCCAGCGCGCCCGTGGTCGAGGGCCTCGTTGTGGCGCCCGACGCGACGGTGGACATCGGGCAGCCGCTGTGGGACGGCGCGGAGTTCACCGCGGTTATCGTTGGCGAACCTGTGCTTCCCGAGGTCGTCTGGGGTGCGTCGGAGCCGGTCCGGCTGCTGCCGGTCGTCCCGATCACGGCGACCGAACTCGCCTATCGCCGGATCCACGGCGCCGCCGCACTACTCGAAGCTTGGCGTGAGGCCGGGACGGACCTGCATGCCACGATCCGGCGCGGTTCTTCCGGCCGGCCGTCCAGGAGGCAGGGCGAGTAGCCGGCCTGCGCGGCCGCGAGGGCACGACGGCGGGCCGCCATCGCCGGGATAGCCGTGTTGCGGCTGGCGGACTGCTCAGAGCGTCTCGAGCGCCGTCGGCGAATCGGCGGTTCGGGCGCCCGCTCGGCTTCCCCACACTCCGGGTGTCCGAGGCTTGGGAGTTCTTCGGTGAAGGGAACGGGGTAACCAGCCTTGAGCAGACCGATGCCGGGTTCTGAAACACTCGACTGCGTGGCCCGTGCGGAGATCGTCGTCGACCTCGACGCGGTCCGGGACAACGTCGCGCTCCTGCGCCGGCGGGTCGACCGGCCGCTGATGGCGATCGTCAAGGCCGATGCCTACGGGCACGGACTCCTGCCCTGCGCCAAAGCCTGCCTCGCCGGTGGCGCGGACATGCTCGGCGTAGCGATCCTCGACGAGGCGCTCCAGCTCAGGGCGCATGGAATCACCGCGCCCATCCTCGCCTGGCTCGCCGTACCGGGTGAGCGGGTGGCCGAGGCGGTGCGGGCCGGCGTCGAGGTGTCGGTCAACGCGACCTGGGCGCTGCAGGAGCTGGTTGCCGCCGGCCGAGAGTCCGGGCGTATCCCCCGTGTCCACCTCAAGTTCGACAGCGGGTTGTCCCGGGGCGGTGCGACCGAGGCGGACTGGCCGACGCTCGTGCAGGCCGCGTTACGAGCCGAGGCGGACGGGGCGGTGCAGCCGGTTGCGCTCTGGAGCCACCTCGCGTACGCCGACGAGCCCGGGCACCCGACGATCGACAGGCAGCTGCACCTCTTCGTCGCGGCGGTGGAATTCGCCGAGCGGGCGGGCCTGCAGAGCATGACGAAGCATCTCGCGAACTCGGCTGCAACCCTGACCCGTCCCGACACCTGGCTGGACATGGTCCGCCCCGGCATCGCGTGCTACGGCCTGGACCCGCTCGGTGGCGATCCGGCCGCTCATGGCCTGCGGCCGGCGATGACCGTGCGTACCGAGGTCGCCCTGGTCAAGAGGGTCCCGCCCGGCTCCGGGGTGTCCTACGGGCACTCGTACGTCACCGACCGGGAAACCGGGCTCGCGCTGGTGCCGATCGGGTACGCCGAGGGCATCCCGCGCAATGCCACCAACGTCGGGCCGGTCTGGCTCGGGGGGGCACGGCGCACCATCAGCGGGCGGGTCTGCATGGACCAGTTCGTCGTGGACATCGGTGACGATCCGGTGCGGGCCGGTGACGAGGTCCTCGTGTGGGGACCTGGCACGCAGGGGGAGCCCACCGCACAGGACTGGGCCGACGCGGTCGACACCATCCACTACGAACTCGTTACCCGGATCGGTGGTCGGCTGACCCGCCGGTACGTCGGAGACGGCCGCTGATGCCGCGAGCCCGCAAGCTCGGACTGGTCGGAGCCGCACTCGGTGTGCTCACCGCGAGCACCGGCGCGGCCGTCGCCATCGCCGGCCGACGGATCGGCACCCAACGCCGGCTACCGGACCCTGCGGCCGGCACCCGATTCGGCGCACTGGCCGCTGACCGGTCCTACACCGTCACCGCCGACGACGGCACCCGCCTGCACGTCGAGGAAGTCGGTCGGCCTGACGCCGAACTCGTGGTCGTATTCGTCCACGGCTACACCCTCGCCCTGGGCAGCTGGCATTTCCAACGGCTGGCGCTCTCGGAAGCAGACGTGCGGCTGGTGTTCTACGACCTGCGCAGCCACGGTCTCAGCGAACGCGCCGCGTCGGACTCCTGCGATATAGATCAGCTCGGCCATGACCTCGCCGCGGTGCTCGAGACGGCCGCGGCACAAGGACCGACGGTTCTCGTCGGGCACTCGATGGGCGGCATGACGATCATGTCGCTGGCCGAACAGCGGCCCGAGCTCTTCGGCGGACAGGTTCGTGGTGTGGCGCTGCTGTCGACGACCACGGGCGGCCTCGCCGGCGTCGATCTCGGCCTGCCGCCTGCCCTCGCCCGGCTCAAGCTCCTCGCGCTGCCGATGCTGGCCAAGGGCATGCGGTCCCGGCCCCGGATCGCCGAGCTCACCCGGCGGACCGGTTCGGATCTGTCCTGGTGGCTGACCAAGTCCTACAGCTTCGGCGATCGTCTGGTCAGCCCGGCGTTGGTGGACTACGTCGGTCAGTTGATCGCGGCCACGCCGGTGGAGGTCATCGCCGACTTCTTCGGAACCCTGATGGGATACGAGAAGGTCCACGCCCTTTCCGTGCTGTCCGGGGTGGAGACGCTGATCGTCTGCGGTGACGCCGACCGGCTGACGCCGTTGTCGCACAGCCGCGCGATGGTGGAGGAACTACCCGCGGCGGAGTTCGTGGTCGTGCCGGGTGCCGGGCACCTGGCCATGATGGAGCAGCCGGAGCAGGTCAACACAGCGCTGCACGCCTTTCTCGCCAGGGCTGCGGCCCGACCCGCAGTCAACCACCGCCGCGTGTGAGCGACTACATCGACGGATTCAGCGGTCCTTTCCGCGCGGCGAGCCCACCGGCGGAGGCCGTCGCCCTGCTCGCCGCGTCGTGCCGGACGTGGGGCGAACTGGCCGACGCAGCACGGCGGTGCACTGCCTGCCCCGACCTCGTCCGCAGCCGATCGACAGTGGTCGTCGGAGACGCGCCTCGAGGAAGCCGGCTGGTCCTGGTCGGCGAGGCACCGGGAGCTGAGGAGGATCTGAGTGGGCGGCCGTTCGTGGGCCGCTCCGGGCGGCTGCTGGACGAACTGCTCGCCGAGGCGGGACTGGATCGCGGTGAGGTAGCGGTACTGAACGTCGTCAAGTGCCGCCCGCCTGGCAACCGAACCCCACGAGCCGCTGAACAGGCGAACTGCAGCGGATGGCTGGACCGTCAACTCGGCATCCTGGAAGCCGACCTCATCTGCACGCTCGGCCTGCCGGCGATGCAGCGCTTCCTCGGCCGCGCACTGAGCCTCGCCGCCGCCCGGGGCAGGGTCCACGACGTTGCGGCCGGCCGGGTACTGGCGACCTACCATCCGTCCGCGGCGCTGCGCTTCGGGCCACGGGGGGCACCCCGGGCAGCGTTGCAGGAGGATCTGCGCACGGTCGCCGCTCTGCTGGCGCAACCGTGACGACTGAGGTGTCGCTGTCCCTGCCGACCGCGGTAGACACCCGGGAGCTGGGCCGTCGGATCGCCCGCGTGGTGCGGCCGGGTGACGTCGTAGTGCTCACCGGCGCGCTCGGCGCCGGCAAGACCGTGCTGGCGCAGGGGATCGGGGCCGGACTCGGCGTGACCTCCGGGGTCATCTCCCCCACGTTCGTCCTCGCCCGGGTGCACCGCGAGGGCCGATTGCCGTTGGTACACGTGGACGCCTACCGTCTCGGCGGGTTCGCCGAACTCGACGATCTGGACCTGGACAGCGACCTCGCGGACTCCGTGACCGTTGTCGAGTGGGGCGAAGGGCTGGCCGAACGCCTGGCCGCTGAGTACCTGCACGTCCTGCTCGACCGCGGCGGTCACGATGAGGTGCGCACGGCCGTCCTGCGGGCCGTCGGCGCTGGTTGGACGGAGCGGCTACGTCGAATCAACCGCTGATCTGCAGGCTCGCTCGGATGTCGTCGCATCCGTTGAGCACCTCGGTCATCATGGTTTCCCACTGGCAGTTGATCTGGAGTTCGGTCCGCCCGCGGAAGATGAAGTAGGTGTCGCTGAAGAGTCCGGTCGCGTCGTTGCCGGTGTAGTAGAACGCCCGCGCCCCGTCCACCTCGCGCACCTGTGGCTCGGTCGCCGTGAAGTCGAAGCCCTGTTCGGCGAGCTGCTCGATGACCGCGGAAAGAGCGTTTATCAATTCGCGGTCGCTGAGGTCGTCGGAGTCCAGACTCAGCTCGTACACGCTGATGACTATCAGGTCGCGTGGGGTCAACGAGAGCCCGGTCGAGTACGACGCGGCGGACCCGGCCTGGTTGTCGATGGTGACCTCGTCGGGCGTGAAGCCCTCGGGAGCATCGAAGCAGAAAGGCTGGCCCTCGGGGGCGACGACGTTGTCGCCCTCGCAGTTCAGCTCGCCGGTGCCTCGGTCGGACTCACTCGTCCCGGTCGGCCCGCTAGTCTCCGTCGTCGGGGTCGGATCGCTGCTCGTGCTGGTCGCATCGCGACCGGCGGCCGTAGGGATGCCCGCGATCGTGGTGGAGCAACCGGCCAGCAGCACGAGCGCGGCCGCGGCGCCGATCAGGCGCAGGCTCATTGTGGACCACACGATGACACCTTCTCTTAGGCGTGCGACGCCGTTCCTGCATCAGTCTGCCAGCAGTAGCACGCCAGGTGGCCGGATCCCGGTCGGTCGCGGCTAACCTCGGCTGCGTGCTCACTCTCGCCGTCGACACCGCGACCGCTGGCGTCGTCGTGGGCGTCGTGGCGGTCACGGACAAGGTCCGCGTGCTCGCCGAGCGCCGCGGCGGCGGTCCAGCACGGCACGGCGAAACCGTGGCGCCTGCTGTCGCCGCTGTCTTGGCTGAGGCCGGACACGCCCCTTCGAATCTTGCAGCCGTCGTCGTCGGCACCGGTCCAGGGCCGTTCACCGGGTTGCGGGTCGGCATGGTCAGCGCGGCGGCGCTCGCGCACGCTCTCGGCGTACCGGCGTACGGCGTGTGTTCCCTCGATGCGGTGGCGCTGGGCTTACTCGAGCGGACCGGTACGACGGTCGTCGCGACCGACGCCCGCCGCCGCGAGGTCTACTGGGCGGTCTACTCCGACGGCGAGCAGATCGAAGGACCGCACGTCGGAAGCCCGGCCGGTCTGCTCGACCGGCTGCCGGGGTTGGCAGCCGACCGGGTGGTCGGCGCCGGCGCCGTGCTGTACGACCTGCCCGGCGCCGTGGACGCCGGACCGACCGCCGCCGGACTTGTGGCGGCAGCCGGGCCGGCTCTCCTCGACCGGTGGTTGCCCGCACCGCTGCGCGCGGCGTACCTTCGACGTCCGGACGCCGTCGAGATGGCCGCGCGCACCCCGGCCGGCCGGCCATGAACGACACCGCACGGGTCGGCGCGGCTGTGACGCTGCGGCCGATGCGAGTTGGGCATCTGCCCGAAATCATGGCCCTGGAGACCGAGTTGTTCGGCGCCGAGGCGTGGACGGAGGGGATGCTCCGATCGGAGCTGGCCGACCCGGACACCCGGCACTACACGATCGCCGTTGATCCCGGCGGCAACATCGTCGGCTATGCCGGTCTGGTGACGTACGACCACGAGGCGCACGTTCTGACTGTCGGCGTCGTGCCGGACTGGCAGCGTCGCGGGGTAGGCGCCTCGCTGCTGGCCGACCTTCTCGACGCGGCCGGGCCTCGTCGGGTGCTGCTCGAGGTCCGCGCCGACAACGAGGCGGCGCAACGGCTCTATGTCCGGCACGGGTTCCGCCCAGTCGGCCGCCGCGGCGGCTACTACCAGCCCAGCGGCATGGACGCGGTGGTGATGGCCCGTGCCTGAGACCCCGGCCGCCTCCGTCCAGTCCGCTCCTGTTGTGTGCTCCCGGCCGGAGGCGGCCTCATGACTGACCCGCTGATCCTGGGGATCGAGACGTCCTGCGACGAGACCGGTGTAGGTCTCGTGCGCGGCAACACGCTGCTCGCCGACGCAGTTGCATCCAGTGTGGACAGTCACGTCAGGTACGGCGGCATCGTGCCCGAAGTCGCCGCGCGGGCGCACCTCGAGGCGATGGTTCCGACCATGCACCGGGCGCTGGACCTTGCCGGCGTACGACTGTCCGATGTGGACGCGATAGCGGTGACCGCCGGCCCCGGCCTGGCCGGAGCGCTGCTCGTCGGTACCGCTGCCGCCAAGTCCTACGCCCTGGCGCTGGACCGACCCTTGTACGGCGTGAACCACCTCGGCGCGCACGTGGCGGTTGACGCGCTGGAGCACGGTGACCTGCCCACGCCGCTGGTGGCCCTGCTCGTCTCCGGCGGCCACACCTCACTGCTGCTGGTCAACGACATCGCGCGTGACGTTCGCACTCTCGGCGCCACGGTGGACGACGCCGCGGGCGAGGCGTTCGACAAGGTGGCCCGGCTGCTAGGCCTACCCTACCCGGGTGGTCCTGTGATCGACCGACTAGCCGCCGGCGGGGATCCATCAGCCATCGCATTCCCCCGTGGAATGACCGGTCCCCGCGACGCGGCATACGACTTCTCCTTCTCCGGCCTGAAGACCGCTGTCGCCCGTTGGGTCGAGGGCATCGAACGAGCCGGCAAGCGGATTCCGGTCACCGACGTGGCTGCCTCGTTCCAGGAGGCGGTGGCCGACGTGCTGACGCGCAAGGCGCTGCAGGCCTGCCGGGAGCATGGTGTCGCGGACCTGCTGATCGGAGGCGGTGTCGCCGCCAACTCGCGGCTGCGGGCATTGGCAGGGCTGCGCTGCGCCGAGGCAGGCGTCCGGCTGCGAGTGCCCCGACCCGGTTTATGCACGGACAACGGAGCGATGGTCGCCGCGCTGGGAGCGCGGGTGGTGGCCGCCGGGGCGCGACCCTCCTCGCTGGACTTCGCGACCGACCCGGGGATGCCGGTGGAACGGCTGACCGTCTGACCCCGTGTTGAGTATCTGGCACTCTCACGACTAGAGTGCTAGTCGCACGACCTCACCGCACCTGGCACCCGCGACGACAGGCCGGCGAGGGCAGCATCAACTAGCCGTCAATGAAATCGGTAACCCCAGAAGGGGGAATCAGCAGGTGACCACCGCTACAAAGGTCAACATCAAGCCGCTCGAGGACCGTGTCGTGGTCCAGGCGAACGAGGCGGAAACCACCACGGCCTCCGGTCTGGTGATTCCGGACACCGCCAAGGAGAAGCCACAGGAGGGCACCGTCGTAGCCGTCGGCCCCGGTCGCATCGACGACAAGGGCAACCGCGTCCCGATGGATGTCAACGTCGGCGACACCGTCATCTACAGCAAGTACGGCGGCACCGAGATCCGGTACTCCGGCGAGGAGTACCTCGTACTCTCCGCCCGCGACCTGCTCGCCGTCGTAGAGAAGTAAGGCAAGCAGTAACCAGCTCGAGCATCGCATCGCCCACCGCCCCGGCGGCCCTACTGCCTGCGCAACAGGCACGGGCGCCGGGGCGGTCGGCGTACTGACCACTAATTCGGCGGACAACGCATCCGAGGGGACACCCCAGTCATGCCCAAGATCATCACATTCAACGAAGAGGCCCGCCGGGCCTTGGAGCGCGGCGTCGACAAGCTCGCCGACGCGGTCAAGGTCACGCTCGGCCCCCGCGGGCGCAACGTCGTCATCGACAAGTCCTACGGCGCCCCAACGATCACCAACGACGGGGTGACGATCGCCCGGGAGATCGACCTCGGGAATCCGAAGGAGAACCTCGGCGCTCAGCTCGCCAAGGCCGTCGCCACCAAGACCAATGACGTAGCCGGCGACGGTACGACGACGGCGACTGTTCTCGCCCAGGCCATGGTGCACGAGGGCCTGCGCAACGTCGCGGCGGGTGCGAACCCGACCGCCCTCGGCAGGGGTATCGACGCCGCGGTTCGCGCCGTCAACGACGCCCTGGACGCCGCTGCCGTGCCGGTCGACACCCGCGAGGACATCGCCCACGTCGCCACGGTGTCCGGCCAGGATGCCTCGATCGGCGACCTGATCGCCGAGGCGATGGACAAGGTCGGCAAGGACGGCGTGATCAGCGTCGAGGAGTCCAACACCCTTTCCACCGAGCTCGAGTTGACCGAAGGGATGCAGCTGCCGCGGGGCTATATCTCCCCGTACTTCGTCACCGACGCCCAGGAGATGGAGACCGTCCTCACCGACGCCTACGTGCTGCTGCACCAGGACAAGATCAGCTCGGTGGCGATGCTGCTGCCGCTGCTGGAGAAGGTCGTCCAAGCGGGCAAGCCACTGGTGGTCATCGCCGAGGACGTCGAAGGCGAGGCGCTGTCCACGCTGGTGGTCAACGCGATCCGCAAGACCTTCCCCGCCGTAGCCATCAAGGCGCCGTTCTTCGGTGACCGTCGCAAGGCGTTCCTGGACGACCTCGCGATAGTGACCGGCGCGCAGGTGGTCTCCGCGGACACCGGAATGGCCCTGGACGGGGTCGGCCTGGAGGTACTCGGCACCGCACGCCGGGTGACCGTGACCAAGGACACCACGACGCTCGTCGAGGGTGGCGGCTCGAGCGAGGCGATCGCCGCCCGGGTTGCACAGCTGCGCAATGAGATCGACGACACCGACTCCGACTGGGACCGCGAGAAGCTGCAGGAGCGGCTGGCCAAGCTGGCCGGCGGCGTCGGCGTGATCAAGGTCGGGGCAGCCACCGAGGTCGAGCTCAAGGAGCGCAAGCATCGGATGGAAGATGCGATCTCCGCGACCCGAGCTGCCGTCGAGGAGGGCGTGGTGGCCGGTGGCGGATCAGCGCTGGTGCATGCCGAGACCGCGCTTCGTGGCAACTGCGGCATGACGGGGGACGAGGCGACCGGCGTAGCCATCGTCCGCCGTGCGCTGTCCGCACCGGCGTACTGGATTGCCGCCAACGCCGGCCTGGAAGGCTCGGTCGTGGTCGAGCGGGTTCGCGAACTCGGCGCCGGCAACGGCTACAACGCCGCAACCGGGGAGTACGGCGATCTCAGCAGCCAGGGCGTCATCGACCCGGTGAAGGTCACCAAGGCGGCGTTGAGCAACGCAGCCTCGATCGCGGCGCTGGTCCTCACCACCGAAAGCACGATCACCGACAAGCCGGCGGAGCCGACGCATGGCGCCGCTCACGGCCATGGCAACGGGCACGGGCACAGCCACTAGAGGCGAACTGGTGGTGGCCCGTATCCCCGGTGCGGGCCACCACCAGCAGTGGTCGGCTCAGCCGACCCTGGCATCAACCCGGGCCTCGGCCAGCTGCCGGGATCGCTCTTCCTCGCTCATCCCACCCCAAACGCCGTAGGGCTCGTGTACGGCGAGAGCGTGGTGTCGGCAGGCGTCGAGAACCGGGCACGTCGCACACACCGCCTTGGCGGCCTCCTGTCGGCGGGCGCGCGCCGTTCCTCTTTCCCCATCGGGGTGGAAGAACAGCACGGTATCGCGACCACGGCACGCGCCACGAAGTTGCCAGTCCCAGATCTCACTCACCGGCGTGGGCAGTCGACGGACATCGGCCATGTCTCCCCCTCACTAGCAATCCAGCTGCCGCCCGGGCGAAGGCGTCAGGATCATGATCGTGATGTCCCGCCGGGGCAGAGCCCAAACCTGTGTCGCGGGTGTGATCCCGTTCCGACCCCAGGCGGATGCCACTGCGTCGCGAGGGGACCGGGTGACTCACTACGTTCAGGGGGACGAACTGCCGCACGGTCAGCATGATCATGTCAACCGATCGGGTCCAGGAGGCCCCCGATCGTGTAAGGTGTGGCGACCTCGGCATCACGCTGGCTGTGCTTGTCCGGTGTAACGCGGGTGCGGCTGGCGAGGGAAGGTGTGCCATCCATGGCAAAGGTGCTCGTGCTCGACGAGCGGCGACGGGTCCGCGAGACGCTGCGCGAGCTACTCAGCGGCCTCCGCGACGTGGAACAGGTCGATTCCGTGGCCACGCCGGAGGAGTTGTTCGAGCGCTTCGCGCATGAGCGGCCCGACATCGTCCTGATCGGCACCCAGCGAGCCGTCAGTAGCGGGGTCGAGACATGCCGCCGGCTGCTCGGAGTGGAGCCCGGCGCAGCCGTGCTGATCTTCGGCGCGCCCGACGACGGCCCGAACATCGCTGCTGCGGTCGCCGTGGGCGCGCGCGGTTACCTCCGGTGGGACGCGACGCCGGTGGAACTGGCGATCGGCCTCGCCCAGGCCGGTGTGGGCGGTGACCTGCCCGGCCCGCGGGTTCGCGGAAACACCCGAGGACCGACGGTCGCGCTGACCGAGCGGGAGTTGCAGGTGCTCGTCGGCATGAGCCAAGGCAAGAGCAACGCCGGGATCGGCCGCGACCTGTACCTGTCCGAGGACACCATCAAGACCCACGCCCGAAGGCTGTTCAAGAAGCTCGGCGTCAGCGACCGCGCCCAATCGGTGGCGATCGGCTTCCGGATAGGCTTGCTGAGTTGAGCTTTGTCCGATTTGACCACTTAGCGCCACCGATTACGCCGTTTGCGTTGCGGAGCGGTCATCGATGCGCTTTCATAAGAGCGGTTCCCCTGGGAACACGTCGTACAGAACGGGGTCGTCGCTGACTTCCTGGTCCTACACCCATGCCGGTGTCATCACGCCGGCTCCCACCGCTCCATTTGGCGAAGCGTGAGAAAGGGCTACACATGGCTCCACAAAGGAACTGGCACAGCCGCGGAAAGCGCTTGGTTGTGCTCGCCTCGGGTACCTCACTACTGGCTGCTGCCGTAGTAGGCGTGGCTCCCGGTACGGCTGGTGCGTCCAGCCACCGGGAAGCGCCGATGATCCTCGGCGACCCGCAGCACGACAACACCGACACCTACGCCTTCGTCAATCCGGACGACCCGAGCATGGTGACCGTCATCGCCAGCTGGATCCCGTTCGAGGAGCCCAACGGCGGTCCGAACTTCTACCCGTGGGCCGAAGGGTCGAAGTACTACATCAACATCGACAACGACGGGGACGGCCTGGCCGACAAGAAGTACCGCTGGGTCTTCTCCAACATCGACACCAGGGGCGACCTCGCCCGCACCCGAAACGTCGACGAGGGCACGTTCCTCTACAACACCGGTCCGGTGACGTCGTTCGACGATCCCGACCTGCGTTTCAAGCAGACCTACAACCTGGTTGAAGAGGTCAGCGGCACGGTGCTTGCCCGCAACGCACCCGTTGCGCCGTCGAACGTCGGCGAGGCGTCCATGCCGGACTACCAGTCGCTGCGCGACGAGGCAATCGTCCCCGTCAGGGTCGGGCTCCGGCAGGCAGGTCAGGCCTTCGCGGGACAAGCTGATGACTCGTTCTTCCTGGACCTGCGGATATTCGACCTGCTCTTCGGCGGGGACCTGTCAGAGGTCGGCCAGGACACGCTTGCCGGATACAACGTCAACTCGGTGGCGCTGACACTGCCGGCCAGGAGTTTTGCACTTCGTGGGCAGGCAGACCGGAACCCGGTCATCGGCGTCTGGAGCACCACCGAGCGGCAGAGCCTCAACCTGGAGACCGGCCAGAGCGCGGGCGACTTCGTGCAGGTCTCCCGGCTCGGGATGCCACTGGTCAACGAGTTGATCGTCCCGGCCAACCTCAAGGACGCCTTCAACAGCATCGTTCCGGCCGAGGACGCCACCGCGGCTGGTGGTCAGGTCCTGGAGCGGGTGCTCGACCCCGAGGTGCCGCGACTGATCGAAGCCATCTACGGCATCCCGGCTCCGGCCACTCCGCGGACGGACCTGGCCGAGATCTTCCTGACCGGTGTCACCACCGAGCTGGACGGCACGGGCCTGTTCGCGTCGTTGGGTGAGGCGGACGACATGGCGCCGATCCAGCTCGACCTCA
>JACCZY010000011.1 GCA_013695685.1 Geodermatophilaceae bacterium | reverse complement strand
TTGCGGTCACGCTCCCAATCCGGGTCAGACCGCCCCACGAAGGCATCGGCGATGTCCTCCCACCGTTGCCACCGTTTCGGGGTTGCGGGAACCAGGCGCGCAGCGAGTCGACCGGACACAGTGATGTCAATCTCCTCACCGGCCTCGACTCGACGAACCAGCTCGGAGGCGTCCTGACGCAGTTCTCGAAGCCCGACGGTGTCCACACTGCTATGGTAGCAGCTGTGCTACCTGATCGGTATCATTGAGCGATTGCGGACTCAGGCCGATGCGTCACCTGTTTCAGTGGCCGATCCTCATCCGGTGCCTGACTCGGGCTGCGGCACGATGAGACCTGTTGAGTGCTGAGCGCCTCGGCATGTCGGCACGTCTTAGCTTGGTGGGAGAAGCGGTGATGGGGCTATGTGCACCGGCCGACCTGTCCCTGCGAGCCGCCGACGAGCCGTGCGAGCAGACCACGCAGCCGCTTCGGCAAGGACCGGCTGAGCTTCCATTTTGGGAGGATGGATCAGAACCGGTGGCCACCTTGCCGGGTTCGGCGCCGCTTACGACTGCCGATCGCTCAGAGCCGGTGGGTTGCTCCCGCGCCGGCACCCCGAGTGCCGCCCGCAGCTCCGGCCGGCTTGCTACCGCGGATTAGCTGTGCCCTTACGACACCCTGATAGGTGACTCGTCCACCGTGGGCCGGGGATGGTGGTCATGCCGAATGCGTTTGATCAGCGGAGCCGGGTCCGGCACGCTGTCGGGCCGAAAGTTCTGAGATCACCGTCGAGTTGTTGCTGCGGATGCGGTCCGGGTTGCCCGACTGGGTCGGGCCGATCTTCGGTGATCCCCCAGATATTCGGGTGCTGGACCGGTACTGGGCACCTACCGAGCTCATCCGCCTAGCCCTGACCGCGGACGGCCGGGTCGCGCCGGATACCGGCTACCGGTACTGCAACACCGACTTCGCCCTGCTCGGGCTCATGATCGAAAGCGTGACCGGGCAGAGCGTCGAGGCTCAACTGTGGCAGCGGATCTTCCAGCCGCTGCATCTGGATGACACGTCATTTCCCACGGTCGAGCCGCAACTCCGCGGGCCGCACGCCAGCGGTCACCTGCGCGACCGTCCCGGTGCGCGCTACGACGAGTGCACCACGCTGTCCCCGTCCGAGGGGTGGACGGCTGGGGCGATCGTGGCCACCCCCACGGACGTCGCCCGGTTCCTCGACGGGTTGTTCGACGGCAAGGTCGTCGACCCTGACGGCTTGCGGTTGATGATGGACTGCCGGGAGACAATCAACGCGGACACGAGCCGCGGACTGGGTCTGGTCCGCTACGACTTCGGCGGCGGACGAGTCGCCTACGGGCACCAAGGTGCGACACCGGGCTTCAGCACCGTCGCCATCCGGACCACCACCGGGCGCAGCATAGTGCTCTACCAAAACGGCCTGGACGCCCACGATCAACTACCCGCCCGCGCGCCGTTCATGACGGCCGCGATGGCCATGTGAACCGCCTCGGACGTCCAGCAGCGGGCTGCACAACGATCGCTACAGATGCTGCCGCCCCAGTCGACGATCCACCTGCGGAACGACGAGGGACCCCACGCGTTCACCGACTTGCCGTCCGGTACGGGTACGTCGTGCGACGCACGGTCTGAGGCTGCGGTCATTGGCAGCTACGAGTCCGCCCACCAGGGGCGGAGAGGGAGCGCGTGCGGGCGCGTCACCTGTCGATGAGTCTACCGTGGGCGCGAGTCCCCGCCGCCCCTGCTGGGCGCAACGGGTGAGATGCGATCCGAGGAGCCGGGCATGGCGGACGACGACCACGACTTCTGCGACCTGCGCGCGGTGTTCGTCAGCTGCACCCTCAAGCGGAGCCCGGCGGTCTCGGACACGGAGGGCCTGATAACGAACAGCGCCGCCATCATGGCGGCCCACGGGGTGCGCACCGACACGGTGCGCGGTGGACCACGACATCGCGGGGGCGTGCAGCCGGACACGACCGAGCACGGCGCGGCGCGTGACGACTGGCCCGCCCTCCCCGAGAAGGTGCCGGCGGCCGACATCCTCGTGCTCGGCACGCCGATCTGGCGGTGTGAGAAGTCCCGTGTGTGCACCCGGGTGATCGAGCGCCTCGACGCCCTGTCGGGCCGCCCAACGACGCCGGTCAGTACCTCTACTACGGCCGCGTCGGCGGGGTCGTGGTCACCGGCAATGAGGACGGCATCAAGCACGTGGCGATGAACGTCTTGTACTCGTTGCAGCACCTGGGCTACACGATCTCCCCGCAGGCCGATGCGGGCTGGAGCGGCGAGGCCAGCCCTGGTCCGTCCTACCTCGACGAGGGGTCCGGCGGGCGGGAGAACGAGTTCACCCAGCGCGACACGACCTTCCTGACCTGGAACCTCATGCACCTGGCCGCGATGCTCAAGCGCTCCGGAGGTTTCCCGGCCCACGGCAACCAGCGCTCCGCCTGGGACGCCGGGGCAGGCTTCGACCACCCGAACCCCGAGTACCGGTAGCCGGCCGATGGGCGCGGTCGACGTCGCCGTCGTCGCCGTGGTGGTCGTCGGCTACGCCCTGATCTCCGGACGAAGCCGACGCTGGCCGGTGACGATGCCGATGGTGCTCGTGGGTGCTGGCGTCGCGACCCACCTGCTCGGGATCGTCCGCCTGGACCTGTCCATCAGCGGGATCGGCATCATCGGCGAGGCGGCCCTCGCGGTGGTGCTCTTCAGCGACGCGGTGCGCATCGACGTCTCGGCGCTGCGCCGCGAGCGCGGCCTCCCAGTTCGCCTGCTGGCTATCGGGCTGCCGCTGTCCGTCCTGCTGGGGACCGTGGTGGTGGCGGCGTTGCTGCCGGGGCTCGGCATCGCGGCGGCCGCCCTGCTGGCGGCCATCCTCGCGCCGACCGATCCCGCGCTGGGGCAGGCGGTCATCGACGACACGTCGGTCCCGGCCCGGGTCCGCCAGTCGCTCAACGTCGAGTCCGGCCTGAACGACGGGCTGGTGCTGCCGGTCGTGCTCTTCTTCCTGGCCCTGGCCGGGGGCAGGAGCGGCAGCGAGCATTCCTGGCCGGTGTTTGTGCTCCAGCAGATCGGTCTCGGCGTCGGGGTGGGGGTGGCGGTCGGCGCGGTGGGTGCGCTGGCGCTGCGCCGGGCCCTGGTGTCCGGCTGGGTCGACGGCCTTTACGCCCAGCTGTCCACCCTGGGCGTGGCGGTGCTGGCGCTGACGGTGGCCCTGGCCCTGGGCGGGAACGGCTTCGTGGCGGCGTTCACCGGGGGGCTGGCCTTCGGCGCGCTCTCGGCGGACCGGGGCGACCACCTGATCGAGTACACCGAGGACTCCGGCCAGCTGCTCGCGGCGATCAGCTTCTTCTTGTTCGGCAACGTGCTCCTCCCTACCGGTCTGCAGAGCCCGACGTGGCCGGTGGTCGCCTGCGCCGTCCTCACGCTCACAGTGGGGCGACTGGTGCCGGTGGGCCTGGCGCTGCTGGGGTCGGGAACGGCCCCGCGTACCCGCCTGTTCATCGGGTGGTTCGGCCCGCGTGGCCTGGCGTCGATCGTGTTCGGTCTGCTCCT
>JACCZY010000003.1 GCA_013695685.1 Geodermatophilaceae bacterium | reverse complement strand
CGGACTGCTGGGCTACGGTGCCGTCGGGCTCGATGATCGCGCTGACTCCGCTGGTGGCGGCCACGACAACCGTCCGGCCGTGTTCCACTGCCCGAAGTCGCCCCATCGCCAACTGCTGGTACGTCTCATCGGTGTAGCCGAAGGTGGCGTTGTTCGTCTGGACGACGATGACCTCCGCACCGGCGTCCACCACGTCGCCGACCAGCCCGTCGTAGGCCACCTCGAAGCAGATCACGTCACCGACTCTGACGCCGCCGACGTCCAGCACGCCCGGGCGGTCACCGCCGACGAAGTCGCGCGGGACCTGGTTCACGATCGGCGCGATCCGCTCCAGCAGCGAGCGCCAGGGGATGTATTCGGCGAACGGCACAGGATGCCGCTTCAGGTATCGCGCGCCGGGTCCGGTCCCCGGATCCCAGACGATGCCAATGTTCCCCAGGGTGTTGTCGTCGTTGATCCGCACGGCGCCGACCAGGATCGGTACGCCGATGGCGGCGGCGGCGCGGTCGATCTGCGCGGCGGCATCCGGGTTCCGGTAGGGGTCGATGTCGGAGGAGTTCTCCGGCCAGATGACCAGCTCCGGTTGCCGCTCGGTGCCAGCGGCGATCCGCTCGGCCAGCGCGATCGTCTGGTTGACGTGATTGTCGAGGACGGCTCTGCGGCGGGCGTTGAACTCCAGCCCCGGCTGCGGGACGTCGCCCTGGATGACCGCGATCACCGCGCGCGACGCGTCCGGGCTGGTTGCGGCGCTGACCGGGAGCACTGCCCCGATGAGCGGCACCGCCAGGGCTGCCGCGGCGAGCCCGGCAAGCACCGGCGGCCTGGACCGGTCGGGTCGCGCGGCAATGATCACGGCGGCCGCAATCAGCGTGCCGCAGAGGGCGACAGCGAAGCTGAGCAGCGGCACGCCGCCGTAGGCGACAAAGGCGGTGAACGGGCTTTCGGCCTGGCTGAAGCCGAGCCGGCCCCAGGGGAACCCGCCGACGAACCAGCGCGAGCGCAGCGCCTCGTCGGCAACCCAGAGTGCGGCCGCCCACAACGGCCAGAGCGGCAGCCGCTGGACCACCGTCAGGGCGGGGCCGAGCAACGCCAGGTAGCAGGCCTGCCAGCCGGCGAGCAGCAGCCACGGCCAGGCGCCGACGTAGACCCCGGTCCAGCTCAGCAGCGGGACGAGGTAGGCCACGCCGAGGACGAACCCGAGCCAGGCGCCGGCCCGCAGGCCGCGACCGTGCACGGCCAGGCTCAGCGCCGCGGGCGCGAGCACGGCCAGCAGCGACAGGTCGTGTGAGGGAAAGGCCAGCCACAGGGCCAGCCCTCCGGCCGCGGCGACGGCGGTCGGGGCGCCACGGCGCCGGATCACCGGGGCGCGCAGCTCCCGGCGTACTGCGGCGGGGGCCGCAGGCTGCTCCACACTCGGAGCTGCCTTGGCCGCGGAGGTCATGCCTGCCAGCGTACGGTCGGTCTCCGCGCGCGCCACGATCACGAGGATCTGTGGCCCTGTTAGCCCGGATTGTCTGGTCTGTGTGGTCTGGATTGCTGTCCGGTTTGAAAAGCCCCACCTGATCACCTTGGGATCACGCGGTCGTCGGGAGAACGGGCGGGTACGTGCGCTGGGCGGCGTGGGTGATGTGGCGTGCGTCGGATGTGCGGAGGATGAACCGGGCAGGGGCGCGGTCCGTCGACCGCGCCCCTGTGCCGGTGCTCTCCCTTGACGGGGCCCTCGCAGCGTCGAAGCGGCCCAGCGCGACCTTCGGACCGGACGACGGCCCGCTGGCTGCGAGCGGCCACACCGTTGTCTACTGGCCGTGCCTAACCTCTGCAACGCTGGCGAACACCCGGTGCGACCCGGCTTTTCGATGACGCTGCCGACCGGTCCGGCTCTGGCCGTGCGTGGCAATGCCTGCCACGTGAGCCGAAACGGTGTCGCGCCATCTGTGAAGCAAGGTCACGCCCGGTTGCCCCGGCGCGTGATCCGCCGACCCTACAAGTCGCTCGGCGACTGCTGTCAACCAACCGTTGACCTGCGGTTTAGCCGGAATTCGCTGGTCAGCGGCACCGCCTGCCACCCCATCCATTCTGTGCTATCGGCGTGTTGTGCGGCGTGTCGCGTGAGGCTCACTCGATCGAGCACGGATACGGCGAGCGACACTTTCCCTCGCTACGGAGCAACGACAGTCCCACTCGCTCGGGTGATCAGCAGCGGCTCAGCCAGTACGTCGGCCGCCGACGGGGAACGCTCCGGCGCGGCCCGGCACACGACGTGCGCGGTGAAGGATACCGAACGGCTGCGCCGGCCGACGCGGGTCAAGACGGCCGCCGCTTCCACCACGTCACCGGCCAGCAGCGGTGCCACGAACTGCACGTCGTCATAGCCGGCGAACAGCCCTTCGTCGCCGTCGGTGCGGATCGAGAGCTCGGTGGCGACATCGCCGAAGAGACCCAGCACATACGCGCCATCGACGAGATTCCCGCCGTAATGAGCGTGCGAGTACGGTACATAACGACGATGCGCCACTGTCTGCCCGACCATGGCCTGTGCGCGACTGCTCATCCTGGGTCCTTCCGCTGTTGTACTGCTGCGTAGATCAAATAGGAGGCGACCTCGCCGGGAGTCGTCCCGCGGCCGAAGATCCGGTCGACGCCGAGTTGCTCGGTCATCGCCGGGTCGAAGCGTGGGCCGCCGGCTACGAGCAGCGGCCGGCCGGTGCCCATGGCCTCGCGGAACGCGGCGCTGAGCTCCCGGGTGTTGCGCAGATGCGCATCACGTTGCGTGAC
>JACCZY010000259.1 GCA_013695685.1 Geodermatophilaceae bacterium | reverse complement strand
GCACCTCACCACGACGTCGCACAGCATCCTGACTGGGGCCTACATCGATCCTGCCGCCGGCCGGCGAACGTTCCGGGAGTACGGCGAGGGATGGCGGACGGGGCAGCCGCACCGGCCTAACACAGTCAAGGCGGTGGAGCAGCACCTACGTTGCTACGCCTACCCGGTGTTCGGCTCGCGTCCGATCGCCGGTATCCGGCCCAGCGAGGTTCAGGCGTGGGCTACCGGCTTGCCGCTGGCGGCGTCGACCACGCGGACGGTGTTCAACACCATCAAGGCAGTGTTCAAGGCCGCCGTACGAGATCGGGTCATCGCGCACAACCCCTGCGACGGGGTGGCCCTACCGAAGCTGCCGCCGCGCAAGGTGGAGCCGCTGACGGTCGAGCAGCTCGAGACGATCCTCGCCTCGGCACCGGATGAGTACCGGGCGCTACTCGTGCTCGCGGCCGGGACGGGTCTGCGCGCCGGGGAGCTGTTCGGGCTACAGGTCCGGCACGTGGACTTCCTACGCCGGCTCCTGACCGTTGAGCAGCAGGTCCAACAGCTCGCCGGGCACAGCGTGTACGTATGCCCACCCAAGACGGCATCGTCGTACCGGACGATCCCGCTCCCCCTGGTGGTCATTGAGGCGCTGGCCGAGCACCTACGGGAGCACCCAGGCGGGCGTGACCGATTCCTGTTCACCGCGCCGACCGGTGGCCCGGTGGTCCGTACGTCGTTCATGTACTCAACGTGGGCACCGGCTGCCAGAGCGGCGGGTCTACCGAAGGGCACCGGCATGCACGCGCTGAGGCACTTCTACGCGAGCGCGTTGATCCGCGGCGGTCTGTCGGTGCGGGTGGTGTCCGAGCGGCTCGGCCACGCGAACGCCGCCATGACATTGAACGTGTACGCGCACCTCTGGCCGGACGACGAGGACCGCACGAGGCAGGCGCTCGACGAGCTACTCGGCGGCTCGTGTGCCCCTGCTGTGCCCCGCGGCAGGTCGCCGAGCGGGTAACCGCAGGTCAGAGCCGTGTGGCTACGCTCGTCAGACGTTGAAGCGGAACTCGACGACGTCGCCGTCGGCCATCACGTAGTCCTTGCCCTCGATCCGTACCCTGCCCGCCGATCGTGCCTCGGCCATCGACCCCGCCGCGACGAGGTCGCCGTACGAGACGACCTCGGCCTTGATGAAGCCGCGCTGGAAGTCCGTGTGGATGACGCCGGCCGCCTCCGGTGCCGTTGCGCCGACTGGGATCGTCCAGGCGCGTGACTCCTTGGGCCCGGCGGTCAGGAACGTCTGCAGGCCCAGCGTGGCGAATCCGACCCGGATGAGCTGGTGCAGGCCGGGCTCGTCCTGGCCCACCGACTGCAGTAACTCCAACGCTTCGTCGTCGGGAAGTTCGATCAGTTCCGACTCGATCTTCGCGTCCAGGAAGATCGCCTCCGCGGGTTCCACCAGCGCACGCAGTTCCTGCAGGTACGCGGCGTCGCCGAGTTCGGCCTCGTCGACGTTGAAAACGTACAGAAACGGCTTCGCGGTGAGCAGTGACAGCTCGCGAAGAGCCGGCAGGTCCGCTTCGGCGCCGTACAGCGTCCGTCCGGAGTCAAGGATGTCCCGAGCGTCCCGTACGGCGTCCAGCAACGGCTGGCGGTCCCTGCGCAGGCGCACCTCCTTCTCCAGCCGCGGCAGCGCCTTGTCCACGGTCTGCAGATCGGCCAGTACGAGTTCGGTGTTGATCGTCTCGATGTCATCGCATGGGGAGACCTTGCCGTCGACGTGGACGACGTCGTCGTCGTCGAAGGCGCGGATGACCTGGCAGATCGCCGCGGCCTCTCGGATGTTGGCTAGGAACTTGTTGCCGAGCCCCTGTCCCTCGCTCGCGCCTCGGACGATGCCGGCAATGTCCACGAAGGACACGGCCGCGGGCACGACTTTCTGGCTGGAGTGAATCCCCGCGAGTACGGGCAATCGGGGATCCGGTACGCCGACCACACCGACGTTCGGGTCTATCGTCGCGAACGGGTAGTTCGCCGCCAGTACGTCGTTCTTCGTCAAGGCGTTGAACAGCGTGGACTTGCCGACGTTGGGCAGGCCGACGATACCGATGGTGAGGCTCACTTGGCACGCCTCGCTGCGCTCGGCGGCCGCCTTCGCGGCACACTGCACCCCTTGGTTCGCTCGCTGCTCTCGCTCACGGAACGCCAGTCTACGGACCGACGGCCATGTCCGATTCCCGCCAGCGAGTTGCCCGCACCGGTGAGATCCTCGACCACGTGCTGACCGATCCGGCCCTGGACGAGGAGCGCTGTTACCGGGCGGTAAGCAGTCGCGATTCCCGCTTCGACGGGTGGTTCTACGTCGGGGTGCTCACCACCGGGATCTACTGCCGGCCGAGTTGCCCGGCCACAACGCCCAAGCGAACGAACGTCCGCTTCTACGCCGCGGCAGGTGCCGCGCAGACCGCAGGTCTGCGCGCCTGCCGGCGCTGTCGCCCGGACGCCGTCCCCGGATCGCCGCAGTGGAACGTGCGAGCGGATCTCGTCGGACGGGCCATGCGCCTGATCGCTGACGGTCTCGTTGAACGCGACGGCATACCCGGACTGGCTCGCCACCTCGGGTACTCCGAACGGCACCTCACCCGTCAACTCATGGCCGAGGTAGGGGCCGGCCCGCTGACACTGGCCCGTGCGCAGCGTGCGAACACGGCCAGGCTGTTGATCGAGACCACCGGACTGCCCATGGCCGACGTCGCATTCGCGAGCGGATTCGCGAGCGTCCGGCAGTTCAACGAGACGATCCAGGCCGTGTTCGCCTCGACGCCGACACACTTGCGCAGGTCCGCGCGACCGGCTACCGCAGCATCCGGCACGCTGTCGCTGCGTCTACCGTTCCGCCCCCCTTTCGACGTCGTGGGTCTGCTCTCCTTTCTCGTAGCTCGCGCGGTTCCCGGCATCGAGGAGGGCAGCGGGGCGGCGTACCGGCGTACGCTGCTCCTCCCGCACGGCCACGCCGTTGTCACCCTCAGCCCGGCCGACCGGTACGTCGCCTGCACGCTGCGGCTGACCGACCTACGCGACCTTGCTGCCGCTGTCCAGCGCTGTCGCGGACTGCTCGACCTCGACGCCGACCCGGTCGCGGTTGCCGAAGCGCTCGGCGCCGACCCGTGGATCGGCGACCTCGTCCGCGCCGTACCGGGTCGCCGGCTCCCGGGTGCCGTTGACGCCACCGAGATCTCGGTCCGGGCAGTCCTCGGCCAGCAGATCTCTGTCGCCGGAGCTCGCACACTCGCCGCCCGGCTCGTCCGCTCCGTCGGCGATCCGCTTCCACAACCGGACGGGCTCTTGACGCACACCTTTCCGACCGCTGCCGTCGTCGCCGCAGCCGGTGACGACGTGCTCGCGATGCCGGCCACGCGCCGCCGTACGGTCCGGTGCCTAGCCGCAGCGGTCGCAGACGGTCGGGTCGTCCTCAACGCCGGCGTCGATCGCGCGGACGCCCGGCGGTCATTGCTCGAACTGCCGGGCGTCGGTCCCTGGACCGCGTCGTACATCTGCATGCGAGGGCTCGGCGATCCGGACGTCTTCCTCGACACCGACCTCGGCGTGCGCAAGGCGATGGCGGCCCGCGGCATCCCTGACAGCGCCCCGGAGAGCTGGCGACCGTGGCGGTCGTACGCCGTCATGCACCTGTGGGATTCGCTGGCCCCGACAGCCAGGAGGGCGTGATGTATCTCAGCACCATGGATACCCCGGCCGGCCCGTTCACGATGATCGTGGAAGGGGAGGCAGTCCTTGCGAGTGGGTGGACGGCCTCGGCCGCCGAGCTGCTACCCCTGATCGCACCGGCGCTGCGGCCGCGTGACGTCGTGCAGCGGACGGATCTCGGACCCTTCACGAGGGCCGTCCGCGCCTACGTCGCCGGCGATACGGAGGCGATCACGCGGGTGCCCGTTTCGCAGCGCTCGGGGCCGTTCCTGGAACACGCCTGGGTGGTGCTCCGGACCGTCCCGGCCGGTGCGCCGCTGACGTACCGGGAGTACGCCGTCCGCTGTGGTCGACCGGAGGCGATCCGTGCCGCTGCCAATGCCTGCGCCCGGAACGCCGTGGCTCTGTTCGTCCCATGCCATCGGGTCCTGCGCACCGGTGGTGCGCTCGGCGGGTTCCGGTGGGGACTACCGGTCAAGCGGTGGCTGCTCGACCACTAAGCCGCGGCAGGACCGGCGGCAGGACCGGCGGCAGACCGGCATCGTGAACTGTCGGACTGGCCGGTTAACTTCGACGG
>JACCZY010000251.1 GCA_013695685.1 Geodermatophilaceae bacterium | reverse complement strand
GAGACCGCAGAGGAGGCGCTGCGGCGAGAGTTCGTCGAGGAACTCGGTGCTTCGCTCGGATCGGTGCAGCTGCTCGGAGTGCTGGAGAACCGTTTCGAACTGGCCGGCGTCCCAGGGCACGAGATCGTGTTCGTCTTCGCCGCTGAGCTGGCCGATGCCGTAGAGCTGCCCGCTGTCGTCGCGGACACGGGTGAAGCTGTGAGCTGGGAGCCGATGGACAACTTCGTGAGCGGCGCCGCCACGCTCTATCCGGAAGGTCTCGTGACGCTGCTCGATCAACCCAAACGTCGGTAGGAACGAGCGGCATGGCGTGCATTCCTAACCGACGTCAACGAGGGCCGCGGGCTCAGCCAGGGTGCTCGTCCAGGTTCCGGCGCCCGGTCCGGCTGCTGAGCAGGCCGATGGCGCCGACAACGATCAGCAGCACCGGCAGGTACCAGTCCCCGCCGGGAAGCCGGACGTCGTCGGCCAGACCCCAAAGCAGCGCCGCCGCCACGAACAGCGTTCCGAACACGAGCGAGACGACATCGGTGTCGTGCTTGGTTCCTAAAGTGGGCTTAGCCAACACGGGTTACCTCCACGAATCCGAGGCCGACATCCACGGCCAGGTTGAGTTGTCCGCCGCCGGGTCCGTCGGCACCGGTGTCGGTGACGATCCGGCGGAGATCGGACGATGCGTCGGTGTCGATGTCGAACAGCGACATGGCGCCGGTGCGTACGTCGGACGTCACCCGGACGTCGACGTCCGCAGGAACGATGACTTGCACGTAACCGATCCCGAGCCGGATCGACGTACTCACGTCGGCGTCGAAGTCCACAGTGGACAGATCCAGTTCCGCGTGGCCCACGCCGTACCGGTAAAGGGAGTCGATCTCGGCCGCCGAATCTGGCTGCCAGTAGCGGTCTCCGATGCCGTTGCGCAGTGACACGTCGAACGTCGACGATATGCAGAGGAGGATGACGAGCGGGATCCCGAGGAATATGAGGCCCCGGCTGCGACCCCAGAACGTGCCCACGAGCAGGCCGGCGCCGACGATCCCGAGGGCGACAGCGAAGTAGGCGCTCGTCGAGAGGTCGAGGTCCGTCTGCCGGTCGAGCAGGGCCAGGACGCCCAAGGCGATGAGCAGCACGCTGATCGTGATCCGGCCGAGTGCGGAGCGCTGCTTCGGCGGAGGGGGCGGCGCGGCCGCGAGGACCTGCGTCTCGGCGACGCCCGGCGGCCCCGCGACGGGCTTGGGCTGCGGATCTCGTTCCCTGACCCAGAGATAGGCGAGCAGGGCGACCGCGAGGATCGCGATGACGCCTCCGTCGAAGCCGCTGTCGTCGAGGACGATTGCGAGGAGGAAGAGTCCGGCGATCACGAGGACGACGTTGCGGGTCGTCGTGGCCGGCCGTTGCGTGAGCCAGCGCTGCACCGAACCGGGTTCGCCGTACGCATCCGGCAGCAGCAGCCAGAGCGCCAGGTACAGCAGCAGACCGGCGCCGCCGGCGAAGGTGAGGACGACGAAGCCGACGCGGATCAGGACAACGTCGATGCCGGTGTGCTCGGACAGCCCGCCGGCGACGCCCCCGAGCATCTTCGTGGTGGCGCTGCGCCGCAAGATCGGCGGCGGCGGCGGTGACGGCGGATCACCCGGAGGCGGAGCGAACGTGGGCGGGGTGCTCGTTTCATTCATGACGTCATCGTGCTGACCGCAGCCCACGGTAGGTATCGGGGATTTCCCTGATTCGACCCTGATCTTTGCGCCGTACCGTAGGCAGCGTGTCAGCCCCAGTGTCAGCCCCGGCGCCCGTCCGGACGCCACTCGTGCGCCGGCCCGAAGGGCGCGTCATCGCCGGCGTCTGCGAGGGAGTGGCCCAACATCTCGGCGTCCCGGCGCTGGCCGTACGGGCAGTCTTCGTCGGGCTGACCTCCTTCGGCGGACTGGGGATCATGGCCTACGCCGGGCTCTGGGCCTTCGTCCCGCTGGACCGTACAGAACCGGCTCCCCGGGCGTCCGGTGCGCTGCGCCGCGACCGTGGCCAGTCCGTCGCCCTGCTTGCCCTCGCGCTCGGCGTGGTCCTGCTGCTGGCGCAGCTGAACATCGCCGGTGGCAACGACGTGATCGTCCCGCTGCTGATCGCCGGAGCGGGTGTCGCGCTGATCTGGCGGCGGATGGACGAGGACCGCACGTCGGCCGGTAAGCGCGGCTGGCTCCTGCTCCTGGCCGGCGCGGCGCTCGTCCTCGCCGGCCTGATCACCTTCCTTGTCCTGGCCGATCAGCTGGGCCCGGCGCGGCAGGCGCTCGTCGCCATCGTGGTGATCGTCATCGGGCTGATCCTGGTGACCGCCCCCTGGTGGTGGCGGCTGGCCACCGAGCTGACCGCGGAGCGGCGCGAACGCATCCGCACTCAGGAGCGCGCCGAGGTCGCCGCCCATCTGCACGACTCCGTCCTGCAGACCCTCGCCCTGATCCAGCGACACGTCGACTCACCACGTGAAGTGGCCCGCCTCGCCCGCGGCCAGGAGCGGGAACTGCGCTCCTGGCTCTACGGTCGGCAGCCCGATCCGGCGGTCCGCTTCGCCGCTGCGATGGCGGCCGCCGCCGCGGAGGTCGAGGACTCCTACGCGGTGGCGGTCGAGGCCGTCGTCGTGGGGGACTGCGACCTCGACAACGCTGCCGCCGCTGTCGTGCAAGCCGCCCGGGAGGCGCTGATCAACGCCGCGCGGCACGCCGGGGTCGAGGAGGTGTCCCTGTACGCCGAGGTCGAGCCCAGCCGGATCGCCGTGTACGTCCGCGATCGCGGCATCGGGTTCGACCCGGCTGCGGTCCCTGAGGACCGGCAGGGCCTGCGAGGGTCGATCGAGGGCCGGATGCGCCGCCACGGCGGCACGGCCCACGTTCGTACCTCGGCCGGCACGGGCACCGAGGTCGAACTCACCGTGGATCGGGAGACCGTCTCATGAAGATCCGGGTTTATCTCGTCGACGACCACGCCATGGTCCGATCCGGTGTCAAGGCGGAACTCGGCAACGATGTGGATGTCGTCGGCGAGGCAGCCGGCGTAGCCGCCGCCGTTGCAGGAATCCGGGCCACGGTTCCCGACGTCGTACTGCTCGACGTCCACATGCCCGACGGCGGCGGCCGGGCGGTCCTCGATCAGATCCGGGCGGAACTGCCGGGCATCCGGTTTCTGGCGCTGTCGGTCTCCGACGCCGCGGAGGACGTGATCGGAGTGATCCGGGCCGGTGCCCGCGGATACGTCACCAAGACCATTTCCGGCCCTGAACTGCTCGACGCGGTACGCCGGGTGGCTGACGGGGACGCGGTGTTCTCCCCGCGGCTGGCCGGTTTCGTCCTGGATGCCTTCACCATCGGCGCCGGTGAATCCCCCGCTGACGAATCCGATCTGGACCGGCTGACCGCCCGCGAGCGCGAGGTACTGCGGTTACTCGCCCGCGGGTACGCCTACAAGGAGATCGCCGGGCAGCTGTTCATCTCGGTGAAGACCGTCGAGACGCATGTATCGAGCGTGCTTCGCAAACTGCAGCTGTCGAGCCGGCACGAGCTCACCCGATGGGCCAACGACCGCCGCATCGTCTGACGTCAGCGGAGGGCGACGACCTGGAAGGCCTCGGCGAGCCGGCCTTCGGCGAGGCCCGCCTGGTGCGCGCCGCGACCGAGCCAATCGCGCAACAAACCCTCGAGATCGTCCATGTGGTGGTCTGGCTGACGTGTTCGCGCAGTGCCGCGAGCTTGTGGTCGACAGTGTCGGTCACGTCGACGTAGTGGTCGGGGGTCGGGGAGGCCATGAGCCACAGCTCTCGCACCGTCCAGGGTTCGAGACCCTCGTCGGCGAGCAGCTCCGGGTGGGCGAACGGGTTGCGCGCGTCCGGGTAGACCGCGTTGATCGTCGCCTCGCCGGTGGCCCTGTGGTCGGGGTGGCTGGCACCGAGACGTGCCCAGACCCG
>JACCZY010000238.1 GCA_013695685.1 Geodermatophilaceae bacterium | reverse complement strand
GCTCACAGAGCGGATGGCAGCCGGACCACTGTGGGACGACGGAGACCTTGTGTTCGCCCAGCCGAACGGGCGGCCATTGGATCGGAAGGCTGACTGGCGGGCATGGAAGGTGCTGCTCTCCGCGGCGGGGGTTCGGGAGGTCCGCCTTCACGACGGCCGCCACACGGCTGCGACCCTGCTCCTTACCGCCGGGGTGCATCCAAGGGTCGTCATGGACCTGCTTGGGCACTCGCAGATGCGTACGACGACGGACATCTACAGCCATGTGATGCCGGCGCTCGCTCGTGAGGCAGCGGACCGGATGGGAACGGCTCTTTGGGGCAACGTGACCCCAGCTGGCCACCACGCTGGCACCATCTGACCTTCGCTCTACCCGCCGGGAACGTGAAAGTCCTGGTCAGATGGGTGGAGCTGAGGGGACTCGAACCCCTGACCCCCACACTGCCAGTGTGGTGCGCTACCAGCTGCGCCACAGCCCCTGATGCGGTCGCAACCTTACAGTGCCCGGAAGGCGCGTGCTCAGGCTGCCTGAGCGCGGGCCAACGGGACCCTTGGGTCGCCACCGGCACGGCCATCGACCATGATTCATGAGTCTGGAATCCGGGGTATTGCCTGAATCCAGACTCATGATCATGAACGGATCAGGTGTCGGCAACCAGAGGCAGGTCGTGCGCGATGTCCTGGGGGCTGCTGCCTCCGACGTACACCACCCGAGCGAGATCGTCGGTGCCGTACAGCTGCAGCTGAGCGGAGTGGCTCCTGCCCATGTCCTGCGCAACCGTCACGCGGGCCGCGCGCTGCGCCGCCTCGACCTGCTCGATGTCTCCGGTCAGGCCGACGAACCCGTTGGGCAGTTCGCTGTCGAAGTGGTCGAGGTACTTGGTCAGCACCGGCCCCGTGTCATTCGTGGGATCAGTCGTGACGAAAACCACCTGCACAGTGCCGGCGAGGCCGACGGGCAGGTCCCGGATCGCCACCGCCACATCAGCCATCGTCGTGGGACAGACGTCCGGGCAGTTCGTGTAACCGAAGAACAGGAGCGTCGGCTTGCCGCGGGTGCGGGCGAGAAAGTCGTAGGGCTGGCCGGCGTCGTCGGTAAGCGTGAACGACGGTCGGGCCAGCGGTATCGCCAGCTCCAGCCCGCGGTACGGCCCAGCCGCCGGCGCAGTGGAGACCGAGGCCGGATGGGAGGACGGCTCGTGGTCCGGTTCCCCGCACCCCGCCAAGACGAGCGCGGTCATCGCTGCGAGAATCAGCATCCGCTGCACTGACGGCTCCCTTCCGGCGTCCACCGTACGTCGGGCTGTGCACCCGCGGTACGCCGACTCCCCGCGTGCGGGAGCGCCCCCGCCGTTCGGGTGCACGTTCCCCGCCGTACCCAGGGTGCCGCCTAGTATCCGCGGGGACACCCCAGCAGTTCGGAGACGTCGTGGCGCGGAGCAGGTTCACCCTCAAGGACCAGAGCTTCTTCGCCATGTTCACCGCGTCGGCGGACAACCTGGTAGGGGCGATGGACACCTTCGCGACGTTCGTCCGGGACACCGCTGACCGGGCCCAGCTCGGCCAGGTTCTGCGTGATCACGAGCACGCCGGGGACTCGGTCACCCACCAGATCTACCGGCAGTTGAACACCAGCTTCGTCACGCCGTTCGACCGCGAGGACATCTACCGGTTGGCGGGGAACCTCGATGACGTCATGGACTTCGTCGAGGCCGCCGCCGACCTGATCGTGCTCACCGGGCTGGGCACCCTGCCAGGTGAGATGAACCAGCAGGTCGAGTTGTTGCAGCGGGCCGCTCAGACCACGGCGGAGGCGATGCCGAGGCTCAAGACCATGCGTGGCCTGTCCGACTACTGGATCGAGGTCAACCGGCTCGAGAACGAAGCGGACAAGATCTACCGCCGGCTGGTCTCCCGGCTCTACAGCGGTGAGTACGAGGCGCTCGAGGTGATGAAGCTCAAGGAGGTGGCGGACCAGCTGGAAGAGGCTGCCGATGCGTTCGAACACGTCGCCAATGTGGTCGAGTCCATCGCCGTCAAAAAGAGCTGATCGACCCGCAAGTTGGGGTAAGCGGCCGCACGAGCCTGCCCGCTCTCACTGAGCGGGCAGGCCGACGTGGGTGGAGGTGGCGGGAATCGAACCCGCGTCCTCCGGCGGCTCAACAGGGCTTCTACGGGTGTAGTACGCGTGGCCTCTGCTCGGCCCCACCAGTCTTGCGCACGAGCTGGTGTGACGGACCCAGCTGCTGTGAGATGTCCCGCCGGCCCCCGCAGCCGGGTCCGGCGGTGATCCCCCTAGCGATGCCAGATTCCGGGCCGGAGGCACTCCCGGGCTGACAGACTTGCCCTACTGCCTAGGCAGCAAGAGCAAAGTCACGCTGACTATTGTCGGCGCTTGATTTTTTTGCGACATTTCGTGGTTAACGAGATCATCGTCGCCTTCCTCGACCCGCTTCCCCTGCCTCGACGTCCGGAGTCGAGACCAATCACCCCCTGGTTCGTGTTGGCATGAGCCTAACGCCCTTCGCGCCGGGATCATCCCACCGGCCGGGCCGGGATCTCACGAACCCAGCTTGTGCTGCTGCGGACCGTCCGGAAGCCGACCCGCTCGTACAGACCCAGAGCACCTGTGCCGTTGGCGCTGTCGACATCCAGGCCCGCCTGCTCGTAGCCGGCCGCACGGTAGGCAGCCAAGGCATAGGCAAGCAACGCGGTACCTACGCCCCGACCACGCCAGCCGGGCAGGGTGCCCAGCTGCCCGATCCACGCCTCGCGGTACCCGTCGACTGCCGCGTCGGCCTCGTAGAAGTACGCGAGCAGGTAGCCGGCCATCGCATCGCTGACGGAGCTGTCGAGCACCAGGAAGCTCAACTCGGCGCGGAAGTTGCGACTGCCAGTGAACCACTGCTTCCAGGTCGCTGGGTCCCGCTCGGTGGATCCGTAGTGGTCGCGGAAGGCGCTGTTGTGCCCCCGACGTACCTCGTCGTCACGTTCGGCGGCGTACGGGACCAGCCGCAGCGGCTCGGGGAGCACCCGCCCCGCCGGCGCATCGCCGCGCAGGTCGCGCTCCATGTCGAACCAGTGCCGCACCGGCTGCAGACCGGCGGCCTTGGCCAGCGCGACCGCGGACGTCACGTGGTCGTGCGGGCGCATCGAGATCCTGGCCGGATGGCGCGGATGGCGTTCCTGGTGCATCGTCTCGGCGCGGTCGAGCTGCTCGCCCAGCAAACGCCGGCCGATTCCCCGTCCCCGGTAGGTCGGATGTACGACGCCGAAGCAGCTCAGGTTATCCACGTCCCAGACCTCGCGCTGACCGTGGACGGCGCCGACGGCGATCAGCCGATCGTCGTCGAGCACCGCCCAGGTGTCCCTGGCCGGGTCGATGGACTCGTCCTGCATCTCCTCGGCCAGATCGTCCTCGGAGTAGTTCTCACCGGTCCGATCGACAACCTCGGCAGCGGCTGCGAGTGCGGCGTACGCCGAGATGTCGCCGTCTCTGAGGTGACGCCAGGTCAGTTCCACGCGGCACAGGGTATGCGGCCGGTGCCGGTACGGCACCTGAGTTACCGGACGGGTAGCACCCGCACAAAGCTGGTGCGCTTGCGGGCGACCCGGAAGCCGAGCCGGGAGTAGATGCAGAGCCCCCCGATGTCGCTCTCGCCGTCGACGTCGAGCACTGCGCGGCTGAAACCGGCCTGTCGATAGGCATGCAGTGCCTGACCGATGAGGGTGGTGCCGATCCCCCGTCGCCGGAAGTCGGGAAGGGTTCCCACCTGGCCGATCCACCCTTCCTGGTGACCGTCGGCTACCGCGTCCGCCTCATAGAAGTAGGACAACAGGAATGCGACGACTCGCCCGTCGTGCAGGACCAGCCGGCTGAGATCGGGCCGGAACGCACGACTGCCGGTGAACCACTGCGCCCAACCCTCCCGGTCCTGCTCCACCGCTCCGAAGCTGGCCGCGAACGCGTTGTTGTACACCAGGCGCAGTTCCCCGTCGCGGGCGGCGCTGTAGGGCACGGCTTCGAGGTCATGGGCCAGCGGCGGTACGTCGGGCAGCGGGTCGGACAGGTCGCGTTCCATGTCGAACCAGTGTCGCAGCGGCGTCAGGCCGGCGGCCCTGACCAACCGCACATGATCCGGGCAGTGGTCGTAGGGGCGGACAACGATTCGCCCCGCCACGTCCGGGTGCCGTTCCGCATGCAGCGCCGCCGCGCGGTGCAGCTGGCGGGCCAGGATGCCGCGGCCCACCCCCTCGCCGCGGTAGCCGGGGTGCACGGTTCCCCACAGCTCGACGACGTGTACGTCGCGGACCAGCCCACGGACCCGGACGACACCCATGCCGATCAGCTCCTGGCCGTCGAAGACTGCCACGCTGTCAGTGGCCAGATCCAGCGTCTCGTCGTCGAGCTCCTCGGCCAGGTCGGCGGCGTCGTAGTGCTCGCTGGTCTCGTCGACCCGCTCGGATTCATCGAGAAGCCGGGCCACTGCCGGGATGTCGGCACGCGACAGCGCCCGCCAGAGCAGGTGGTTACTCATGCTGGAGCGCCTCGGCGGTCGCCCTCGCCGGCAGGCCGAGAAGCCGAGCGCCGTTGTCGTACAACACGCTGCGCATCCAGTCGGCCCCCAGATCCAGACGGTGCAACGCCTCGATCTGATGAGCGTAGGCGTACGGGATCGTCGGGAAGTCGGTCCCGAAGAGAATCCGGTCCTGCAGGCTCGCTAGCCGGTCGGGCAGGTCGGGCGGCAACGGCGCGAACCGCTCGACGTAGTCGGTCCCGAACATCGTCGTGTCCAGATGTACCCGGTCGAAGCGCAGCGCCAAGTCCAAGTGCTCGTGGTACTCGTGCATCCCCATGTGCGCTATGACCACGGCGAGCTGCGGATGCCGCGTCAGGACCGTCTCGACCGGTCCCGGACCAGTGTGCACCCCCCGGATCGGGCTGGATCCGCTGTGCACGGTCACCGGAAGCTCCGCATCGGCGAGCAGGCCCCAAACCGGATCCAGCACCGGATCGGCCGGGTCGTAGCCGCCGACCTGCACGTGCACCTTGAACATCCGAGCACCCGCGGCGATCGCTGCCGCGACGTAGTCGGCTACCCCCGGCTCCGGGTAGAAGGTCGCCGACTGCACGCAGTCCGGCGTACGGCGGGCGAAATCGGCCGACCAGTCGTTCAGCCAGGCGGACATTGCAGGCTTGTGCGGATACGGAAGGGACGGAAACGCAACCACCCCGAGGTCTCGCAGCCGGATCACTCTGTCGGCCTCGGTCGAGCGGTAACGCACCGGCCAAGACGCGCCGTAGTTGTCCTCGCCCGCATCGAAGTACGCCCAGACCTTCTGCTGCATCCGGTCGGGCAGGAAGTGCACGTGCAGGTCTACGAGGCCAGGGAGACCCAGACCGCGCCAGTACGCCGGCACCTCCGCGTCGCTGTGAGGGGCCGGCAGGTGTGCACTCACGAGAGGGTTAGACCCGTCCCTTCGCTCGGCGGCCCAGTGCCTTGGCGATCTCCCGATCCGCATCCCGCGCGGCGAGATCCTGCCGCTTGTCGTAGCTTCGCTTGCCTCGGGCAAGGGCTATCTCCACCTTTACCCTGCCATCCTTGAAGTACATCTGCAGCGGCACCAGGGTGAGTCCGCTCTCGCGCGTCTTGCCGATGAGCCGGTCGATCTCGCCCTTGTGCAGCAGGAGCTTGCGGACCCGACGCGGCTCGTGGTTGGTCCAGGTCCCCTGCGTGTACTCCGGGATGTGCACGCCGTGCAGGAACACCTCACCGCCGTCGATCGTGGCGAACCCGTCGACGAGGGAAGCCCGCCCGGCGCGCAACGACTTGACCTCGGTGCCGGTCAGCACCAGGCCCGCCTCCATGGCCTCGAGGATCGTGTAATCGTGCCGCGCCTTGCGGTTCTGGGCGATCAGGGCGCGGCCGGCTTCGCGTGGCACGCTCAGAGCCGGACGTACAGGCGCAGGGTGACGTACGCCGCCAGGCTGGCGAGCAGGACGCCGCAGGCCGCGATGATGGGGCTCACGGTGAGGATGCTGCTCCAGTCGATCGGCGGGATGATGCCGGCCTCGATCGGCCCGGCCAGTGTCTCGTCGACGAAGAGCACCTTCGCGAGGGCGAGTCCACCGAAGGCCAGCAGTGCGCCGATGAAACCGGCCAGCGCGGCCTCCAGGATGAACGGGAGCTGGGTGTACCAGCGGGAGGCGCCGACCAGTCGCATGATCCCGGTCTCGGTACGCCGGGTGAAGGCGGCGAGCTGGATCGTGTTCGAGATCAGGAGGACGGCGGCCAGGGCCTGCACGATGGCCACGGCGATCGTCGCATTGCGCATGCCGTTGAGCAGGCCGAAGAGGCGGTCCAGGAACTCACCCTCGTCCTTGACCGACTCCACGCCCGGTGTGCCGGTGAACTCCTGAGCGATGACGTCGTACCGCTCGGGGTTGATCAGCTGCACCCGGAAGGATTCCGGCAGCGCATCGGGAGGGGTGCTGTTCACCAGCTCCGGCTGCTCCCGGAACTGCAGTCTGAACCGCTGATATGCCTCCTCCTTGCTCTCGTACAGGAACGTCTGGACTTCCTCTGAACCGTCCAGGGTGGACTCGATGGCCGTGCGCTGGCTGTTGGTGACATCGTCGGCCAGGAAGATCGAGACTTGCACCTTGTCGTAGTAGATCTCCTTCATCTCACTGATCTGACCGGCGATGAGCAGGCCCGCGCCGAGCAGGCCGAGCGAGATCGCCGTGGTGATGATCATGGCGATGGTCATGGTGAGGTTCCGGCGCAGCCCGGTGGCCACCTCGGAGATGACGAAATTCACGCGCATGCTGGTGTTCTACCGCCCGTACCCGTACACGCCGCGAGCCTGGTCGCGAGTGACTCGGCCGACGGTCAGCTCGATGACCCGTCGCCGCATCGCGTCGACGATGTTGGAGTCGTGGGTGGCCATGACGACGGTGGTACCGGTCCGATTGATCCGCTCCAGCAGGAGCATGATGTCCTGGCTGGTCTCCGGATCGAGGTTGCCGGTCGGTTCATCGGCCAGCAGCACGAGCGGGCGGTTCACGAACGCCCGAGCGATCGCCACCCGCTGCTGCTCCCCGCCGGACAGCTCGTGCGGCAGCCGGTTGGCCTTGCCCTCCAGGCCGACGAGCTGCAGTACCTCGGGGACGACCCGCTTGATGGTGTGTTTCGGCTTGTTGATCACTTCGAGGGCGAAGGCCACGTTGTCGGCGACGTTCTTCTTGTTCAGTAACCGGAAGTCCTGGAAGACGCAGCCCATGGTGCGGCGCAGCTTCGGCACCTGCCACTTGGTCATCTTGTTCAGGTGCTTGCCGGTCACGTGAATATCGCCCCTGGTCGGAGCCTCCTCCTTGAGCACCAGGCGCAGCAGGGTCGACTTTCCCGACCCCGAGGCGCCGATGACGAAGACGAACTCACCCTTCTCGATGTCGATGGTGACGTCTTCGAGGGCGGGCCGGGTGCTGGCAGGGTAGAGCTTGGTGACGTTCTCGAGGTGGATCACGAGGTGCCAGTGTAGCCGCGGGGATCTAAAGTCCCGTTAAGCGAACGGTCAAGCGCCGTTCCCTGCGGCGGTCTGCGCCTTGCGCTTCCAGCGGATCCCCGCCTCCAGGAACGCGTCCAGGTCGCCGTCGAGGACGGCGCCGGTGTTCCCCGTCTCGTACTCCGTTCGGAGATCCTTGACCATCTGGTACGGATGCAGGACGTAGCTGCGCATCTGGTTTCCCCAGGAGTTCGAGCCGTCCCCACGCAGCAGATCCATCTCCGCACGCTGCTCGATCCGGCGCAGGTCCAGCAGCCTGGACTGCAGGACCCGCATCGCCGCGGCGCGGTTCTGCAACTGCGACTTCTCGTTCTGGCAGGACACGACGGTCCCGGTCGGCAGATGAGTGATCCGTACGGCGGAGTCCGTGGTGTTCACGCTCTGACCACCGGGTCCGGAGGACCGGAAGACGTCCACGCGGATGTCGGCGTCGGGTACGTCGACGTGGTCGTCCTGCTCGACCACGGGGACCACCTCGACGCCGGCGAACGACGTCTGCCGGCGGCCCTGGTTGTCGAACGGACTGATCCGCACCAGCCGGTGGGTGCCCTGCTCGACCGACAGGGTCCCGTAGGCGTACGGCACCTTGACCGCGAACGTGGCCGACTTGATGCCGGCCTCCTCGGCGTATGACGTGTCGTAGACCTCGGTGGGATAGTTGTGCCGCTCGGCCCAGCGCAGATACATCCGCATCAGCATCTCGGCGAAGTCCGCGGCGTCCACGCCTCCGGCCTCCGAGCGGATGGTGACGAGCGCCTCGCGGAGGTCGTACTCCCCGCTGAGCAGCGTCCGAACCTCGAGCTCGTCGATCTGGCCGCGCAGCGTGGCCAGTTCCCGCTCGACCTCGGCCTTGGTGGCCGCGTCGTCCTCCTCCTGCGCCATCGCGTGCAGGACGGGAAGGTCGTCGACGCGGCGGCGCAACTCCTCCACCCGCCGGATGTCGCCCTGCACGTAGGACAGCCGGCTCGTCACCCGCTGGGCTACCTCGGGGTCGTCCCACAGGTCGGGCCGCGAGGACTCCTGCTCGAGCTCGGCCGCCTCCGCGCGCAGCCGGTCGAGGTCCATCACGGCCTCGATCGAGGACAGGGTGACGTCGAGCTCCTTGAGCTCGGCGGGAAGGTCGGTTGTCACGACCGCCGACTTTACGCCGCCGGGGCTCTGGCACCCCCCGACGGCGATGATCATGGGGTTAGGCCGGTCCTGGCCGGCCCAAGTCCATGATCATCCGCGGGAGACAGGCACAGTGTCGAGCCACTTGAGGACTGCCTTCTCGTAGGCCACCCCGAACTCCGCGGTTGCCAGCGCGAACGACGCGTCCTTTCCCTGCCGCAGCCGGGTGACAGTCTCCTTGTGCCGGCCGAGCGCTTGCTCGTGCGCGGCCTTCGCCCCGGTGACGAGCGTCCGGAGTTGGTCGGCACTGTGGTTCGGGCCGAAGCCCAGCCGCAGCAGTACCGGGTTGCGGGACTGGTCCGGTCCGGCCGGCTCGGATAACCAGGCCACAAAGGCTCGTTTCCCCGCAGCCGTGACCGAGTACGGCTGGGACGAGCGTGGACCCGGCTTCCCGAGCCGGACAAAGCCGGCGCCGGCAAGCGCGGGGAGCTCCCGGTAGACCTGGGATCGGGTCACGGTCCAGAACGAGCCGAGCCGCTCTACGGCAGCTCCCACCAGCTGTCCTCCGGTCATCGGCCCGTCGTGGAGAAGGCCGAGCAGAGCCGCAGACGTGCTGTTCAGGCTTGAGGTCACGGGACAAACCCTGCCCTATCGCGCGGCCCCACGTCCACGAGCACGGCGACCCCACCGACCGTCCACTGTGTCCCCGCGGTCTCATCAGCGTCCAATGCCCAACTGCCGTTGCAGCTGTGCAGCCGAGATCCCCGGCGTCGCCGGGCTCATCAGGTAAGCCGCCCAGAACCACAGATGCAACGGCGTGTGCGTCTTTGCAGCACCGTCCCCGCGGCCACCCACACCTGGTAGCGGCAGCCAGAGCACTGCCACAGCAGCCGCCGGGGCAGCGCCGTCAGCGCCGTTGTGCCGCACATGAGCTGAATTGCGCGTCATTGGATGCGGTTATGGCTCCGGAGCGACCGGATCCGCATCCGTTGATGGCATCTGCGCGCATTCGGGCGGGTCGAGGACGGCGACAATCGGCCGCACGGCGTCGGTAATCCAGTCCGACGGCGGCTCCGGGTCCAGGACAGTCAGCCCTGGAACCGGTCGCGTTGGACGATGTACATGCCGGTCGCGGTGTTCGTGTCGATGAAGTCCGGCAGCCCCGGTACCCGGACGACCACTGTCACGCACACCACGAACCGCTCCCCCGGTGTCAGCGCCGGCTGATAGCTGCCCGCCGCCGAGCAGTCCGCGCCGTCTGGCGCGTAGCCGACGTCGAGGTCGGTGAGGTCCACCGCTTGATCCTCGACCGCGATCTCCGCGGCATACTGCGCCCGCGCCAGGCCGGTGGTGACGTCATCGGCAGTGGACAGTGCCCGGCCGGCCTCCCGGGCGCCGGCCGTCGCGGCGAAGATGCCGCGCTGCACCGCGGAGAACCCGATCACCACATACAGCAGCGGCAGGATGACGATGATCGCGAGGAAGGTGAACTCGATGATTGCCGCGCCCTGCTCCCGCCCCTCCAGCAGTCGCCGCCAGCGACGGCGTACCGGTTCTGTCACCGCCCCTCCTTGAGCGCCCGGCCGGTCGCGTCGATGCGCAGGAGGTCGCCGAGCGGCGCGAAAAGACTGGGTACGGCGCCGGTGCAGCGGACGACGACGAGGATCGCGCCGGCCGCGCCGGTCTCCTCGGCGGCGGTGCAGGAAAGCCCGTCGGCGGTGTCGGCGGACAGTGCGTTGGTGACGAGGAGTCGGGTTCGCTCGCCCCCTGCGGTGGAGTCGACGTCGGCGTTGGCGCCGTAGCGCGCCCCCTCCTGCGCGCTGGCCGCGATCACGTTGCGGACGTGCACGTAGACAGCCAGCTGCAATACGGCCAGCAGCAGACCCATGACCAGGGCGGAGACGAGGACGAACTCGACGACGGCCGTCCCGCCTTCTGCGGTGCGCCGGTCGCGTCCGGGCACTACTGTGCTGGCGCGTTCGTGACGCTGTCGAGAGCCTCCTGGACGGCGTCCACGATCGCTTCCCGGAACGGGATCAAGATCGCCAGGACCAGGGCGGCCGACATGACCGTGATCATGACCCAGCCGGGCACATCCCCCCGGTCACGACCACCGGCGGTGGCACGGCGTCGTACGGCGGCTGCAGCTGCGGCTGCGGCGACGTACAACGTGATCAGCTGTGGTGACATGCGCTCTCCCTTGTGTCGGTCGATCTCATTGCGCGAGCCGGACGATGCTGACCAGGCCCGGGTACAACGCGAACAGGACGGTGACCGGTAGGACGAGGAACACAACCGGAACCATCATGGCGATCTCTTTACGACCGCCGGCTTCCAGCAGGCGCCGCTTGCCCGCCTCCCGGACGTCGGCGGCCTGCGCCCTCAGCACGTCGGCGAGCGGTGTTCCACGCTCGGTCGCGACGACGATGCCGTCCACGAAGCGGGACAACACGGCCAGCGAGGTCCGGTCGGACAGCGCCTGCAGAGCGTCCACCAGCGAGAGACCGGAGCGGGCACTGGCAAGCGTCGCGGACAGTTCGCGGCCGAGTTCCCCACCGGTCAGCCGGCAGACCCGGTCGATGGCGCCGACCGGTCCCTCACCGGCGGTCACCGCCAACGCGAGCAACTCGGCAACGACCGGGAACTCCGCCAACATGGTGGCCTCCCGCCGGGAAACCTGCTGGGTCAGCCACCAGTCCCTCCCTACGACGCCCGCGGTCAGACCGCCGACACCGAACAACAGGAGCGACAGCGGGCTGACACTTGCGGTGAGCCCGGCGAAGAGAATCCCGAGTACGGCGCCGGAGCCGAGTCCGAGCGCTCCCCATATGACCTGCTCGACCCGGAAGTCCTCGACGCCGAGGCCGCTGCCGAGGGCGTCGAGCCGCCGCCTGACCGAGGTGCGGCCGCCGATGAACCGATCCAGGATGCGTACGGCGTCGCCGAGAACCGGCCGCAAGAGGACGCGCACCAGATCCAGGGAGCCGGTGCTTACCGGGTCGGTGAGCAGTCGGGAGGCCCGCGGCGCGTCGGAGACGTAGGGGGCGAGCCGATCCTGTAGGCGGATCGGGCGAAGCGGCGGCGCATGCCTGAGGACAAGCAGCAGACCGGTCCCTGCGGCGAGTCCGAGCAGCACCCCGTCCAGCAGCGGTGTCATGCCAGTACCCGTCGTTCCTCGGGTAGCCGCCCGATCCGCAGCATCAGGCGGTACGCCACCAGGCACACCACCCCGCCGCCTACGAGTAGCCCGACGCCGGTCGGAGAGTCATACGCTTCGAGCGTCGTCTGCTGCGTCGCCAACAACAGCAGAACCGCCCACGGGGCGGCGACCGCCAGTCGTGCGGCATTGACCGTCCAGCCCTGCCGGGTCTCCAGTTCGGCCCGAGTGCGGGCATCCTCACGCAGAAACGTCGACAGAGTCCGGAGCACCCTGCCCAGGTCGGTTCCGCCGACTTCCCTGGCGACTCGGAGCGTTTCGCAGATCCGGTCAGCCACCGGGTCCGCGAGGTCGTCCTTGAGCATGTCGAGGCAGTGCATGAAGCGACCGCTGGTCCGGTAGCGGGAGCCGAAGCGGGCGAAAGGAGCACGAAGTTGCTCCGGTCCGCGGGTGCCGAGGGAAGACAGCGCCGCTGGAAGCGACAGCCCCGCTCTTACGGCACTGGCCAGATTGTCGACGATCTCGGGCCAGATCTCGCGCAGCTCGGTAGTGCGGCGTCTGCGCAGCCGGGACAGCATGGCGATAGGAGCGGCGAAACCGAAGACCGAGAAACATGCGGCGATGCTGGTCGACGCGGTAGCCAGCAACACGATCACGAAGGCAGCGCCGGCGGACCCGCCCTGCACTGCCAGCAGCTGTCCCGAGCCGACGCCGCCCACCCCCGCCTGTCGCAGCAGCAACGTGCGCCGCTCGGACCAGTGCCTCGACGACGGACGGGAGACACCGCGCCGCGAACCGCTGCGCCAGACCAGAAGCAGGCCGACGCCCAATGTCAACCCCAGCAGGGCACCCATTTCAGGGGTCCGTCCGCCGAGGGGACTCCTCGTGCGTGGGTGGTGTGGGTACGGACAGCAGCGCCGGCAGATCGATCCCCAGCCGTGCGAACCGCTCCGCGTGCGGCGGGTAGCCCTCCGCACGCGTCAGCCGCTCTCCACGAGTGGTGAAGATGTCGGCCGTCTCGACGATGTCACCCTCGACCCGGCCGGGTACACCGACGATCTCGCGGACCCGGCGCTGACCGAGGTGGTCGGAGGCGGTGTGGACGATGAGGTCGACGCTCGCCGCCACAGTCGGTACGACAAAGGCATGCCCGATGTTCTCGCCGGCAAGCAGCGGCAACGTGCACAGCTTGATGACGGCTTCCCGCGCGGAGTTCGCGTGGATCGAGCACATGCCGGGCAGACCGCTGTTCAGGGCGATAAGCAGGTCCAGGCACTCCTCCTGACGGACCTCTCCGACGATGATCCGGCTGGGCCGCATTCGAAGCGCCTCCTTCACCAACCGGCGGAGCGGGATCTCACCCG
>JACCZY010000224.1 GCA_013695685.1 Geodermatophilaceae bacterium | reverse complement strand
TCGTCGAGCCCACCGGCGACGAGGCCTTCGTCCTGCACCCCGGCGAGTTCGTGCTGGGCTCGACGCTGGAGATCGTGTCCCTGCCCGATGATCTGGCCGGCCGGCTCGAAGGCAAGTCCAGTCTCGGCCGGCTCGGACTCCTCACGCACTCCACCGCCGGCTTCATCGACCCAGGCTTCAGCGGCCACATCACGCTGGAGTTGTCCAACGTCGCGAACCTGCCGATCATGCTCTGGCCCGGCATGAAGATCGGGCAGCTGTGCCTGTTCCGGCTGTCGAGCCCGGCCGAGCACCCCTACGGCTCGGAGATCTACGGCTCGCGCTACCAGGGCCAGCGCGGCCCCACGCCGTCCCGCTCGCACCGCAACTTCACCCGGTCCGCAACGCGGTGATCATGGGATTCGACCGGTCAGGGCCGGCGTAACCCCATGATCACCGGTCAGAAAGTTGTCGTCGTCGGTGCGGGGCACAACGGGCTCGTCGCCGCCTGCTACCTGGCCCGCGAGGGGTGCGACGTCACTGTCCTGGAGCAGTCCGGCGCGGCCGGCGGCGGCTCGCGCACCGAGGAGACCGTTCCCAGCTTCCGCTTCGACACCCACTCGGTCGCGCACAACATGATCAACATGACGTCGATCCCGGCCGAGCTGCGGCTGGCCGAGGCCGGCTTGGACTACCAGGAGATGGAGCCGTTCGCGGCCGGCTTCTTCGCTGACGGCCGGGTGGTGCGCTTCCACCGCAGCATCGAGCACACCGTGGCAAGCATCGCCGAGCACGATCCGGCGGAGGCGCGCCGGTACGCCGACCTCATGGACAAGGCGCTGCCGCTGGTCGACGTCGCGGTGGCCGGGATGTCCGCTGCGTCCTCCGCGGCCGGCGCGGTCCGGACCGGCGCCGGCCGGATCGGCCGCCTGGCCACCGCCGTACGCCGTTTCGGTGGGCCAGCTGGGCTCGTCCACGGGCTGGTCGCCCCGTACGGCGGACTGCTCCGCACCCATCTCGGCAGCGATCTCACCCGGGCGCCGATCAGCGCCTTCGCCGCCCACTCATCTGCCGGCCCCGACCTCGTCGGCGGGTCGTTCTACGCGCTGTGGCAGGCGGCGTACCACCGGTTCGGCCAGTGGCACGCGAGGGGCGGCTCACAGGCCCTGACCGACGCCCTCGTGACCCGGCTGGAGTCCTACGGCGGCACCGTCCGCACTGGACAAACCGTCACCTCGATCGACACCACCGGCGGTCGCGTCCGCGGCGTGAGAGTCCACGATGGACAGCTTTTTCGTGCCGACCACGTTGTCACCGCGATCGACCCGAAGGTCGCGCTGCTCGACCTCTGCGATCCTCCACTGGATGGCTCTGCGGCAGCAGAACTGGAGGCTGCCCACCGCGGCAACGTCGTACAGATGGTGGTGCATGTTGCGACCACGCAGCTGCCGGCGTACCGCAATGCCCGCGCCGGGGACTGGAACGGTCTGCAGTCCCACGTGGACAGTCTGGAGGAACTCGCCCGGGGCTTCCGAGCCGCCGAGGCCGGGCTGTTGCCGGACCCGGTTCCGACGTACGCCTTCACGACGTCTGCCCTGGACGGCACCCTTGCTCCGCCGGGTCATCACACCGTCTATCTGGCCTGTCCGTGCGCACCGTCCACAGTGGATGGCGGCTGGGAGCGACACGCCGAGCCGTTCGCACAACGGATGATCGATGCGATGGAGCTGCACGCTCCCGGGTTCCGCGACACGATCGTCGGCATGTCCATCCGTACGCCGCAGCTCATGGCCGAGCAGCTGATGTGGCCGGGTGCACATCCGATGGTGCTCGACATCTCGCTCGACCAGCTCGCGTTCTTCCGGCCCACGAGAAGGCTGGCCGGTCACCGGACGCCGATCGAGGGATTGTTCATCTCCGGCGGTGGAACGGCTCCTACGGGCGGAGTCTCAGGCATCCCCGGCAAGGCCGCAGCCGCCGCGGTCCTGGGCCGCCGGCTTCGATAGCCGTAGCCGGGGGTAGAGGCGAAGGAGGCGGGGGCGGACATCGGGGGCGTGAGAGGGTGACGGCGTGGACTTGGGGCTCAGGGGAAAGCGCGCACTGATCACCGGCGCGTCGCGGGGAATCGGGCGCGCGATCGCCGAGACGCTCGCCGACGAGGGGTGCGCGCTGGCGATCTGCGCCCGGGGGGAGGGGGCGCTGGTCCGGGCAGCCGGAGAACTGCGAGCTCGCGGAGCGACGGTGCACGACGCGGTGGTCGACGTCAGTGACGGCGACGCGCTCGAGGCGTTCGTGCGCGACTCGGACGAGGCGCTGGGCGGTCTGGACGTCGTAGTGTCCAACGTCTCCGCGGGTGGCGGGCTCTCCGGTCCAGAGCAGTGGGCGACGAGCTTCCAGACCGACCTGGTGGCCTTTGTCCGCCTCGTGGAGGCGACGAAGGATGCCCTGCTGCGGTCCAAGGGCGCTCTTGTCGTGGTCGGAACCACCTCGGCCTCGGACACCGCTCCGCCGTCCGGCGCCGGCTCCTACGGCGCGATCAAGGCCGCGCTGATCCATCACGCCGCTGCGCTCAGCCGGTCGCTGGCTCCGCGCGGTGTGCGCGTCAACGTGGTGTCGCCGGGGCCGATCGAGTTCCCCGGCGGCTCATGGGAACGGCGCCGCGCGGACCGCCCGGAGTTCTACCAGTCGATCCGCTCCCGTATCCCGGCCGGGCGGATGGGCCGGCCGGAGGAGGTGGCGGCTGCCGTGGCGTTTCTCGCCTCACCGGTGGCGTCGTTCTGCGTGGGAGCCAACCTGGTGGTCGACGGCGGTTTCCTGTCCCGCGTCGACTTCTGATTCCCAGTCTGACGACGCT
>JACCZY010000213.1 GCA_013695685.1 Geodermatophilaceae bacterium | reverse complement strand
ACTGTGGCCAGCGCCGTCGGAGGCGCTCGACCCGCCCGCAGCTCCGCGGCCAGCGCAGCGACGCAGTCGAGGCTGGCCTCCTCGGCGGCTCGCCCTCGGCGGCGGACCTGTGCGGTCCACGCCAGGTGGATCGCCAGTCCCACAACGCTGGACAACGCCAGCGCCGCCAGCGCGGGCAGTACGCCGAGCAGCGAGATCAAGCTCGCCGACGTGCCGGCCAGCACGCAACGTCCGCGGCCAGCACGCTGGATGACGTCGACGAGGCCAGCGAGCCACGGTTGTCCTCCTTGGACACGGCCGAGTAGTCGGCCGTGTGCGGCAGTCCCCGTCGGCAGGCACCAGACCGCCGCCGCGCAGAGCGCGACGACCGTCGCGATCACCACGTCGCCTCGACCCGCTCCGCGAGCAGCGCCCGCAGCCGCGGCCCCGCCTCGCACTCGGCACCGTCCCTTCGCCATGCCGGGAGGACGGTCACACCGTCGCCGTCCCGTCGCAGCAGGCCGATCTCGTGCACTCGCCGTACGCCGGCCCGATCGCGGCGCAGATGGATCACGGCGTCGACGGCAGCGACCAGCTGGCCCTGAATCGCGTCGCGCGACAGGCCGGCCAGCGCACCCAGCGCCTCCATCCGGGTAGGTACCTCAGCCGCGCTGTTGGCGTGCACTGTCCCCGCGCCGCCGTCGTGACCGGTGTTCAACGCGGCCAGCAGGTCGGCCACCTCAGCGCCGCGGGTCTCACCGACGATCAGCCGGTCCGGCCGCATGCGCAGCGCCTGCCGGACCAGGTCCTGCAGACTCACCTGGCCGGTTCCCTCAACGTTCGGCGGGCGGGCGACCAGCCGGACTACGTGCGGATGTCGCGGGCGCAGCTCGGCGGCGTCTTCGACGAGGACGATCCGCTCGGCCGGGTCGACCAGGCCGAGCAGGGTGGACAGCAGCGTCGTCTTCCCGGAGCCGGTGCCGCCACTGACGAGGAAGGCGAGCCGGCCGCGGACGATGTCGGTCAGGAGCATCCGGGACTGCTCGGTCACCGTCCCCGCGACGATCAGGTCGTCCATGCCGAACGCTCGGGGCCGCAGCACCCGCAGCGACAGCCGTGTCGCCCCGACCGACACCGGGGGCAGGATGGCGTGCAGCCGGGTGCCGTCCGGCAGCGAGGCGTCTACCCACGGCGCTGAATCGTCGAGTCTGCGACCAGCCGCAGCGGCCAGGCGAGCCGCCAGGCGTCGTACGGCGGCGTCGTCGGCGAAGCGCACCGCCGCCCGTTCGAGGCCGCTGCCGCGGTCGATCCACACCTCCTCCGGCCCGTTGACGAGGACGTCGGTGACCTCCGGATCACGCAGCAGGGGCTCCACCGCGCCGGCGCCGCTCATCTCGTCCTCCGCCTCGCGGACCAGCTGCAACAGGTGCGCGTCGGTGAGCAGCCCGCCGCTCTCCGCACGCACGAATCCGGCCACGGCCGGCCTGCTCGGCGACAACCCCGAACTGGCCAGCCGCCGGCGGACCCGGTCGACGATCGGTGTGGTCACATCGGCCGTCGTCGGATCCATCACGGGTGCGCCTCCGTCCGGGCGCCGACCACCGGAGCGAAGTCGGCGGAGGTCGGCGGGTTCGTGCTCATGCCGCACGTCGGCGTACCGGCCGGTCGAGATCGCGCAGCACGGCGCGGGCCAAGGCCGCCACCGGTCCGCGCCCGCGGCCGGCAGGTGCCTCGCCACGCTCCAACGCAGCGGTCAGGCCGGACTCGGTCCGCAGCACACCCGCCAGCGGAAGTCCGAGGTTGTCGGCGACCACGTCCGGCCCGAGGGTGCCGCCGCGAACGGTCCGGACGACGATCCGGGCCGACTCGGTCACCAGCGAAAGGCCGTCGGCTACCCGTGCGGCGGCCGCGCAGGCTCTGACCTCGGCCGGCACGACGAGGAGGACGAGATCGGCGGCCGCGCCCAGCGCCGACGATCCCGGGCCCATCTGGCGGGGCAGGTCCGCCACCACCACGTCACCGGCCCGGCGGCCGGTCCGGGCCACCGCCAGCATTGCCTCCGCCCCCGGATCGCAGACGCGGCCCCGCTGATGGGCCAGGATCGAGACGCCGTACGCCGAAGGCAACGCCTGGTGCAAGGCGACAGCGGACAGCCGGCCGGACACTTCGGTCAGCTCCGGCCAGCGCAGCCCGAACACCTCCTCCGCACCGAAGAGCAAGTCGAGGCCACCGCCGAGCGGGTCGGCGTCCACGGCGAGTGCGCTGCGGCCGAGGCGGGCAGCGGTGACTGCCAGCGCGGCGGTCACGACGCTTGCCCCCGCGCCACCGCGGCCGGCGACCACACCGACCAGCCATCCGGGGGCAGCGGCGGTCTCCGCCGCGTCGGCCAGCGCCCCGATCACTGCGCTCTCGGCCGCCGGCAGAGTGAGCACGTGGGCTACGCCGACGTCCACGGCAAGCGACCAGTCCGCCTGCTGCAGCGGATGCCGGCACAGCAGCAGCGTCCCGTCCCGGCGCGGCAATCCTGCCTTGGCTGCGGCGGCGAGCAGGTCACCGCCCACGAGCACCAGCGGTGCCATCCGCCACCGCGCGCGGATCTGTCCCACGTCACGGCTGACGTCGGCCTCGCACCCCGCCGCGGCGACCAGCCGCAGGATGTCGTCGAGCAACACCTCGTCGGCGGTCAGCACGAGTACCCGCTCCATGACGGCGAGCCAACCCGGTGCGGTCTCGGGGTACCACCGCCGTCCGCCGCCTGTGGACGGCGCGAACGCGGCTGTGGACACGCCGCGTCGTACCACCCTCCCCGCGCGGCGGCACACCTATTCTCGACCGGTGACCCGCGCGGCGGCGTTCTTCGATCTGGACAAGACGATCATCGCCAAGTCCAGCGCGCTCGCCTTCGGCCGGCCGTTCTTCCAGGGAGGGTTGATCAACCGCCGGGCGGTGCTCCGTTCGACGTACGCCCAGCTCGTGTTCATGGTCTCCGGTGCCGACGAGGACCAGGTGGAGCGAATGCGCGCCCACATCACGGCAATGTGCACCGGTTGGGACGTTGCGCAGGTCCGTGACATCGTCGAGGAGGCGCTGCACGACATAGTCGACCCGCTGATCTACGAGGAGGCGGCGGAGCTCATCGAGGCCCACCGGAGCGAGGGCCGCGACGTCGTGATCGTGTCCACCAGCGGCGAGGAGGTGGTTGGCCCCATCGGCGCGATGCTCGGCGCCGACCACGTGGTGGCGACGAGGATGGTGGTCGCCGAGGGGCTCTACACCGGCGAGATCGAGTACTACAACTACGGCGAGGCAAAGGCTGCGGCCTTGCGCGACCTGGCCGGCCGCCGCGGCTACGACCTCGCCGACTGCCACGCGTACAGCGATTCGAGCACGGACCTGCCGATGCTGGAGGCCGTCGGCCACCCCACCGCAGTCAACCCGGACAGGGTGTTGCGCCGAGTCGCCCTCGAGCGGGGCTGGCCGGTGCTCACTTTCACCAACCCGGTTTCCCTGCGCAGCCGGCTCGGTGTCCTTCCGCGGCCGCCCCGACAGATCCTGGCCGGCGCGGCCGTCGGCGTCGGGGCGGCAGTCGCCGGTCTGGCGTGGTACTCCCGGCGCCGCTCGCAGGCCACCGGCTGATGTCGTTGCTCGGCTGGCTCTGCGTCCTGGCCGTCATCGTTGCGGCCATGCTCTTCGGTCGGACCGCCCGGAACCAGCCGTCACGCTCCGGTGGTGGGTTGCCGACCCGCATCCGCACCGGAGTCGCGGTGTCCATCGCGGGCCCGCTGCTCGTCGGGGCCACCGGCCTCGCGCTGGCCGCGGTCAGCGGCGCGTGGCTCACCGCTGCGGCCGGCACAGTGGCCGCGGTGATTCTGACCGCGGCCATCGGGCTCGCCCTCGCGCCCTGGTGATCCTGCGGCGGCACTGTGGGCAGATCCATGATCAGGGATCGGTAGGTACAGGCGAAACTCCCGGCGTACCCCTTCCGTCTCGCGGGCATCCGGCGTAGAAACAGAGGTACACCTCAGGGTGTGTACGACCGCCGGTGTACCCACGCGCGACCAGCCGCGGGAGGCACGTCGGGGCGGACCGCGAGGCCCGCGCCCGTCGAGAAGGTGCACGCTTGGTAGCCCGGTCGGCCGTACCGCGACGGCGTCTCGCAACGACGAGGCGCCGTCCGCGCGTCACCCCGGATTGCCCGCTACCCCGTGCGCTGCGCGCACTCCGCTCATTCCGCTCCTCGCTGCGATGCTCACTCGCTCTCGGCTCGCCGGATCGCCTCGCACACCGCCAATCCCTCCCGAGCGCCCAGCCCGACAGCGGTGCAGCAGTGCCGTACCCACTCGGCCACCCCGTCGACATCGCCGGACCGGTACCCGGCCAGCGCGGCGTCGTACGCCCGGCCGAGTTCGAGATGCCCGACCTCCGGGACGCTGACCGACTTCGGGTCCAGGCCGCGGCCGACGAGGGTCAGCCGGTACGCCCCCCGCGCCACCACGCCGTCCGCGCTGCCGAACGGCGCCATCGCCAGGAGCTCACCGTGTACGACGGCCGCCAGCACGACTGCGGGGACGTCGCTCACGGCGGTCAGCAGATCGGCAAGGGCGGCCAGCCGGGCGGCCACGGCGGGGGCGCCGATCGGACGGCCCAGCCGGTCCGGCGGCGCCAGGTCGGTCGCGGCCAGGACGTGCAGCCGGGCTAGCACCTGCAACGGCGCGCGGCTCCAGGTACCGACGAAGGAGCCGAGCGCCGCCGACACGCGCAGCGCTCCGGCCAGCACCGGATCGTCGATCCCCCCGGCACGGACCGCCTCCAGCTGGTAGGCCGAGCCGGCCAAGGCGGCCGAAGCGCGGGCGCCACGCAGCGCCGATTCCGCACTCACCGGTGCGCTCTGCCGCCGCAGCACCCGGTGGGACAGGAGTCGGTCGATGTCCGTCCGCGCGGCAGCCGCCGCGTCGGCGACGCCCGGCAGTCCGAGCAACGACTGCAAGGGGTCGGTGGCGGTCACCTCGGCACGCTACCGGCCGGCGCTGCCCGCGCTACCGACCGGCGCTACCGGCGCTACCGGCGTTACCGGCGTACCGACCCGGCGTCCGCGCGCGGCGTCCGCACAGACCTGCCTGATCCAAGGCCGGACCGGACCCATTCGGCGCACAGCCGTTCCCACTCGCCGTACCCGGCCGAGCAGGCGCTGCCGCATGCGGCACGAGCCAATACGGTGGAGGCACGCAGCGCAGACCAGCGGAGGTAGATCCATGAGCGACGGCCCGGCCCTGTCCAACCTCAGCACCGAGACCCGGCACTTCGACCCGCCGGCCGAGCTGGCCGCCAACGCCAACGTCACTGCGGCGGCGTACGACGAGGCCAAGGAAGACCGGCTGACGTTCTGGGAGACGCAGGCGCGTCGGCTGGACTGGGCCAAGGACTGGGACCGGGCGCTGCAGTGGGATCCACCGTTCGCCAAGTGGTTCGTCGGCGGTGAACTCAACGCGAGCGTCAACTGCGTCGACCGGCACGTCGCGGCCGGCAACGGGGACAAGGTCGCGATCCACTGGGAAGGCGAGCCGGGCGACACCCGCACCGTCACGTACGCCGACCTGCAGCGCGAGGTCTGCAAGGCAGCCAACGCGCTGACCGAACTCGGCGTACGGCAAGGCGACCGGGTGATGATCTACCTGCCGATGATCCCCGAGGCGGCAGTCGCGATGCTCGCCTGTGCCCGCCTCGGTGCCCCCCACTCGGTGGTCTTCGGCGGCTTCTCCTCCGACGCGCTACGCAGCCGGATCGGCGACACGGGCGCGAAGGTCATGATCACCGCCGACGGCGGCTACCGACGGGGCAAGTCGTCGGCACTCAAACCCGCTGTGGACGAGTCGATCAAGGGCACCGACGTGGACAAGGTCCTCGTCGTACGGCGAACCGGTGACGACGTGCCCTGGACCGAGGGACGCGACGTCTGGTGGCACGACCTCGTCGACGGCCAGTCCGAGACGCACGAGGCGCAGGCCTTCGACAGCGAGAACCCCCTGTTCATCCTCTACACCTCGGGTACGACGGCCAAACCCAAGGGCATCCTGCACACCACCGGCGGTTACCTGACCCAGGTGGCGTACACCCACCACGCGGTCTTCGACCTCAAGCCGGACACCGACGTCTACTGGTGTACGGCGGACATCGGCTGGGTGACCGGGCACAGCTACATCGTCTACGGGCCGCTGGCCAACGGCGCAACGCAGGTGATGTACGAGGGGACGCCGGACACGCCGCACCGGGGCCGGTTCTGGGAGATCGTGCAGAAGTACGGCGTGACTGTCCTGTACACCGCGCCCACGACAATCCGGACGTTCATGAAATGGGGCGACGACATCCCCGACGGCTTCGACCTGTCCAGCCTCCGACTGCTGGGTAGCGTCGGCGAGCCGATCAACCCCGAGGCGTGGATGTGGTACCGCGAGCACATCGGCCACGACAAGGCGCCCGTCGTGGACACCTGGTGGCAGACCGAGACCGGCGCGATCATGGTCAGCCCGCTGCCCGGCGTCACGAGCACGAAGCCCGGCTCGGCGCAGATCCCGCTGCCCGGTATCTCCGTCGATGTCGTCGACGAATCCGGCCAGCCCGTCGGCGACGGGCAGGGCGGGTACCTCGTCATCACGGAGCCGTGGCCGGCAATGCTGCGCGGAATCTGGGGTGACGACCAGCGGTACAAGGACACCTACTGGTCGCGTTTCGCCGACATGTACTTCGCCGGCGACGGCGCCAAGAAGGACGACGACGGGGACCTGTGGCTGCTCGGCCGCGTCGACGACGTCATGAACATCTCCGGCCACCGGATCTCGACCACCGAGGTGGAGTCGGCCCTGGTCAGCCACCCGAAGGTGGCCGAGGCCGCGGTGGTCGGAGCGTCAGATCCCACGACCGGGCAGGCGATCGTCGCCTTCGTCATCCTGCGCGGCTCGGCCAGCGAGTCGGCTGAGGACGATGCCGACGCCGGAGAGGCGCTCATCCAAGAACTGCGCCAGCACGTCAGCAAGGAGATCGGCCCGATCGCCAAACCCCGCCAGGTTATGCTCGTGCCGGAGCTGCCGAAGACCCGCTCGGGCAAGATCATGCGACGGCTGCTCAAGGACCTGGCCGAAAAGCGTGAGCTCGGCGACGTCACGACGCTCAACGACTCGACAGTCATGGACGCGATCGGCGC
>JACCZY010000078.1 GCA_013695685.1 Geodermatophilaceae bacterium | reverse complement strand
GGCGAGCACCGCGCGGGCTACCGACACGCCCAGCCCGGCCGGGGTCTGCCGGCCAGCCCGAGGCAGCACCCGCGCTTCCACCTCGGCGGTGTGCTGGTCGGTCAGGTCGGCGGTGGCGTCGGCAATGATCCGCGCCTTGGCCAAGCTCACCTCCCCGGAGCGCAGCGCCGCAGCCGTGGCTGGCAAACCCTGCAAGACGTGCACGGCCAGGCCGAGCCGATCCACCGCCGAGCGCCTTGCGATCCGCAGCGCCACCCCGATCTCTGCGGCGGCGACCTCTGCGGCATCGACCAGCCCAGGCGTATCGGCCGGGGCACTGATCCAGTCCCGTGCGCGGCGGTACATCTCGGTGATCATGTCCAGCTGCTCGGCGTGCAGGACCGCGATCTGCCGTTCGGCCTCGCGGAGCCGATCGATGATCTCGCGGTCCGCGCTGATTGCGTGCTCGAACATGTGTTCGATACTATCGCCTGCGAGGCATGTCAACCCCCCGCGCAGAAATCTGTGGACAACTGAACGAAGCGCCCCGCGCGTTGTTGGTGCATCGCCACAGGCCGCTTGTCCGGCGCCCCCCCACGGCTGGCGATGTCGCGCTGCCACTCGCATTCTTGGTTCGGCACTGCCACCGTGTTCCCTAGCACATCGCGTGATCTTCGTCCCTCTGGCGTCTTGAACAGCTTGCGGGATTGCGGATACTGGCCGCATGGCGGTCAGACGACATTCGACACGAACCAGGTTGCTCTACCTCACTGTCGCTCTGCTGCTGCTCGCCGGGCTGGTCTCCTTCGGCTTGATGTCGCTATTCGACCTCAGCTTCGGGGTGGCGGTCGGCTGGACCGTCGTGCTCGGCGTGGCGATCATGCTCCTGCTCGCGGTCCTCGTCGGCTAGCTCACGGCTAGCTCTGGTCCGGCCAGGTCCATCGGAAGCCGACCAACCCTCCGGGTTGCAGGATGTTGAACACCATGGCTGCGCTGTGTGCCTCATCCAACTGCAGGACAGCCTCGGTCAGGGGAGGCCGGTCCAGCGTCGGCCACACGCAATGGCAGATCTCCGTGGGCAGGCAGTCAGGGTGGAACTGCACGCGGATCTCGATGTGTGCGTGCGGGTCACTACCCCCCGATCGGCGGAACTCCGGCGGCGGATCCTCGGCGTAGCGGAAATAGGTCGTGTAGACGAGGTTCCGGTGCTCACCTCGCGCCGCCGGTCGGTCGAGGACGATTCGCTGTCCCCAGAGGCCCTCGGTGATCCTGGTGATCCCCCCGCTGGCCCGCCCACCCTGCTCGACGTCGACGGCTACACAGTCGGCGTCGATCCGCAGGGTGATGTGCCGAAGTTCGTCGACATCGGCGGCCAGGGTCTGGGTGGTGCGGTGCTCCCTCGGCCGCCGATCGGCTCCGATGTGATGGTCCTCGAGTACCCAGACGGAGTGGTAGTCCCGGGCCGGCCGTGCCACATCCGGCTGAACATTGCCGCGGCGCGACTGCTCGCCGAGGACGTCGGGGTGCGCGAGTGCAAGCCCTCCGGGCGAGGACTCCCAGAGTGCGACGAGTTGGGCGCGGTGCCGCGCCGTCATGCCGAACGCGTCGCAGATCCCGCGGCGGGGGGTCGTGCCGAGCAGGGCCCACCGGCCCCGATACGGAAAGCCGGGATCGGCCAGCAACTCGCCAAGCGCCACTGCCGCGTCTCGCCGCCCCACGATGTCTCCGTCCCCGGCTGGAGACATTCTGCGCCGAGTCCATCCGTAGCGTAGGAAATGTCCCCGAACTCGTGACCTGCTGACTGGCAAGGCATCCGACGGACGTCATTTCACCATGACAGCAGTAGATGTGACACCTCGGAAGGGGTGGAACCGGCCGGGTGGCGGCCGAGCCCGCTGCGGCTCACGCCTTGGCGGCCATGAGCGCCCCTCTCAGGGGCATCGGTACCGGCGTCGCATCGGGGGCGGCGCCGGTACCCACAAGCGCGACTGCTACTGGACGGAATCGCCCACTCGGCGTCCCTTCCCTGCCATTGGCCCGGCCGGGTGAGCGTGGACGTGGGAGGATGTTTGCGCGGCGGCCGTCCGGGCCCGGACCCCCGACTGGGTGGGCGGTCGCCGCCCTGAGATCCTCAAGCAATCGCGCGATCAGATGCCGCTGAGCAGCCGGACACCGAGCCCTGCCAGCACGACCGCCCCGGCAAGGAAGAGCACGACCCAGACACCTGCGGGCAGGCCGGTGAGCCGGGCGAGCTGGTCAGCGTCGGACGTGCCGATCCGGGTGGCCCGGCGGGTGCGGGCGAGTTCGAGGACCGGGCGGATACCGCCCAGCAGCAGGAACCACGCGAGCAGGTAGGCGACGAGGGTCTGTATCTCCGCCGGTGCCCAGTACGACACGGCGAGCACCAAGCCGCCGGCGACGAGCAACAGGCCGAAGCCGAAGAAGTTGCGGATCTGCAGCAGTACCCCGGCGAGGAGCAACAGCGTCCCCCAGAGCATCGCCGTCACCCGGCCGGAGGCCAGGGTCGCCGCGGCGGCCAGCCCGAGCGCCGAGGGGGTCAGGTAGCCGACCGCGAGCGTCGCGACCATGCCCACACCAGTGGTTCGGCCCACCGAGACGCTGAGGCCGGAAGTGTCCGAGTGCAACCGGATACCGGCCAGCCGCCGGCCGGTGAGCAACGCCATCAGGGCATGGCCACCCTCGTGCGCGATCGTCAGCAGATGCCTCGTCCGGGGCCACACGCCCGGGACGAGGATGCCCGCGAGAGCCAGCAAGGCAGCGGCGGCGATCGTTTCGATCGGCGGCATCGGCTGGACGTCCAGCACCGCATCCACCCACGGCGCTGCGGTGCGGGGATCGCCGTTCACCATGACCACCGTATCCGCCGATCTCGGACACCTCGGCTCCGCCGGATCGCCCTGACGCGGGCGCGCGTTTGACACGGGAACACACTCGCTTGTACGAACGGGTCATGCCTGTCACTGGAGCACACCCGGATTCGACTCAGCTCTACGCCCAGCTCTATATCAATGGACGCTGGATTCCCTCGTCGGGCACCGAGCTGATCGATGTCGTCAACCCCTTCACCGAGCAGGTAATGGCCCAGGTGCCGGCCGGTGCATCGGCCGACGTCGACGCCGCCGTGGCCGCCGCTCGTGCGGCGCTCCCCGGCTGGTCGCAGACGGCGGCGAGCGAACGGGCGGCGTACCTGTCGAAGATCGCCGACATTCTCGTGGACCGCACCGACGCATTGGCTGAGGTCGTCGCGCGGGAGATGGGTTCGCCGCTGCGGATCGCCAAGCTGGTGCAGATCGGTACGCCGATCGGGACGCTCAAGACGTACGCGAAGCTGGCCGAGAGCTACGAGTGGGAGACCGAGGTCGGCAACTCGCTGATAGTCCGCGAGCCGATCGGCGTCGTCGGTGCGATCACGCCGTGGAACTACCCCCTGCACCAGGTGGTCGCCAAGGTCGCCCCGGCGCTGGCGGCGGGCTGCACGGTCGTACTCAAGCCGAGCGAGGTCGCCCCGCTGATCGCCTACGAGTTCGCCGCGATCCTCGACGAGGTGGGCCTGCCGCCGGGTGTGTTCAATCTGGTGTCAGGGACCGGGCCGGTCGTCGGCGAGGCGATGGCGGCGCATCCGGACATCGACATGATCTCCTTCACCGGGTCCGCGCGGGCCGGCAAGCGGATCACCCAGCTGGCGGCCGAGACGATCAAGCGGGTCGCCCTCGAACTTGGCGGCAAGTCGGCCAGCGTCGTGCTGTCCGACCTGGACGACGAGGGTTTCGCCAAGGCCGTGAAGTCCACCGTCTCGCAGTGCTTCACCAACGCCGGCCAGCGGTGTACGGCGTTCAGCCGGCTGCTCGTCCCGGTCGAGCGGTACGACGAGGCGCTGGCCGCGGCGGCGAAGACCGCGCAGTCCCACCAGGCCGGTGACCCGATGGACGAGAGCACCAGGCTCGGCCCGCTGGTCAGCCAGGCGCAGCGCGAGCGGGTCAGGGGCTTCATCGCCCGGGCACAGGACAACGGTGCGCGGCTCGTCACCGGCGGCACCGAGGTGCCGGAAGGGCTGTCCACGGGGTACTTCGTTCAACCGACCGTGCTGGCCGACGTGGCCGAGGACTCCGAGCTGGCGCAGAACGAGGTCTTCGGGCCCGTCATCGCCGTACTGCCCTATACCGACGTCGACGACGCGGTGCGGATAGCGAACGGAACGCCGTACGGGCTGGCGGCCGGCGTCTTCGGAGCCGACCCGGACGGCGCCCTCGCGGTAGCCCGCCGGCTCGAGGCGGGCCAGGTGGACGTCAACGGCGGCCGGTGGAACTTCATGGCTCCCTTCGGTGGGTACAAGCAGTCCGGCAACGGTCGGGAACTCGGGGTGGCCGGGCTCGAGGAGTTCCTCGAGACGAAGGCACTGCAGCGGTGAGCCGACCTCCGGCTGCGGTGGTCGTCGTCGGGGGAGGAACCATGGGTGCGGGGATCGCGCACGCCTTCGCCGCGGTCGGTTCGTCGGTGGTCGTCCTGGAGGCTGACCAAGACCGCGCAAACGCTGCCTCGCAGCGGATCGCGGGAACGCTGGGCAAGGCCGAGGAGAAGGGCAAGCTCGCCTCGGCGACCGAGGCGTTGGGTCGGGTGTCGGCCGTGACCGAGGCAGCGGAGCTGCCTCCAGACGCGGCGTTGTACGTCGAGGCGGTGCCCGAGGATGCGGCGCTCAAGTCGTCGGTGCTGCGACGGCTGGAGGCGGTGGCCGGTGCGGACGCCGTACTGGCGACGAACACCTCCTCGCTGTCGGTGACGAACCTCGCCGCGTCGCTGGAGCGGCCAGAACGCTTCTGCGGGATGCACTTCTTCAACCCGGTGCCGGCCAGCGCGCTCGTCGAACTCGTGCACCATCCGGATACTGCAGCCGAGCTGCTCGAGCGCGTTCAGGGCTGGGTCGCCGCTCTGGGCAAGCAGGCCATCGTCGTACGGGACTCGCCGGGGTTCGCGACCAGCCGGCTGGGCGTCGCCGTCGGCCTGGAGGCGATCCGGATGGTCGAGGAGGGGGTGGCCTCGGCGGAGGACATCGACGCGGGGATGCGGCTGGGCTACCGCTGGCCGATGGGTCCGCTCCGGCTGACCGACCTCGTCGGCCTCGACGTCCGGCTCGGGATCGCCTCGCATCTCGCGTCCACCCTCGGACCGCGGTTCGACCCGCCGGCGCTGCTGCGCGAGATGGTGGCGCGCGGTGAGCTGGGCAAGAAGTCCGGCCGCGGGTTCTACGACTGGGACTGAGTGACCCGGTCGAGAAGGAACGTCGGCATCAGGAAGATGTGCCGCTGGACGCAGCGCACTCCGACATGTTCGATGGGTCCGTCGGTGCTCTCGAGTACGTCGCGGCGGGTGATCTCTGCCGGAGCGCCGCAGGCCGGGCAGCTGGTCAGCGCCGCAAGCGCGGTACCGACGGCCGACTGGGCCGGTACGGCGTCCCTCCGGGGGTTCATGACGTCTCCTCATGCTGTGGGCGGTTGCGGTGGATACGCCCATGAGGATCAGTTCGGTTCGCCGTGAATACATCCCTGCTGATGCGGATACGACGACGTGCGAGTTCGCAGCCGGTGGACCCTGCGACGTACCGAGCGATTGGTCGAGATGACGGGTGGTCGGCAAGGCGCCGTCGGAGGTGTTCGACAGGACCGTGTGCGTCATGTGCGCAACCGGGTCAGGGACGGTTCGGAAGGAAACACCGGCGTCGGAGCCCAGCAGCGTCACTGTTGCCCATTCGTGCAGCCAGAAACCGAGGCCGCCGTTGCAGTAGGAGAACTGCTCGCCTGCAGCGAACTTCGGGTGATAGCCGTCGAGCACGCGCAGGAACTGCTCTACGGTCACGTCGGCACCGATCAGGGGCAGGTCCGTCCCGAGTAGCGAGCGGGCGGTGGTGCTCAGTTCGAGCAGGTCGTCCTCGATCAGGCTCAGGTGGCCGCGATGCGCGAGCCCGTACGCCTTGGCCAGCCGGACACCGCGGCGAGCAGCGCGTGCATGGGCTCGGCCCAGCTAAGTGGGGTCGCGCCCCGTGCCTGCGCGCGGATACGCCCGGAAAGCCGCGGACCGTCATTGCCCGACGAGCGGGCAGGCAGGTACCAAGGCGTCGCCTACCGTGTCCGGCATGACGACCCCGCCCGCGACAACAGCACTGTCCGGGAGCCCCCGCACCCGGCTCGGCCGGCACCGGGAACGTGCGGCGACTGACCGCGCTGCTCTGCACGACGTCCTGTCGGAGGCGCTGATCTGCCACCTCGGTTTCATCGCCGACGGCACCCCGGTCGTGCTCCCCACCGGATACGGCGTCGACGCGGAGACGATGTACCTGCACGGCTCGGTGGCTGCCCGCCCGCTGATGAGCACCCCGGGCCAGCCGGTCTGCGTGACGGTGACGCTGCTGGACGGGATCGTGCTGGCCCGCTCGGCGTTCCACCACTCGATGAACTACCGGTCGGCGGTCATCTTCGGCGTACCTCGGCTCGTGACGGACGCGACGGAGAAGGTGCGCGCGCTCGAATGCGTCACCGAGCACCTGGCGCCCGGCCAGTGGGCCGCGACGCGACAGCCCACCCGCAAGGAGCTGGCCGCGACGTCGGTCATCGCCCTGTCCCTGGATGAGGCGTCGGTGAAGGTGCGGACCGGGCCGCCCGTCGACGAGCCGGAGGACGTGGCGGCCGGCGGCTGGGCCGGCGTACTCCCGGCCGTGTCAGGTTGGGCGGATCCGGTGAGCGCCCCAGACGTACCGCCTGGTGTTCCGGTGCCGGAGCGCGTACGCCGTCGGTAGGGAGCCGGCTGATGACCCGGCGTCCGGGCCTCAGCCGGGCCTACCTTGAGTCCGGCGGCGTCGAGTCCGGCGGCGTCGGCTGGTGAGCCGGGCACACCGTGGCTCGGGAAGACATGCTCGCCCGCAAGCCGGTGAACGTCTCCTTCGAGCAGGCGGCGGTGGTTCCGGTTCAGCGATCACCGCCTTGCAGGGTCTGCGCGACGTCGGCCGTGTCGAGCAAGGGCAGAAGGTGTGCGCACCGCTACGACCTGATCCTCGACATCGCCGGGAACCCCGCACTGTCACGCCTGCGGCGCGCGCTCACGTCCACCGGGACGGCTGTCATCACCGGTGGTGAGGAAGGCGGCAACGTGACCGGGGCATCGACCGACAGTTGCGAGCCCTGGCCCTGTCACTGTTCGTCCGTCAGCGGTTGACCATGTTTATCGCCAAAGACCGCTCCAGCGACCTCGAACGGCTCACCGACCTGATTGAGGCGGGCACGGTGACGCCGAGTATCGACAAGACCTACTCGCTGGATCGAGTGCCGGAGGCCATCCGCCACCTCGAGGCCGGGAACGCGCGAGGGAAGGTCGCCATCACCATCTGAGCGGCCTCGGCGCCCGTTGCATTCCCGGAGCAGGCTGGGGTCGCCGGGGCAAGGCTGAGGTCACCCGGTTGCGGGGGTCGATTCATCGCGCACATCGGCAGCCATGATGGCGTGATGAGCCAGCCGAATTTCGTTCCGTACCGGCCGGAGCGGTTACCGCTCGCCGACGGCCTGCGTCGAGGGCGGAAGTTCCTCGATCATCTGGATCGCCGCCGCAGCATCCGTTCCTTCAGCGCGGACCCGGTGCCTCGCGAGGCGATCGAGCTGGCCGTCGGCGCCGCCAACACCGCGCCGTCCGGGGCGCACCTGCAGCCGTGGACCTTCGTCGCGGTCAGTGATGCGGACGTTCGGCACCGGATCAGGCTGGCCGCAGAGCTCGAGGAGCGCCGCTTCTACCGCGAGCGGGACGTGCCCGAGTGGCATGAGGCGCTGGCCCGGCTGGGCACCGACGAGCACAAGGACTATCTCGACGTTGCGCCGTGGCTGGTGGTCGTCTTCGCGCAGAAGCAGGCGGTGCTGCCGGACGGCCGATCGCGCAAGAACTACTACGTCAGCGAAAGCGTCGGGCTGGCCTGCGGTCTCTTCGTCGCCGCTCTGCACACGATGGGCCTGGCCACTGTCCCGCACACGCCCAGTCCGATGGGTTTTCTGTCGGCGATCCTGAAACGGCCGCCGAACGAGCGGCCGTTCATCCTCTTTCCGGTGGGTTATCCGGCACCGGACTGCCGCGTCCCCGACCTCGTTCGCAAGCCCTTGGCCGAGGCGCTGGTCTTCGTGTCCTGACGGTCCGGAATCGGATCGCGGCGGCTTACCGACTTCACCAGCAGTACGCCGACCGCGGTGGTCACGGGGACCGCCAGGACGAGGCCAATGCCGCCGACCAGGGTACGGACCACCTCCTCGGCGATCACCTCGCCGGTGACGGTGTCCACGAACGGCCGCTGGTAGATCTCGAGCAGGAGCAGTGCCGGCAGCGCCGCGCCGGCGTACGCGAAGACGATCGTGTAGACGGTGGAGGCGATGTGATCCCGCCCGATCCGCATCGCGCTGGTGAACAGCTTGTGCGCGGACAGCTCTGGGGCGAGTTCGTGCAGCTGCCAAACCGCCGAGGCCTGCGTGATCGTGACGTCGTTGAGTACGCCGAGTCCGGCGACGATGATCCCGCAGAGCACGATCCCAGCCGGGTCGATCTGACTGGTCAGGTAGGTGAGGGTGAGGTTCTCCTCGCTGCCCAACCCGGTCAGCCGTGCCGTCGAACCCGCCCACGATCCGAGTCCGGCGATGAGGGCCAACCCGAACATCGTTCCGGCGAGTGCCGTCGTGGTGCGCGCGGAGAAGCCGTGCGCGAGGTACAGCACGACGAACATGATCGCCGCTGAGCCGACGAGCGCGACCTGCACGGGTGGCTCGCCGTTGAGCAGCCCGGGAAGCATGAACTTGACCATGATCACAAAGGCGAAGATCAGGCCGACCAATGCTGCCGCCCCGCGCAGCCGGGCTACCGCCACCACGACGACGGCGAAGGCCAGCGCCAGCAGGGTGAGCGGCCGCTCGCGGCCGAAGTCGGTGAAGCTGTACCGGACCGGGATGTCCTCGAAGGCCGGGCTGCGCAGCAGGCGCAGCTGGTCGCCGGGTTCGAACCCGGCGAGGAAGACGTCGGCCGGGATGTCGATCTGTACGGCGGTGCCCGCCTCAGAACCCTCCTCCACCCGGGCGAGCACGGTCGCGCAGGTGAGAGTTGCCGGGACCGGCGAGCCCGGTCCGAGGGCGGGGCCGGAGCAGTCGACCGCCTCGACGTTCAGCACCGTCGCATCGACGAACAAGCTGCCGGGAAGCACCTGCTCGACCGCGGCCTGTCGCGCGGCGCTCTCCTCTCCGTCCGGCCAGAGCACCACCAGCCCGACGAGGGTCGCCAGCCCGACCGGAACGAGTACCAGCGCCAGCAGGAACACGGCTCGGCGGCGTTGCGCGACGAGCCAGGGGTCGGTGGGCTGTTCGTCGTCGACGGAGACCGGCAGGTGGGTATGGCTCATGGGATCGACTCCGTCCAGGGCTGAGGGCGCGGACGCCGTCCTCTCCTACCGTCGCCGTACCTCTGCTGGAAGCTAGGAGAGGACCGGCAACGCTCAGGGTGCCTGATCGTTGGCCCCAACGGCGGGAGGTGCGAGGCTGGGCACCGTGACGTCGGTACCGGAACCCGCCGAGATCCGCTGGGGGACGATCCTGTTGCGCCCCTGGTCGGCCGCCGACGCCGACGCCGTGCTCGCGGCCGGGACGGACCCCGAGATCGCGCTGTGGAACGCCTCGCCTGTGCACAGCCGGGCCGACGCCGCCGCATGGATAGCTCGCCGCGCCGACTGGAGCGAGGGCGACCACGTCTCGCTTGCCGTCGTCGACGGGCTGAGCGGGGAGTTGGTCGGCTCGGTGTCCCTGCACCAGATCGACTACGACCAGGGCGACGCGGAGATCGGCTACTGGACCGCCCCGCCCGCCCGCGGCCGCGGCGTCGCCTCGGGTGCCGTCACCGCCCTGTGCCGGTGGGTCTTCTTGCAGCTGCCCATCGACCGGATCGAGTTGATCCACGCGGCGGAGAACCCCGCCTCGGCGCGGGTCGCCCAGAACGCCGGCTTCACCCAGGAGGGTCGGCTGCGTCAGTCCTACCGGTACGGCGACGGCCGAAAGCACGACGAGTTGCTCTGGAGCCTGCTCCGCGCGGACCTGCCGATAGATTCCTAGCCATGTTCACGACACGACCGGAACTGGCAGGCACGTTCGGCATGGTGGCCTCGACGCACTGGCTTGCCAGCCAGTCGGGGATGGCCGTGCTGGAGGACGGCGGCAACGCCTTTGACGCCGCCGTCGCCGTCGCGTTCACACTCCACGTCGTAGAGCCACACCTGAACGGCCCCGGCGGCGACCTGCCGGCCATCATCACCACGGCCGAGAACCCGACCCCGACAGTCCTTTGTGGACAGGGCCCGGCTCCGGCGGCGGCCACCATCGACCACTACGCCGGTCTCGGCCTGGAACTGGTGCCGGGAACCGGGTTCCTGCCCGCCACGGTGCCCGGCGCCGTACCAGCCTGGCTCACGCTACTCCGCGACCACGGCACGAAGTCACTCGCCGAGGTCCTCCGGTTCGCCATCGGGTACGCCGAGGACGGCCACCCGCTGCTGCCTCGTGTCAGCGCCACCATCGGTACCGTCGCCGAGCTGTTCACCCGGCACTGGACGAGTTCGGCCGAGAGGTGGCTGCCTGCGGGTCACCCGCCGGCGGCCGGCGCACTGTTCCGGCAGCCGGCCCTCGCCGCGTCGTACCGTCGGCTCGTCGACGAGGCGGTGGGCATGACCCGGGAGATGCAGATCGACGCGGCGCTGCGGGCGTGGTCGGAGGGTTTTGTCGCCGCCGCCGTCGATGAGTTCGCGCGGACCGAGGTGATGGACGACTCAGGTACGCCGCACGCCGGCGTCCTCACCGGTGCCGACATGGCCGGTTGGCGGTCGGGATACGAGCCGGCCGTCACGGTGGACTGGGACGGCTGGACCATCGCAAAAGCGGGCGGCTGGACCCAGGGGCCGGCGTTCCTGCAGCAACTGTGCATGCTCGACCCCGCCGAGGTCCGGGACATGGACCAGGCAGACCTCATACACGCCGTCGTCGAGACCACGAAGCTCGCCTTCGCCGACCGGGAGGCGTGGTTTGGCGACGTGGAGGTCCCGCTGGCCGACCTGCTGTCGGTGGAGTACGCGGCGCAGCGCTGGGCGCTCGTCTCTGACACCGCTTCCATGGAGCTGCGGCCCGGCTCGCCGGGAGGCCGCGCGCCACGCCTGCCGCAGTTCGTCACCGAGGGCAGGCAGGCGGGTACGACCGCGGCCGGCGTGGGCGAGCCGACGGTTGCCCGGTCCGGCGCGACGCGCGGCGACACCTGTCACATCGATGTGGTCGATCGGTGGGGAAACATGATCTCCGCGACGCCAAGCGGTGGCTGGCTGCAGTCCTCCCCGACGGTGCCGGGTCTCGGCTTCTGCCTCGGTACGCGGGCGCAGATGTTTTGGCTGGAGGACGGGCTGCCGAACTCGCTGGCGCCGGGCAAGCGACCGCGGACCACGCTGAGCCCGTCGCTGGCGCTACGCGACGGGGAGCCGGTGCTGTCGTTCGGGACGCCGGGCGGCGATCAGCAGGATCAGTGGCAGATGGTGTTCTGGTTGGCCCACACCCTACGCGGGCTCGACTTGCAGGCCGCGATCGATGCGCCGACCTGGCACACCAACGCCTTTCCGTCCTCGTTCTTCCCGCGCCAGAGCTCGCTCGGCGAGGTGGTGGTCGAGTCACGAGTCGGTGCGGACGTCATCGCCGAGCTGCGCCGGCGGGGCCATCTGGTCACCGTCTCCGATGGCTGGTCGCTCGGGCGGATGTCTGCCGTAGCACGCGATCCGGCGACCGGCGTACTCCGGGCGGCCGCGAACCCGCGCGGCATGCAGGGGTACGCCGTCGGCCGCTGACCCGCTCGGGCTGTCGGGGGGGGGCTCCCGGTTCAGGCGGCCGTCTTCCGGCCTCGGCGGTCGTGGACGTAGCTGCGCCGGCTGAGGAGGACACTTACGGCGTAGTTCAGATCCAGCCGCTGGCCGTCCCATTGCGCCAACGGCTCTTTTGCCGCCAGTGTCGGTGCCGGTGTTTCGTCGGGGCGCAGCCAGGTGGGGTGTTCCGGGACAGGGATCCCGCTGGGGGTGGTGAAACTCAGGTCACCGTCGGAACCCCTGCGTACGCCGAAGCCGTCGTCGTGCACGAGGTGGTGGTGGAATCGGCAGAGCAGCACGAGGTTTGACAGCGAGGTCGGGCCGCCGTCTGCCCAGTGCCAGATGTGGTGCGCCTGCACACGATCGCGCCGGCGTTCGGTGCATCCGGGGAAGCGACAGGCACGATCGCGCGCCCAGATCGCCTGCAGCATGCGGGTGGGAATCGTGCGCTTTCGCCCTACGTCGAGGACGTCGGCTCCGTCGCGTAACAGCACGACCAACGCGGCGTCACAGGCGATTCGCCGCACTTGAGCGTGACTGAGCGCGGTGCCGTTCTCAACGTGCGCCGCTCCGGCCGCTGTGTCGTCGGCCAACACCGCGGCGTCGACGTGGACGACCACTTGATGGCGGGCTGCCGTGCTGCGCCTGTCCGGGTCCGGGTCCAGGTAGGTCTGCGCCAGGCTGACCAGTGCATCGGCGGCCGGGTCGGTTGGACGTTCCCGCGGGAATCCGTCGGCGTCATCGGTCGGGGTCGCCATCTCTGACTCATCCGCCCTAATCTGCTCGGTTTGGGCGTCGGTCGCATCAGACTCGGACTCGGACTCGGACTCGCGGGCCGCCTCCAAGCCGGCGAGGAAGAGTGCGCCTTCCTCTGGTCCCAGCCGGGCTCGCACGATGAGCATTCCTTCCCGGTCCCAGTGCCAACTCACGTCCCGCCGGGCGTCTTGGTCCGGAGCGTTGGCAGACTCGGCAGTCCGCCAGCCGCGGACTACCCGCTCTACCTGGGCGGCCGTCGCGGACAAGGCCAGGGCGAGCAGGTCCTCCTCGGTGTCCTGGTCGGCGATCCGGGTGATCGCACGGACCTTGGAGTAGGACAGCGATCCGGCTGCGAAGGCCGCGGCAATGAGCGGCAAGGCAAGTAAGGCGCGAGCCACCCGGACATGCTCGCGGCCGGTGCCTGGGCTCAACCCACATCGCCAGCTCAGCCAATGGGCGCACGACTTGACTCCGATCCCGCCCCAGCCCTCGCGCCGGTCGAATTCGGCGATCATCAGCAACCACCGCGACGTCGCTGCAGCCAGCGAGGCGGCGAGCCGGCAGATGTCCTCACCGAGCTCTTCCACCGACACGACACCCGCAACTGATTCGCTCATACGTTCGAAGCTAGCCTCAGGGTCCGACAAAAGGCTGCGACTCGGCCGCAGCCGAGTCACGGAAACGTTCCCGCGGGAACGTCTTGATGGTCGATCCGCGACGGCCTCAGGGTCAGCCGACGAAGATGGGCGCCCAGGTGCCTGCGGCGATGCTGGCTGCGGTGGCGCCGCCGCAGACGGCGAGCGCAGCGGCGACGTACAGCCAGTCGCGCCGGCGCAGCACCGACCCGCGGGCGTTCGTGCGGGCGATCCCGGAATCGAAGCCGCGTGCGTCCATCGCGGTGGCGAGGCGAGAGCCGCGCCGGATCGCGCCGACCAGCAGGGTGAATATTGTGCCGGTGAACCGCCGGGCCGCGACGAGAGGATTGCGGCCGGCGTCCACCCCACGGGTACGCCGGGCCAGCCGGATCGTGGCCAGCTCGGTGATAAGCAGCGGGACGAGCCGCAGCCCAGCCAACGCCCCGTAGGCGAAGCGGGTCGACACCCGCCAGTGCGTGGTCAGCGCGTCGGCCATCCGGACCGGATCGGTGGAGGCGACCAGCAGTACGCCGGGCAGCGCCAGGGCGATCACCCGCAACGCCAGGCCCAGACCGACCAGTGGGCCGGCGTCTTCGCTGATCACGACATTCACGAGACCGACCATGCTCGCGCCGAGCAGCAGCGGCCAGGTGCGCCGGATGAGCTCGACCGGGGAACGGATACCCGCCGCCGGCAGCATCAGCAGTTCCACGAGCAGTACGAGCGTCGGCGTCACGATGTCCAGGGTGGTGAGCAGGGTGAGGCTGACGATGCCGAGCGCGGCGAGCTGGGCCACCGGGTTGATGGCCGACAGGCGCACCTGCGCGGCGGGGCGCAGCACCAGCCCCGCACTCACCTTCGAACCTCCGTGCGCTCGGGGCCGAGAGCCAGTTCGTCGTCGGCGAGTACCGAGACCAGGTCGCGGTCGTGGGTGATCAGGCACAGCGCCCGCCCGGCGGATCGCAGCTCGGCAAGCAGCCGTACCACCTCCCGCCAGGTGCCCACGTCCTGTCCGAACGTCGGCTCGTCCAACACCAGCACCTGTGGCGATGTCGCGAGCGCAGTCGCGACCGACAGCCTCCGCTGCTGGCCGCCGGACAGCGTGAACGGATTCGCATCGGCGTACGCCGTCAGCCCGAGCCGCTCGAGCAGTCCGAAGGCGACCTCGCGGGCGTGGCCGGCCATCGCGCCTGACCGCAGCGGCCCCAGCGCGAGCTCGTCGCGCAGCCGCTGGGTGAGGAACTGGTGCTCGGGGTTCTGGAACACCGTCCCGATCCGGGTTACCAGTTCGGCGGCGGTCCACTGGTACGGCTTCCGACGATCCCGCCGTACGCCGCAGGCCAGGCCAGGTGAGGCCAGGACCGTCCCGGTATCTGGTGCGCGAAGCCCGGCGAGCAGCAGGCCGAGGGTGGACTTGCCGCTGCCATTGGGACCGGTCACCGCCGTCGTCCGGCCGGCGACGAGGTTGAGCGAGGTGGCTGGCAGCGCGGCGACAGGCGACCGGGGATAGCTGAACCCGGCCGCCTCGGCGGACAGCAGCGTCGGCCCCGTCGCCGCATCCGCACCGGCGTCCCGGGCAACGGCCAGCCCCGCCGCCCGTTCGGTCGGCCGCCAGGTGCGTGAATGCTCGATGAGGCCGCCGTCGGGCAGTATCTCGACCACCCGGTCGATCAGTGGGAGCCACGGCGCGGCGTCGTGATCGACGAGCAGCAGTGTCGCCGTCCGGTCGGCCACCGCCGCGGTGACGGCGGCCCTTACCAGCGCCGCACCGGCCGGGTCCAGCTGCGACGTCGGCTCATCGAGCAGCAGCAGTCCCGGCCGGCGGACCAGCGCCCCGGCGAGCACCAGCCGCTGCTTCTCCCCGCCGGACAGCTCGTCGGTCTGCCGGTCCCGCCCGTAGCCGAAGCCCACCCGGTGCAGCGCGGCGTCGACCCTCGGCCAGATCTCCGCACGCGGTACACCGGCGTTCTCCAGGCCGAAGGCGACGTCGTCCCCGGCCAGGGTCATCACGAGCTGGCTATCCGGGTCCTGCGCCAGCAGCCCGAGCCGGTCCCGGGCCAGCGGCGGGGCCTCACCGTCGACGGTCAGGTCTCCGGCGAGTTCCACCGAGTCGGAGCCGAGCAGGCCGCCGGCGGCGTACATCAGGGTGGACTTCCCGGAACCGGATGCTCCGGTGAGCAGGACCCGCTCGCCCGGCTCGACCGCGAGGTCGAGGTCGGACAGCGCCCATGCACGGCGGGTGGCGTACCGCAGGCCGAACCCGCGGGCGACGACCCGGCTCGGCCCTCGCGCCGCCGTGATCAGAGCCGCCGCTGGCCGACCGGAAAGGACGACAGCGCGCCGCTCGCGGCCAATGCCCGGACGAGGAACCAGCCGCCGAGACCGGCGAGCGCCATGCTGGACAGCACGGTGAGGCCGAGGTAGGACGCCATCCAGGCGACCGGCCAGGTCGGGTAGTACAGCGAGAGGTCCAGGATCGACGTCGACAAACCCCCGGTCACAGCAGCGATGAGCGTGGCCCCGAGGCCGAAGCGGCGGTAGCGAGTCAGGGCGAATCCGAGCTCGACGCCGATGCCCTGTACGAGGCCGTACACGATGATGATGCCGCCGTAGGGCGATCCGAGCAGCAGCGAGACCGCGGCCGCCAGGGTCGAGGCGAACACGGCTGCGCCGGGTTTGCGGATCACCAGCCCGCCGATCACGCCCGGCATTAGGAAGACGCCGTTGAGGATCGCGGCGACGGGGGCGAAGAACGCCAGTGCCGGCCCGACGACCGTGCCGAGCAGGTTCCAGGCCCAGAAGACGACCCCGAAGGCGACGCCGATCACCGCCGCAATGACGATGTCGACGGTGCGCCACCGGGTGAGCGGCGCGCTAGTTCTGGTGGACCTCTCTGTGGACCTCTCTGTGGACCTCTCTGTGGACATTGCGGACCTCCCAGTCCTCATCGGACGGGGCGAGACGGCAGCGAATCCCGACTCCCTGCGCTGGCATTACCCAGATCAGGTTCGAGGGTCTGCGGTTTCCCGCACTCTCAGCGCTGTGCGCTCCCCTGTCGTGCTTGAGTTACGCCAACGACGGTAACAGCATCACCGGTCAGGCGACTGACCCGCGAGGGACGACCCACTGAGTCGGCTGCCCCGTGACCGCACTGATCAGGTCGAAGTCACCGTCGTAGTGCACGACAGCCACTCGGTGTCGCAGCGCCACGGCCGCGACCAACAGATCGGGCAGCGCCGCGGCGCGATGATGCCCGCGCTCGGCGAGTTCGACTTGTGTGTGCATCGCGACGCGGAAGTCCTCATCGGCGGTGTCCAGCCATTCCAGCCCGGACCGGCGACGCCTGGTGGCGGGTACATCGCCCGCGCGAGCGGCGAAAGTCAACTCAAGTTCCAGGATGCCGCAGGTCGCGACGAGTCCACGGTCCAGGAGCGGCCCCAGCGCCTGCGCGACCTCGGGGTGATGCAGCCGCGCAGTCGCGCTGGTGTCGGCAAGGTAGGACGCTATCGCCACGCTGCGGCCATGATGTCGGGATTCAACGCATCCTCGTAGGCGCCGCCGGCCGCCGCCGCCAAATCTTCACGGCGTAGGCGCACTGCCACCGCCTCCCGTAACGCCGCATGCACCGTCGCTCGCTTCGTCGATGTCTCAAGCAACCGAGCGGCCTCGTGGAGCAGGTCGTCATCGATGTCGATCACCGTCCGAGACATCACAACTCCCTCTCAAGATATACGCCGACCGCCCCGGAGGATATCTCATCGGGGACCTTCTGGGCATAGTCCCTTCCTTCGATCACATACAGGGCGGGTCACTGCGGCCGGCGGGCGACCCTGGACAACAGCGCCGCCCAGGCGGCGACCGGGACCAGGCGAGCCGCCTTCATCATCAGCATCATTGGCAGCGGGAAGATCACCTCGGCCTTCTCCTTCGCAATGCCGTCGGCGATCTCCCGGCCAGCCTGCTCGGCGGTGATGATGAACGGCATCGGGAACGTGTTCCGCGCCGTCAGCTCGGTCTTGACGAACCCGGGGCAGACCGTTTGCACTGTCACCCCGCGCCGACGAAGGTCGATCCGCATCGATTCGAGCAGGTTGATCTGGGCCGCCTTGGTGGCGCCATACGCCTCGGAGTTCGGCATTCCGCGGTAGCCGGCCACCGACGCGACCCCGACGATCATCCCGGACTTTGCTTCGAGCATCGCCGGCAGGACCGCCTCGACGCCGTGTATCAGTCCCATCAGGTTGACGTCGAAGTGCCGCCGGAAGACCTCGGAGTCCCAGCGCTCAACCTTGACCTGATCCCAGGCGCCGGCGTTCAGCACCACCACGTCGATACCGCCCATCGAGGCGCGGATCGACTCTGCGGCCGCGAGCATCGCCTGCTTGTCGGTGACGTCGACCGGCTCGACGTGCATCCGCCCGGCGGCGACCTCCTCGAGCTTGTCCCTACGCCGCGCGGAGATCGCGACGTGGGCGCCGCGTGCCGCCAGCTCGGTTGCCAGCGCCGCACCGATCCCGCTCGACGCTCCGGTGACCCAGATCCTGCTATCGGCAAGTTTCATGTCCTCAGCATCCCTCAGACGGGCGGCGGCCGGGCTTACCGCATGTGACTCGCCCTTGACTACCAGCCTCTAAACCGGTTTATTAGCAAGTACCGCTGGACACACGGCGGCGGGAGCAGTGCTCGAGTTCGCGGCGCAGAAGGGCTTTCGTGCGTTCTGGTCGAATCACCATCGCCGACGTCGCCCGGGCCGCTGGCGTCTCCAAGGGGGCGGTCTCGTTCGCACTGAACCAGCGGCCCGGTGTCGCGGTCGACACGCGTGAGCGGATTCTGCGGGTGGCGGCGGACATGGGCTGGACTCCGGACCAGCGCGCCCGAGCGCTGTCCACCTCCCGCGCCTTGGCCTTCGGACTGGTGATCGCCAGACCCCCCGAGATCCTCGCCGAGGACGCCTTCTTTCCCGCGCTCATCGCCGGCGTCGAGGCGGAGTTGGTCAACAGCGGGTACGTGCTCGTGCTTCAGGTGGTCACCCCCGAGGGGGAGCACGACGGCTACCGCCGGCTGGCTCGTGACGGTCGAGTCGACGGCGTTCTGCTCACTGATCTGCGAGCCGACGACAGCCGCATCCCGCTGCTGCAGTCGCTCTCGCTGCCGGCCGTCACCCTCAACCGAACCGGATCCGCATCTCCGTTCCCGGCGATCATGGTCGACGACACTCCGGCCGTGACCGCCGCGGTGCGCCACCTGATCGATCTCGGCCACCGCGACATCGCCCACGTCGGAGGACCGAAAGGTTACGTGCACGTCGTTGCCCGTCGTACGGCGTGGGCGCAGACACTGGCGGCTGCGGGGCTGCCGACAGGCGAGCTGGTCGAGGGCAACTTCTCCGCGCGCGGCGGTGCGAGTGCGACTCGACGGTTGCTCGACGGGCCACATCCACCGACGGCCATCGTGTACGCCAGCGACATCATGGCCATCGCCGGCCTGGCCGCGGCCCGCGAGCGGGGGCTGGACGTGCCCAGAGACCTGTCCGTCGTCGGATTCGACGACACACCGCTCGCCGCGCATGTCCACCCGGCTCTCAGCACTGCCCGCACGGATGTCTTCGGATGGGGACGCGCCGCAACCAAGGCCCTGGTCACGTTGGCCTCCGGCCGTGCCCAGCCGGATGTCCAATGCCCCCCGGCAGAGCTGATCCTGCGCGATTCCACCGGACCACCCCGTCGTCGGCGGGTAGCAGCGGAGCCGTCCACCAGAAGCGAGCAAGGGAGCCAAGAATGAAGCGCAAAGCGTTGACCACCCTGGCCATCATCAGCCTCGGCGCAAGTCTGTCCGGCTGTGGCGGGGACAGCGGGCCGAGTGCCGAGGAGGCCGCAACTGCGAACGGTCCGATCGACATCTGGTACTCCAACAACGCCGAAGAAGTCGCCTGGGGTGAGGCCATGGTCGACGCCTGGAACGCCGAGCACCCCGACGAGCAGGTTACCGGCCAGGAGATCCCGGCCGGCACGTCCTCGGAGGAGGTCATCACCGCGGCCATTACCGCAGGCAACGCGCCATGCCTGATCTACAACACCGCGCCGGCCGCCGTGCCGCTGTTCAATAAGCAGGGCGGACTGGTGTCTCTCAGTGAGTTCGACGACGGCGCCTCCTACATCGAGACCCGCACCGGCGACCGTTCCGCCCAGTACTTGTCCACCGACGGCGAGTACTACCAGATGCCGTGGAAGACCAACCCGTCCATGATTTTCTACAACAAGGACATCTTCTCCGCCGCCGGGCTCGACGCCGAGAACCCTCCGCTGAGCACCTATGACGAGTTCCTCGCCACGTCACAGACACTGGTCGACAGCGGCGAGGTGCAGGCGGCCATCTGGCCCGCGGCGAGCAGCGAGTTCTTCCAGTCCTGGTTCGACTTCTATCCGTTGTTCATCGCCGGATCGGGTGGCCAGCAGTTGGTGGAGAACGGCACGAGTCAGTTCAACAATCCCGCGGGCATCGACGCGGCGATGTTCTGGGCACAGATGTACGAGCGAGGGCTGACTCCCAAGGAGAACTACACCGGTGACTCTTTCGCTGATGGAGTGGCCGCCATGTCCATCGTCGGCCCCTGGGCGATCGCGGTGTATGACGACGCCGTCAACTGGGGCGTCGTCCCGGTGCCGACGCCCGACGGTGTCTCACCTGACGAGGTGAGCAGCTTCAGCGACGAGAAGTCCATCGGGATGTTCAGCGCCTGCGACAACCGAGGCACCGCATGGGAGTTCCTCAAGTTCACCACCAGCGAGGATGCCGACGGCCAGTTGCTCGAGCTGACCGGTCAGATGCCGATGCGCACCGAGCTGCCGACGACCTACCCGGACTACTTCGCCGCCAACCCGGACTACGAGGTCTTCGCCGATCAGGCATCCCGCACGGTCGAGGTGCCCATCGTGCCCAACTCGATCGACATCTGGCAGACCTTCCGCGATGCCTACTCCGAGGCCGTGATATTCGGAGAGGGAGACCTCCAGGCAACATTCGACGAGGCGGCGCAGAGGATCAATGACCTGGCGGGCGAGGAGTAGGGGCCTGCGATGACTGTCACAGCTCCCGCCGCCGACCCGCAGACTAACGAGCGCTCCCGTCGCGGCTCCCGTCACAAGGCGGGCCGCCAGCGAATCGGAGCGCTGTTCATCGCGCCGTACGTCATCTTCCTGGTGGCAATCTTCGCCTACCCGGTCGGGCTCGCCGTCTACATGTCCTTCCACGATTACTTCTTCGCAGCACCCGGGGCGATCGTGGAAAGGCCGTTCATCGGGATAGACAACTACATCAGGGCCTTCGAGTCTCCTGCGGTCCGGCAATCATTCGGAAACGTTGCAATCTTTCTCGTGCTCAACGTGCCGCTCACCGTTGTGCTCTCGTTGGTGCTGGCCACCGCGCTCAACGCGGCCATCCCGTTTCGCACGTTCTTTCGCGTGAGCTATTACGTGCCCTACATCACCGCCAGCGTGGCCGTCGTAGGTGTCTGGTTGTTCCTGTTCAGTGGTGGGGGGCTGGTCAACAACCTGCTGGGGCCGCTGGCGCCACAACCGTCATGGTTCGTGAACTCCACGTTGGCCATGCCGCTGATCGCCATTTACGTGACCTGGAAGCAGCTCGGGTTCTTTGTGCTGCTCTATCTGGCCGCGCTGCAGAATGTGCCGAAGGAACTGTACGAGGCTGCCTCGATGGACGGCGCGGGGCGGCTGCGGACATTCATGTCGGTAACTGTCCCGGGGGTCCGTTCGGCGACTTTCCTGGTCACGCTGCTGGCCACCATCACCGGTGCGAACCTGTTCACCGAGCCCTATCTGCTGACCGGCGGAGGGGGGCCGAACGGGGCCTCCGCCTCGCCGGTGTTGGTCATGTACCAGGAGGGCATCCAGCAAGGCAACGCCGGGTACGCCGCCGCGATCGGCATCCTTCTCATCGTCGCCGTACTGATGTTGGCCGGCATTCAGCGACTCGTGCTCGGGAGGAAATGATCATGTCCAGGGCCACTGTCGAGGAAACCCCGACCGTTCAGTCGTCGGAGGAAGGTCAGCGTAGTTCGACGCAGTCACGGTCACCACGGCGCAAGAGTCAGTGGGTGCGGCTCGGCCTGCTCACGGCGGGAGCGCTCGCCTTCCTCTTCCCCTTCTACTACATGCTCGTCGGATCCCTTCAGGAGGATCCCAATCCCAGCCTGAGCGGAGCCTTCCCGAACCCCTCCAACGTCACGCTGGACAATTACCAGGCCATCAACAGTTCCATCTCACTGGCAAGGTCATTGGTCAACTCCGGGATTTTCACCGGAGGCGTCCTGCTGGGCACCCTGGTCTTTGGGCTGCTCGCCGGCTACGCACTGGCGGTCCTGCATTGGCGCGGCCGCGGTGCCGTTTTCGCGGCCCTCGTGCTGGTGCAGATCATCCCGTTCCAGCTGTTGATGATCCCGCTCTATGTGATGATCGTGCGGACCTACGGGCTGGCCGACAGCTACCTCGGGATGATCTTTCCCTTCGCGATCAACTCCGTCGCGGTGCTCATCTTCCGGCAGTTCTTCCTTGCCCTGCCCAAGGATCTCTTCGAGGCGGCCAGGATCGACGGCGCGAGCGAGCTCAAGATCCTGTGGCGGATCGCCATTCCGCTGGCGAAGCCGGCGATCCTCACCGCGGTCATCCTGACGTTCATCGGTCCGTGGAACGAGTTCCTGTGGCCGTTCCTGGTGACCAAGGACCAGGACCTGCAGCCGTTGGCAGTCTCGCTGGCCAACTACATCAGCAACCTCGCGGGCCGGGCAGCCAACCCGTTCGGCGCCATCCTGGCCGGTGCCTGCGTTCTTGCGGCCCCGGCTGTCGCTGTGTTCCTGGCATTCCAGCGACACTTCACAAGCAGCGATCTCGGCTCCGGAGTGAAGGGCTGACGTGGCGGCGATCCAGGACACGAGCGTTCCGTACGCATTGACACGGCTGGGTGTCGTCATGTCGCCCGAGCCGGGCAATGTCAACGAGGTCGAAGGAGTCCTGAACCCAGCCAGCGGCTACAACTCCGACGGCGAGCTCTACCTCTTGCCGAGGTTGGTCGCCAGCGGCAACGTCTCCCGAGTCGGTCTGGCCAGAGTTCGGATCGAGGACGGGCTGCCCGTGGGTGTCGATCGCGAGGGGGTGGTGCTGGCCCCTGACCAGGGCTGGGAGAAGAGCCACGAGCACGCGGGCGTCGAGGACCCCAGGACGACCTGGGTTCCGCGGCTGGGTACGCACCTCATGACTTACGTCGCCTACGGCCCGCTGGGGCCACGGCTCGCACTGGCGGTCTCGAAAGATCTGCGGAGCTGGCGGCGACTCGGCCCGGTGCACTTCGGCTATCAGCCTGACCTGAACACCGACCTGAATCTCTTTCCCAATAAGGATGCCGTCTTCTTCCCCACCCCCGTTCCCGGGCCGGACGGCCGGCCGTCGTACGCGATGTTGCACCGACCGATGTGGGATCTGTCCTGGGTGCGCCCGGGAGCGGGCGTGCACCTTCCGGCCGGCCTCGACGATGAGCGGCCCGGGATCTGGGTCTCCTTCGTTCCCGCGGCCGAGGTCGAGGCCGACATTCGCGCGCTGGTGCGGATGGGTGGGCATCGGCTGGTAGCCCTGCCCCAACATCAGTGGGAGAGCCTGAAGATCGGAGCGGGGCCGCCGCCGGTCCAGGTCGAGGAGGGCTGGCTGCTGCTGCATCACGGCGTCGACGGTTCACTCGACCCGGGATTCATGCTCCAGCAGGGAGCGACGTACGCCGCCGGTGCGATGCTGCTCGACGGTGAGGACGTGACGCGGGTGCTGGCTCGCAGCGACTCGCCGCTGCTCCAGCCGGAGACCTCTGACGAGCGCACCGGCACGGTACCCAATGTTGTGTTCCCCACGGCGATCGAGGAGATCGACGGCAGCCGCTACGTCTTCTACGGGATGGCTGATGCGCGGATCGGTGTGGCTCGACTGGAACGGGTCCGGTCGTGAGTACGACACGGGAAACAACTATGCGGAGGTGCGCTGTGCGTTCGACCCGAAAGCCCATCCGGATCAGACTTGGCGTCGTGATCGCCGCGGCGGCGATGCTCGTCCCCCTGGTCGCCGTCGCCGGTTCCACGGCCGTGAGCGCGGCACCGGTCGCCGCACCGGGGCGGCTCACGAACCTGGACCACCTGGACTTCCTTCGCGACGAGGTGACGCCGCCTGAGCAGGCGAACCACACGACGTACGACATCGCCGACCAGCCCTCGCTCGGAGTGCTCTGGACGTACGCCGACGCACGTGACGGCGGAACGTTCGAGCGTGTCGGTGGTGGTGAGTACGACCCGGTCACCGACACCTGGGGGCAGGGCGCCTTCAACGCCGACGACGTCTCCCGGGCAGCGATCGTGTACCTGCGGCACTGGCAGCAGTTCGGCGCGGTGTCCAGTCGGGACACGGCGTTCGACCTGCTCCGTGGACTCACCTACATGCAGACCGCCAGTGGGCCGAACGCCGGCAACGTGGTGCTGTGGATGCAGCCTGACGGCACCTTGAATCCGAGCGCGGAGCCGGTGGAACTACCCGATCCGTCAGACAGCGGCCCGTCGTACTGGCTGGCCCGCACCGTCTGGGCGCTCGGGGAGGGGTACGCGGCGTTCCAGGTCGCCGATCCTGCCTTCGCGGGCTTCCTGCAGGATCGGATGAACCTTGCTCTGGACGCGGTGGACCGACAGGTCCTGAACCGCTACGGGACGTATCAGACAGTCGATGGCTTGGAGCGACCGGCTTGGCTGATCGCTGATGGCGCCGATGCCTCCGCCGAGGCTGTATACGGACTGGCGGCGTACGTCGAGGCGACTGGTGACACCCGGGCACGCGCGGACCTGCAGAAACTCAGCGAGGGCATCGCGCTGATGTCGGCCGGAGACGCCCGTAGCTGGCCGTTCGGTGCGATCCAACCCTGGGCCCTCTCCCGCTCCGTCTGGCACTCCTGGGGAGATCAGATGAGCGGCGCGCTGGCCAGCGCCAGTGACGTGCTGCAGGACAGCTCCTTGCTCGCCACGGCGGTGCGGCAGAACGCACTCTTCACCCCGCACCTGCTGGCCGGCAGCGGTCCAGATCACTCGTGGCAGCCAGGTCCGACCAACCGCAGTCAGATCGCCTACGGCGCGGACGCCACGTTGCAGAATCTGCTTGCCGTGGCCGAGGAGTCGGGGGAGGCGTCCTTCCGCGACCTGGCTGGGTTCGCCGGATCGTGGTACTTCGGCAACAACCCCGCCGGGGAACCGATGTATGACCCGCGGACCGGTGTGACGTTCGACGGCGTGGAGTTCGACGGAAACATCAACCGGAACTCCGGCGCCGAGTCGGCGATCCACGGCCAGTTGTCCATGTTGGCACTGGACGCCCATCCGATCGTGGCCGTCGCGGCGACGGCCGCGCGGCAGCTCAACCGGGTGTCGTGGCAGTTGCAGGAGGCCGAGGACGGCGAGCTGTTCGACGCGGCCGAGGTCGTGACGCCCGAGTCGCCATGGACCGGCGAGGCGGAGTGGAGCGGGGGAAGCTACGTGGAACTCGGGCCGTCCGGGCGGGTGCGCCATGTCGTCGATCTGCCCGTTTCGGGGCGCTATCTGCTGATGCCGGTGTTCAACCGTCAACAGGTCCCGCTGACTTCGGTGGGGACGCGCGGCTTCGTCGACCGATCCCCGGCCCCCGTCGTCTACCAGGGTGGTGCTGGCGCTCAGGGCGTTTCCGAGGCGCCCGGTTATCTCGACGTCGGGACGAGTCAGCTGGTTCAATCGGTGACCGCCGGAGTCAACTCGATGAGTACGCACTACGTCGGCGATGGCACCACCGCGCAGCTCGACGCCGTGCTGGTTCAGCCCGAGGTGGAATGGCTCGTGGTCAGCGGGGGTGGGCACAGCCGTGCGCTGCTGCACAGTTTCGCCCGTCAGGAGCGGTCGGTGACGATCACGGTGCCGGGCGAGGGGAACGTCCTGGTGTCGTCGTACGACAACCGCGGCCGGCTTACGGTCAGGACGTGGACCTCCGGAGAGGCGGTCACCGTGTCCGTGCAGCCCGGCGGGTTCACGATCGTCCAGCGGTAAGCCAGCGCCGGTGTCCCCGGAGATCAGCCGGGGGCACCGGCGGTCAGCTGGGGACGCCGGCGGTCAGCTGGGGACGGCGGTCAGAAGCGGCTGCGGGCGAGGGAGAGCTGGCTGCAGCCGAGGTAGCGCACCCGGAAGCCGGCCTCGCAGTAGCCGAGGTAGAACTCCCACATCCGGCGGAACGTCTCGTCGAAGCCGAGTTCGGCAACCTCGGGCCAGTTCGCCACGAACCGGCGGCGCCACTGCCGCAGCGTCTCGGCGTAGTGCGGGCCGAGGTCACGCCGCTCGACGATCTCCAGCGACGTGTGCGCGTCGAGGTTGTGCTCGATCGCCGGGATCGACGGGATGATGCCGCCCGGAAAGATGTACTTGTGGATCCACGAGTAGGACTTGCGGGTAGCGAGCATCCGATCGTGCGGCATGGTGATCGACTGCAGCCCGACGCGTCCGTGCGGCGCGAGCAGCCGGTCGAGGGACTGGAAGTACGTGGGCCAGAAGTCCATGCCGACCGCCTCGATCATCTCCACGGAGATGACGGCGTCGTACTGCCCCTGCGCCTCGCGATAGTCCTGCCGGACCACACGTACCCGGTCCGCGCACCCGGCCGCGGCGATCCGTCGCTCGGCAAGCGTTTTCTGCTCCTCCGACAGGGTCAAGGTGACGACCCGTGCGCCGCGCTGGGCGGCCCGCAGCGCGAGTCCGCCCCAGCCGGTGCCGATCTCGAGCACCTCGCTGCCGGCGCGCACCCGCGCAAAGTCGAGGATGCCGTCGATCTTGCGTCGCTGGGCGTCGGCGAGGGAGTCCGCGGAACCTGGGGAGTCGTCGAACCAGGCCGAGGAGTAGGTCATCGTCTCGTCCAGGAACTGCGCGAACAGGTCGTTCGACAGGTCGTAGTGCCTGGCGATGTTGTCCCGCGCCTGGTCGACGGTGTTCTCCTCCTCCGCGGGCTGCTGCCGTTCCACCGCGTTGCGGAACCGCTGCAGCTCCGGGTGGATCAGCCGCGCCATCCGACCGGCGAACGGCGCCAGCAGGTCGGCCAGATCGGTGGCCGGACCGGTCGACCAGTCCCCGACCATGTACGCCTCGCCGAAGCCGATCTTGGCGTCACTGCCGAGCCGGTTGAAGAACGCGTCGGGCCGGTCCAGCCGCATCACCGGGTCGTGCTTGCCGCCGCTGCCGACCACCCGGCCGTCGGGGTAGACGACACGCACCGGCAGATCCCGGACCGCCCGGCCGAACAGTGCCTGCGCGATCCTGGCTTTGAACGCATTCCGAGGCGGTACGGCGAGGCCCGGCCAGATGCCCTGATTCGGGCGCGGTACGACGCGCAGTGCCGGCCGTTGTTGAACCGGGGTCTCGTCGAAGATGGATGCGGCGGTCATTGAACGCCCTCCTGGGGGACGTGCGGGGGACGGTGGACGACGGGCAGTCGGCGCAGCCAGAGCTTGACGCCTTGATAACGGATGAGAGTGCTGACCAGCAGCGGCATGAACGGCCGGCGTACCGCCGCCCTGAGAACGGCGGGCAGGGTCGCCGGCCGTGCGGTGCCGCGCAAGGTGGCGGTGAACGGGGTCTCATCACCCTGGCGCAGCGCCATCGTGACCGACAACCGCTCGCCCGGAGGGGAGAAGCGCATCAGGTACCGGCCGTCGACGGTCAGGAACGGCGAGACGTAGAACTCCTTGTCCGTCTCTGCCCACCCGCTGTCGTCCGGCCGCAGGAAGTAGGCGTGCCGCTCGCCGTAGGTGTTGTGCACCTCGGCGACGAGGCAGGCGAGGTCGCCATCTGCGCCGTAGCACCAGTGGACGCTGATCGGGTTGAACACGTACCCGGCAACCCGGGCGTTCGTCAGCATCAGCACCCATCCGCCGGTCAGATCGATGCCGTACGGCGCCAGGAATTTGTCGATGTTGTCCCGGAGTGAGCGGTCCGGATCGCCCAGGTGGTCACGCGCCTCGAAGCGGGCCAGCCAGCGCAACCCGCGCGGCAGCCGTGGCAGGTCGTCCAGGTCAACCAGCCACATGTGCACCCGGTAGGAGAAGCGGTTGTCGACGGGGCCGCGGCGGGTGTGCTCCACCGTCGCGTCGTACAGCGCAGGTGTTCTCATTGCGCCCCCGCGGCGGGAAGCGCGTCGGCGCCCCAGCCAACTCCGAGACTCGCGGCGGCCCGCACTCCGGCGGCGCATCCGTCCTCGTGGAAACCCCAGCCGTGGTACGCGCCGGCGTACGCCGTGGTGGCGGTGTTCAGCTCTGGCAACCGGCGCTGCGCGGCCACGGAGGCGGCTGTGAACGTCGGGTGGGTGTAAACCATCCGGTCCACGATGGACTCGGGATCGATCCGGTCGGTCGCATTGAGCGAGACCACATAGTCGACCGGTTCCTCGATCTGGTGCAACCTGTTCATCCAGTAGCTGACCGTCACGCGCTCCGCGCCGCTCATGTCACAGGCCGGCATCAGGTAGTTCCAGGACGCACGAGCCTGGACACTGCGAGGCAGGATCGAGGCGTCAGTGTGGAAGACCGTCTCGTTCGTCGAGTACGAGAACGCGCCGAGAATGTCCCGTTCGGCTAAAGACGGATCGACAAGCAACGACAGGGCCTGGTCCGGATGGGTGGCGATGACAACTTTGTCCATTGTGGACAGTTGGTCGGCGTCATGGCGGATCTCGACTCCCGCTGCAGTACGGCGAATCGACGTCACGGGGGTCTGTGTCTGTACCGCGGTCAGCCCCTTGGCGGCACGCTCCACATAGGACCGTGACCCGCCCTCGACCGTCCTCCAGGCGGGCGACCCGGACACGCTGAGCATCCCGTGGTTGTCCAGGAAGCTGAACAGGTAACGGGCGGGATAGCGCAGGGAGACGTCGGTGCCGGCAGACCAGACCGCTGACACGACCGGGATCATGAAGTGCCGCACGAAGTACGTCGAGTAGCCGCCCATGGACAAAAAGGCGCCCAACGTGACGGCGTCGATCTGGGTGGGATCACCGGTCCCGAACGCCGCCAGCAGCCGCCGGGCCTGACGGTGGAACTGCTTGACTTCAACCAGCATGCGCAGGTAGCGCGGGTTAGCCGCTGCACGGGGCTGCGCGAAGACGCCGGCCAACCCGCGGGCTCCGGCGTACTCCAGGCCGCAGCCCTCGCACCGGATGCTCATGCTCATCTCGGTCGGTTTGGTGTCCACACCAAGCTCGGCGAAGAGCCTGAGCAGGTTGGGGTACGTCCGTTCGTTGTGGACGATGAAGCCGGTGTCGATGGGGATGACCCGGCCGTCGGGCGTGGCTACGTCGTGTGTGTGCGCATGCCCGCCGAGCCGGTCGTCGGCCTCGAAGAGGGTGACGTCGTACCGGCGCTGCAGCAGGTAGGCAGCGGTGAGGCCGGCGACGCCGGAGCCGACCACGGCGACGCTTTCGCGGGGGACGGCAGGCAACTTTTCCGATCTCCTTCGAACTGGGCGGCCTCAGAAGCGAGGAACCTCCAACGGGACACGTAACCCAGCTGGAAGCTCCTCGTGTAGGGCATTCGTGACAAGTGGCCACAGCGGTTCGACTCTGAGCATGCCCAATGCCGCATTGCGGGCAAACGCGTGCCAGTCCGCCGCGCGGCGGATCATGGCGTGACCGACTCCCCGCACCTCGAACCGGGCGACGTCGGGATGGTTGGCCTTGGCCCGTACGGCGAACTGGTACGAGCCGCGCCCGTCCACCCAGCGGTCCCGGGTGCCGTGCGCCATGAGCAGCGTGCGGCCGAACAACCGCGGCATCGGCTCCTGTGGCGGCAGCCAGGGCGCCAGCGCGCACACGCCGACCACCGAGGAGTCGTCGGCGACCCGGATCGCAGCCCGGGCGCCCATCGAATGCCCGATCAGCACGACCGGCACGGCGCCGTGCTGCCGGCGGATCTCACTCAAGGCCCAGTGCGCGTCCCGGGCCGGGTCAGCCGCCGCGCCGTTCCAGCCGGGGACCCGGTAGTGCAGCAGCCACGACGCGACACCGGCGGCAGTGCCTGCCGCGGCGATCTGCTTCTTGATCGGTCTCATCCGCAGCATCGACAGGCTCATGTTCTTGGGTACACCGGTGCCGTTGGCCTTGCCGCCGTGCAGAACCAGCGCGACCGCCGCCACCGCGCCGGGCGGCTCGACGGTCTCGACAAACGGGCGGTGGGTCGCCGCAGGCAGGTGTGGCATCGCGGTCACCGTATCCACTTCCCATGATCGGATGCGTAGTCGGCCACCGGGCGGCCGGATCCGCATCCAGTGTTCGCCGATCGGCGCGAGCGCCTACCCTGAGCCCCCATGACCACTGATCGCGCGGACGCAGAGATCCTGCGCGCGGTCGAGGCCAAGGTGCTGTGGTTGGCGACGTCGATGGTGCACCACGCCAACCATCTGCGGCCCAACGACAGTGGAGTCAAGGTCGGCGGGCACCAGGCGTCGTCGGCGTCGATCGTCAGCATCATGACCGCGCTGTGGTTCGACTCCCTCACCGCCGCCGACCGGGTCAGCGTCAAGCCGCACGCCAGCCCGGTCCTGCACGCCATCAACTACCTCCTCGGCGACCTGGATGCGTCGTACCTGACGCAGCTGCGCGCGTACCGGGGACTGCAGTCCTATCCCAGCCGGACGAAGGACCCGGACACTGTCGACTACTCGACCGGCTCGGTCGGGATCGGGGCCACCGCACCGATCTGGGCGGCGTTGTCCCGGCGGTACGTCGACCGGCGATTCAGCGACCTGGCCGGCCCGGCCGGCCGCCAGATCTCCCTGCTCGGTGACGCGGAGCTGGACGAGGGTGCCTGCTGGGAGGCCATCCTCGATCCCACCGTCGGCCGGCTCGGTGAGGTGCTGTGGGTGGTCGACCTCAACCGACAGTCTCTGGACCGCGTGGTGCCGCAGATCGCCGCCGACCGGATCGCGGGGATGTTCGCCGCCGCCGGCTGGCAGGTCATCACCTGCAAGTACGGCCCTCGGCTACGGGCCCTGTTCGAGCAGCCGGGCGGGGAGGAGCTACGGCAGCGGATCGACGAGATGGGCAACCAGGAGTACCAGCGGCTGCTGCGCTCGTCCGGCCCGGAGCTGCGCGAGCGGTTGCCGGGCAGCGGCGCGTCAGGCGTCCCCCTCCGGCGACTGATGGACGGGCTGGCAGACGACGAACTGCACGCCGCCGTGCGCGATCTCGGCGGACACGATCTCGCCGGCCTGTCCGAGGCATTACGCGCCGTCGAGGACGACCGGCCGACCGTGCTCCTCGCGTACACGATCAAGGGCTACTCGCTGCCGACCGAGGGCCATCCGTCCAACCACTCCGCCCTCCTGACCGAGGGCCAGTACGCCGAGCTGGCGGACCGGCTCGATGCCACCCCCGAGCGGCCGTGGGAGCTGTGGCCCGCCGACGCTCCCGAGGCGAGGTTCTGTGCCCAGGTGGCCGAGCGGCTGAAGCGGCCGTCGGTGCAGCTGCGGGAGCCGCCCGGCGTACCGGTCGATCTGGGCCGGACCCACAAGGGGACCGCCTCGACGCAGGCGGGTCTGGGGCGGGTTCTCGTCGACCTGCATCGCGACGCGCCCGACGTGGCCGCACGCGTCGTGACCTGCAGCCCGGACGTGGCAAGCAGCACGAACCTTGCGGGCTGGCTCAACAAGGTAGGCATCTTCGCCGTCGAGGAGTCGGTCAACTGGTTCGCCGACGATGCCGAGACCAGGTTGCACTGGCGCGAGCACCCGCTCGGTCAGCACATCGAACTGGGAATCGCCGAGGTGAACCTGGTCGGGCTGCTCGGTGAGTTGGGCGCGACCTGGAGCCGCTGGGGTGAACCGCTGCTGCCGATCGGCACGATCTACGACCCGTTCGTCAACCGGGCGCTCGAGCCGTGGAGCTTCGGCGTCTACGCCGGCGGTCAGTCGATCCTGGTCGGTACGCCGTCCGGTGTGACGCTGGCTCCCGAAGGCGGCGCTCACCAGTCGATCACCACGCCGTCCACCGGGATCGAGCAACCGGGGGTACTGAGCTACGAGCCGGCATTCACCCAGGACCTGGAGTGGTGCCTGCTGCGCTCGCTCGGCCAGCTCGGTCGTCCGGACGGTGTCTCGTCATACCTGCGGCTGTCGACGCGGCCGCTGGACCAGACGCTCGCCGGCGTACCGGAGGATCCCGACGGCCGTGCTGCCCGCCGTAGCCTGGTGGTGCGCGGGGGCTACGTGCTGCATGACCCGGCCGACGCGGTGGTGAGCCTGGTCGCGATGGGAGTTCTCACCGTCGAGGCGGTGCAGGCCGCTACCGACCTGGGCGAGCACGGCATCTGCGCCCGGGTCGTCTGCGTGACGAGCGCGGACCTGCTCTTCCGGGCGGTCCGACGACGTCGAGGGCAGGGGATGGACGATGCGCTCGCCGACGAGGCGATCCTCGACGAGCTGTTCCGCCGGCCGCTGCCGCTGGTGACCGTCCTGGACGGGCACCCGCACACGCTCGCCTTCCTCGGCGGCGTCCATGACACGCCGATCACCACGCTCGGGGTCACCGGCTTCGGTCAGGTCGGCACGGTCGCCGAGGTGTACGACGTGCACGGCATCGGGGTGCGCTCGATCGTCGACGCCGCCCTCGACCTGCTCGACTGAGTTCGGTCACGTCTCCGGGTGGCACTCCAGCCACTCGTGGTAGGCGGACAGCGTGACCCGGAAGTGCTGCAGGAAACCCTCCAGGCCGAGGAGCTGGAAAGGGAACGGCCACGGATCGCAGAACCACACGGTGGCCTCCCAGCCGAGCGTCTCGTCGGCGCCCTGCATACGCAGCGACACCAGTGCCGGCGCAGCGCTGACTTCTATTCCTCCGACGACAACCACGTGGGAAACGGATGTGTCGACGTCGATCCCAGCGAGTTCGGCCAGCGCACGGGAGAAACGAGTGCGTAAGGCGCCGGTATCGACGAGGCAAGCCAGTGGTCCTGTGTCCAATCCGTCGAGCCAGACGTCAGCCATCGGACGTGGCGTGATTGCTCCCGCAGTCGCCGCGGGAAACCCGCGGAAATCGAACCTCATCGCGTCTAATAGGGTGCGGCGCCGAAGATGTCGGCATCCGAACGAGGGACACCGAACATCGAGTCGGCGACCAAGCCGTGTCGGGTGAGCCAGCCGACGACCTCCTTGGGAGTATCCGCCGCCACGAGGACCTCGTCGCCGCTGACAGCCACCCATTTCCCGATGAACGGGCGCAGTGCCTCGACCAGCGGGTTGGCCTGCGCGCCGCCCTCGCGCGCGGGTGGCTCGCTCAGCCTCCGTGCGGGTGCGGGGAGGCGGCGAGCGGCGGGGAAGCCGAGTCGCTGCAGGACGCGCCTGGCTTGATGGGTGGTGAAGTCAGCCCGGTCGAGGCCCGTCACCAGGGTGATCACCTGCTTGGGCGGGAACCGGCGGCCACCGACGACGACGTAGTGCTCGTGAATGGGCTCGGGCAGTTCGGCGGCCAAGCTGCGTTCGACCGCAGCGGAGTCCAGCTCTACACCGCGCCCGGCAATCGTGAAGGTCAGCATCGGCGTCTCTTCTGCGTATTCTCTGATCCGTCTCTGGAAGAGTAGCAGCGTTATGACAGACGTCACCCGGGCACATTGCATCAGGGATGCAGCTTCTCGCCCCGGCAGAGCATCGCGATGAACTGCTCGATCCGACGAGCCCGGGTCTCGGGCTTCTTCGCGTCGTTGACCCGGTAGATCACGGCGTACCGGTTGGTGCGGTTGAGGGTCTCCCAGGATGCCGCCGCGTCGGGGTTGGCATCCAGTGCCTCCTGCAGGTCCGGCGGCACGGTCGCCGTGCTCGGCGGTTCGTACGCCGCCGCCCATCGCCCGTCGGACTTCGCCGCCTCGACGGCGGCGAGGCCGGCGGGCTGCATCCGGTCGGCCCCGACGAGCACCGCGACCTTGTCCCGGTTGATCTGGGACCACTTGCTCCGCCGCCCGCGAGGGGTGAAGCGCTGCAGCCAGAACGCGACGTCGTACGAGCCCGCCTGCCCGTCGATCCAGCCGTAGCACAGCGCGACATCGACGGCCTCGGCGTAGGTGACGGTGGTGATCGCGGACCCTTTCTTGGCGAGCTTGAGCCAGAGCCCCGTCGATTCGGCGTGCTGCCCGGCGAGCCAGCGTTCCCACTCCGCGGCATCGGCGAAGACGATCACCGGCAGACCACTTTTCATCTCTTTCGGTTCGCTCACGGGCTCGACGCTATCGGTCGACACCGACGTACCCTGGGGTGCATGTTCTTCAGTCGAACCAAGACCAATCTGATCACCGCCGAGGACGCCCTGCCCGGGCGCGATCAGGCAATCCAGGTCCGTGGCGTGCACTCCGTCAACGGCAACCCGACGGTGGCGCCATTCCCCGAGGGCATGCAGACCGCAGTCTTCGGCCTCGGGTGCTTCTGGGGTGCCGAGCGGATCTTCTGGCAGACCCCCGGCGTTTTCACAACCGCGGTCGGGTACGCCGGAGGGTTCAGCCCGCATCCGACGTACGAGGAGGTGTGCTCGGCGAGAACCGGGCACACCGAGGCCGTTCTGGTCGTCTTCGACCCCGCAGTGATCAGCTACGAGCAACTGCTCGCGGTCTTCTGGGAAGGGCACAACCCCACCCAGGGCATGCGGCAGGGCAACGACACCGGTACTCAGTACCGCTCTGCGATCTATACCACCGGCCCGTCGCAGGTCGAGGTGGTGGAGCGGACGCGGGCGGTGTACCAGGAGGGGTTGCTGGCAGCCGGCTATGGCGAGATCACCACCGAGGTCGCCCCGGCCGGCGAGTTCTACTACGCCGAGGACTACCACCAGCAGTACCTGCACAAGAACCCGATGGGGTACTGCGGGATCGGCGGAACCGGGGTGTCCTGTCCCATCGGCCTCGCACCTACCGGGTGAGCCGGGCGTAAACCTGTCGGTAGGCCGGAACACACTGTCTCCATGACGATGGCCTGGGCGGTGGTGCCGGCTCCCCAGCCCATCCAGCAGCTCACCGTGGCGGTGACCGACGACGGGGTAGCGTTCGTTGCCTTTGGTGGCGACGCCGATGTGCTGGCAACCGCAGCCCGGCGGGCCGGCCGCCGGCTCGTTGCCGATGCCGCAGAAACGGAAGAGGCGGTCGACCAGCTGGGCGACTACCTGGCGGGTCGTCGGCAGGCCTTCGATCTGCCGCTGGACTGGGGGCTGTTCGCGGCCACCCAGCGCATCGTGCTGGGGACGCTGTACGACGGGGTCGGCTACGGCGAGACGGTGACCTACGGCGAGCTGGCGCGCAAGAGCGGCGTCTTCGACGGCGACGACGGCGTGCTCGGTGCCCGCGCGGTCGGCTCGATCATGGGCGCCAACCCGATCCCGGTGATCGTCCCCTGTCACCGGGTCCTTGCTGTCGGCGGACTCGGCGGCTTCGGCGGTGGGCTGGCGACCAAGCGCTGGCTGCTGGAGCTGGAGGGCTCGCTGCCCCCTGCGCTGGATTTCGGCGAGTAAATAGTTCGCCTCTGGCACAGCGGGGAGGGCAGGATCACCGACATGGGTCTGGTCATCGTGCGTCGTGTCCGCCGGGGCGAGACCCCGACGGCGGTGGGGCTACCACAGTCTTGAGCCGCGTGCGGCCCGGCGAATTGTCGCCTGCGCGGGTGTCCACCCCGGCGATCTCGTGCTGGATCTCGGCGCTGGCAGCGGGGCGCTGACCGCACCGCTGCTCGCCGCCGGAGCCCGTGTACTTGCCGTCGAACTGCACCCCGGCCGGGTGGAGCAGTTGCTCCGGCGGTTCCCTGCCGGCGGGCCGGGGTCCGGCGCGGCCGTCGAGGTCCGCCGTGGCGACCTGCTGACGACGCCGCTTCCGCAGGCTCCGTACCGGGTCGTCGCCAACCCGCCATGGTCGCTGCTGGAGTCGCTGCGCGAGCGCCTGCTGCGGTCGCCGTCGCTGATCCGGGCCGACATCGTGGTACCGCGCTGGGTCGCCCGGAAGTGGGCGAGGCAGTATCCGCGGATCGGCATCGGCGGGTCCGTGCCGAGGGAGGCGTTCTGCCCCAGCGCCCCGGCCGGGGCGGCGGTCGCGATCGTCATCGGCCGACGACCTCCCAACGCCGATGCTGGTCCTCCACCCGGACACGATGAGCTGTCACCAAGACGGGACGGCCGGCGGATAGCGCCCGCAGCCGCGCGTTGAGTACCGCGCGCCGCACCGCCCGGGCGACGTACCGCTCGCGGGCGCGGCCGGTGAGGATCATGCGATCCGCCGGATCATCGGCAACCGGGATCGGGTGAACAGGCCCGCGAACAGTGCGGCGATCACCGGTACGCCGATGAGCACCACGCCGAGCACCAGCCACGGAACGATCAGTGGCCATTCGACCAACGTCGAGACGATCGCGGCCGCTGGTACGAAGCCGGCGACTGCGCCGAGCAGCGCACCGAGGAAGGCGACGACGGCGGCCTGGGACATCGCCAGCCACCGGCGCGTGCGCGGCGAGGCTCCGACCGCCGCCAGCGTCGCCAGGTCCGATCGGCCGTCCGCGGCGGCCAGTCCGGTCGAGATCGCGGTGGCCCCGAGGACGACGATGACGCTGGCCCCCAGCAGTGCGAGCAGCACCGGGCCGGCCGGTGACTCGTA
>JACCZY010000197.1 GCA_013695685.1 Geodermatophilaceae bacterium | reverse complement strand
GTGACCCCCAGCAACCTGCCGTTCGACGCGAACGGCAACCTGATCGATGCGCGATCGCGGCCGCGGGGAGCCGGATTCGGCGTCGCCAACAATTACCAAACTCCCAGGAACGTGCAGGTGCAGATTCGGTTTTCCTTCTGACCCGCGACCGCCTGACTCGGAGCCGGAGTGTTATGACCACCAGCCTCGTTCGTCTGAAGCGACCCGCAACGGTGTTGGCCGCGCTGCTAATGGTCGGCATGGTGTGTGCCGCGTGGACGGCCCTTCCGGGTGCGCCGCAGCATACGCTGCGCGAAGCCCTGACATTCCACGCGTCGTTCGACGGACGCACCGACGCCACCTACGCGGCAGGGGACCCGGCCCTCTATTGGGCGCAATCCTTCAAGGAGCGGCAGAATGCGGCGAAAGGCTTGCCGCCCGGCGGCGAGATTCGACGGGCTGTCGGCGCGGGCCGGTACGGAGACGCTCTGCAGTTCACGACGCGGAAGTCGCCGATCGTCTTCTTTCAAGGTGCGGAGAACATGCCGCACAGGACGGCGAACTGGAACGGTACGGTGTCGTTCTGGTTGAGTGTCGATCCGGAGGGGGAGCTGGAGCCTGGCTTCTGCGACCCCGTGCAGATCACTCCTCGCGCGTGGAACGATGCGGCGTTCTTCGTCGAGTTCGAGAAGCAGCCCGCGGCGATTCCCTTCCGGCTCGGCGTCTATGCGGACTTCAACGTGTGGAACCCCACGAAGCGGCGATTCGCGGATATACCCGCCGACGAGCGACCGCTCATCACCGTGGAAAGGCCGCCGTTCGGCCGGGGCACGTGGACGCACGTGCTGTTCACTTTCGAGCGCTTCAATACGGGCAAGCCGGATGGCGAGGTGCGCCTGTACCTGAACGGACGGCCCTCAGGAGCGCTCGGTCCCCGCCAGCAAACTCTGACCTGGGATCCGGACCAGACGACCATCGCGCTTGGTTTGGGCTACATAGGCCTGCTGGACGAGCTTTCGATTTTCAACCGGGTCCTCGACGACAACGAGATTCGGGTGCTGCACGCGCTGGAAGGCGGAATGAAAGGGGCCGTCCAGTGATGATGCCTTGCGCGGATGGGCGGTTGCGCCGCCTTCCAGAGTGAGCCATGGAGACCCGAGCGAACACACGAAACGGCATCGTCCGGGCAACAGGTCTCGTTCTGCTGGCGGCGGCGCTCGCATCGCTCGCCGCGCAGACCCGGGACGGCGCGCTGCATGTGGAGATTTACGACGAGGGGACCGGGCAGACGACCCCCGCCATGGTCTGTATCACCTCGCTCGAGGACAACAAATGGCGTACGCCACCGGATGGCCGGGTTGTGCCGCCCTACACGCGGGTCCCTGACTTCATGGACCCGGAGGAATGGAAGCCCGGAGGGATTGGGCCGGTGAGGCTGACCATCGGCGACTGGCGCGACAACAACACCAGATCGTTTCTCTACGGCGAGAAATCCGGTTACCCGTTCTGGCAGGAGCCGGCGGCCTATTTTGTGTCCCAGCCTTTCTCGATTCGTCTCCCGGCCGGCAGATGGCGCCTTGCGGTAGCTCGAGGGATCGAGTACCTCCCGGTGTTCGAGGAATTCGAGATCAAGCCGGGAGAAAAGCGGCATCACAGGGTCGACCTGCGACGCTGGGAACACATGGCGCGGCGCGGCTGGTATTCCGGCGACGATCACGTTCATTTCCCGCGCACGAAGCCCTGGCACAACGAGTTCCTGCTGACGTGGGCGCAGGCCGAAGAGGTGTATGTCTCGACCACTCTGCAGCAGCGGACGTTGCGGGCGCTGACGTTCCCCCAGGGGAATCCGGAGGGGTTCCGCTTTCAGCGCGGCGACTACGTGCTGCAGGCGGGGCAGGAGGACCCGAGCACGGGGATCAACGAACTGGGGCATACGCTTGCGCTCAATATCAAGAGGCCGGTCTACGATCTCTCCCGCTTCCACCTCTACGATGTAATGTTCGACGCGGTGCGCGCCCAGGGCGGCCTCACAGGTTATGCGCACATAGCCTGGGCCCCGGCGTGGTATCGGAGAGACGACAGCACGCGGTATGCGACCTGGGATTCGACCCTCAACGTCATCCAGGGGCGGCTCGATTTTTTCGAGATCATGCAGTTTCGACTGCTGGGCCTGGAGGACTACTACGATTTTCTGAACATGGGTGTCAGACTTACGGCCTCGGCGGGTTCCGACATGCCGTGGGCCTCGTCATTGGGAGAGTCCCGTGTGTACGCGTACACGGGGCACCCTTTCACCCCTGACGGCTGGTTTGCGGCCTTCAAGGC
>JACCZY010000077.1 GCA_013695685.1 Geodermatophilaceae bacterium | reverse complement strand
ATGTCGTTGCCGTCCACGACGAGGGCCTCCAGCCCGTACGCCGACGCGCGGGACGCGGCCGGCCGGTCCACCGGGATCATCGAAGAGATCGGGCTGTACTCCATGTACTGGTTGTTCTCGCAGACGAAGACGATCGGCAGCGCCCACAGGGCGGCCAGGTTCACCGCCTCGTGGAAGGCGCCGATGTTGACCGCGCCGTCACCGAAGAAACAGACGGTGACCTGCTCCGTCTTCTTGATCCTGCTGGCCCAGGCCAGGCCCACGGCGATCGGCAGGTGCGCCCCGACGATCGCGTACGAGCCGTAGTACCCGTGCTCGACGCTGGTGATGTGCATCGAGCCGCCCTTGCCGGCGCAGATGCCACCCTCGCGCCCGAGCAGTTCGGCGAGCACCGCCCCGGCCGGCGCGCCGCGGGCCAGCGCGTGTGCGTGTCCGCGGTAGGTACCGATGGAGTAGTCCTCCGGGCGGAGCACCGTTGCCGCACCGACCGCTATCGCTTCCTGACCCAGCCCGAGGTGGGCCGGTCCGTGCACATGCCCCTGGCGGTACAGGACGTCGACCTTCTCCAGGAACCGGCGGATGAAGAGCATCTGCTCGTAGAGCGCGGTCTGCGCGCTGATGTCCGGGCGGCGCTCGCTCGCCGTTGCCTGGGTCACAGGCATGGACGCTATGGCGGTGCGCTGGGAGCAACTACGTCCTGACGGGGCGAACCAGCCGAGGCGGCGCTGGCTCGGCGGGCGCTTTGCTCATCACCCCGACCGTGGTCCATGCCCGCGTCGCCAGCTGCAGGTTGAAGTGCGTCTCAGCGTCGTGCAGGTCGTATCCGCTCAGTTCGCGGATGCGCTGCAGCCGGTATTTCAGCGTGCTGCGGTGGATGGACAGGGCATGCGCTGTCGCTTCGTACCGCCCGCCGTGGTCGAGGTACGTCGTCAGAGTCTGGACCAGCTCGGTGCCCTTTGTGGCGTCGTAGGAGATCAGCGGCTGCAGCCACCGAGTGGCGTAGTCCGCGACGTCCTCGAGATCCGGCAGCGAGGCGAACATGCGAAAGACTCCGAGGTCGGCGTACACGGTGGCCCCGTCGGGATGACCGGTGCCGGTGCGCAGCCGCTGCGCCAACTGCGCTTCCCGCCAGGACCGCGGCAGCTCGCTCGGGCGGGCATACAGCTCACCGACGCCCATCCGCGCCCGTCCACCACCCTGCTCGCGCAGCACGGCCTCGCGCAGGCCCTCCCAGTCGGCCTCACCGGCCATCAGGATCACGACCCCACCGGCCTCGGCCCCGAGCAGGGCGGTGAGTCGCAACTCGCGAAGCGCCCGGCGTACGGCGTGCAGAAAGCGGTCCTGGTGCGGGTCGTGCGGGGCAGCGGGCGCGTTGCCGCCGGCTGCATTGTCCCCGGCCGCATTGCCGCCGGCTGCATTGTTCCCGGCTGCATGGTCGCTGGCACTGACCCGGACGCCGTCCCCGGGAGCTACCAGAACGACGCGGTGCGGCGGCTGAAGGTCGTAGCCGAGTGCCTCGGCCCGGGCGTAGGCGCCCTCGTCGTCGGTGCCGGTGAGCAGGTCGTGCAGGAGGTCCCGGCGCAATCGCAACTCGGCGTCGGCGAGGCCCCGCAGCCGGGCCAGCTCGACGGCGAGCACCGTCGCGCCGTGTTCCAGAGCCATGACGTCCGAGCCGTCCGCGCGGTTATCCGGATCGACCAGCGCGATCAGGCCTAGTACGTCGGGGCGTGGGGAGGCCAGCGCGACCACCCGCACACCGTCGCGGACCGAGCGCTCCTCCAGCTGCAGACGGCGCAGCAACTCCTCGCGCCGGTCCTGCCGCGCTTTGGGGTAGGGCTGGGGCTGCCCGGCCCCGGCCCAGGCGCGCAGGTTGCCGTAGCGGTCCTCGATCGCCACCGCCAGGCCGGTCAGCTCGTGCAGCGCATCGGCGATACCGGTCGATCCCTCACCGGAGGCGGCCACTCCGGTGAGTCGTTGGTGGATCTGCATGCCCCGCCGCAGTGTGGCGACGGTGTCCTCCAATGCCACGTTGGCGGCAGTGAGGGCCTCGGCGCTGCCCCGTTGGATCTGGTGCAGCCGGGCGTTGGAGACGGCGACACCGGTCTGCTGTGCCAGCACCTGGATCAGGAACTGGCTGTCCGCGGACGGCGCGTCGTCCGCCCGCGCGATGAGGTATCCGAACATCCCGCCCACACTGCGCAGGGGGTAGGCCCACCACCACCCGGTGTCGAGCGAGGTGATCGCCCCGCCGGCGGGCCCGAGGGCAGCAACGTCCTCGGCGAGCCAGTCTGGTATCCGCCCACTGGCCGCCCGCTGGCCGCCCGAGCGCCAGCTTCCGTCGGAGAACGCGAAGCCCTCCACCCGCCAGCGACCGAGCGAGGGCGCCGATGAGGCGGCCAGGTGCAGGATCTGCGCCTCGTCGGCGCTCTCGGTCATCAGGATCGACAGCACGAGCAGGGCTCGCAGGTTGGTCAGCTGCTCGCGAACCACCACCGGGTGGCCGGTACGAGCCGGTGCTGTGGAGCTGGACACTGCTGCACCACCTCGGTCAGGGTGCCCGGACTCTATGCGCGCTAGCGCATGCGCACTAGACCTGGGGGGTGCACAACCGGCGAGTGGCTGATCCCGCCGGGACGGTGAGGCCCGCGGACGCCAGCACCTCCGTGGCGAGCGGCCCTCTCACGATCATGACCTGACCTTGCCCGCGCCCGGGTCACTGAGCGGTCATGCCCCCGTCGGGAGTGACCACGGACCCGGTCATGAAAGCTGCCTCATCGCTGGCCAAGAACAGTGCGACCCGGGCGATGTCCTCCGGCGTACCGAGCCGTCCGATGGGGTACTTGGCGACGGTCATCGCCAGCCCCTTCTCCTCATCCCCGCCACCACGGACCGTCAGCATGGGGCGCATCAGCGGCGTGTAGACGGTGCCGGGGCAGATGACGTTCACCCGGATCCCGCTGGGGGCGAGGTCGACCGCCATCGACCTGGTCAGGGCCACTACCGCTCCCTTGGAGGCGCAGTACGCCGCAAAGTTGGCGACCCCGACCAGCGCTGCGACCGACCCCTGGTTGACGATCGAGCCACCGCCGTGGTCGACCATGGTCCGCGCCGCGGCGGCTGAGCAGAGATAGGTCCCCTTGACGTTGACCGCCAGGCAGCGGTCCCAGTCCTCCTCGGTAGCCGTCAGCACCGAACCGCTGCTGTTGACCCCCGCGTTGTTGTAGAGCACGCCGACCGGTCCGAGCTGGGCGTTGACCCAATCGAAGGCGGCGTTCACCCCGTCGGAGTCCACGATGTCGGCAGTGACGGCCAGCGCCTGCCCACCGGCTGCGACGATCTGATCGACGGTCTCCTCGGCGGCCTCCGGCACCCGGTCGAGAACCGCGACGGCCGCCCCTTCGACAGCGAACAGGGCCGCCGCCGCCCGGCCGATGCCCGACCCCCCGCCGGTCACCACGGTCACCTTGCCCTCGAGTCTTCCTGCCATCAGTCGTCCTCCTACTGAGCGGACAAGCCGCCGTCGATGACCAGCGGGTGGCCGGTCAGGTAACCCAACCGGCCGGAGGCCAGCACCGCCACCGCGTCGGCAATCTCGTGGGGCTGGGCGACCCGGCCCAGCGGAATCTGGCGTTCGATCTGCTCGCGCAGGTCCGCCTGGTCCAGCCGCCAACTCGTCATCGGTGTGTAGACCATGCCGGGACAGATGGCGTTGGCGCGGATGTTGTATATGGCGTAGTCCACGGCGATGGACTTGGTCAGCATAAGCGCGGCCCCCTTGGACGCGGTGTACGCCGCCCGTCCGGGAAAGGCGATCAACCCGGCTACCGACGCTATCGTGATGATGTGCCCGCTGCGCTGCTCGATCATCGTGGGGAGTACGGCGCGGCTGCACAGGAACGGCCCGCGCACGTTGACCGCGTGTACGCGGTCCCACTCCTCGATCGGTGTCTCGTGCAGGACGGTAGCGGCCTGCGATCCGGTGATGCCGGCGTTGTTCACCAGTACGTCGATCCGCCCGAAGCGGCCCAGCACCGTTGCCACCGCCGCGTCGACGCTGGCCGGGTCGGTGACGTCACACGCGATGACGTGGCAGTCGCTGTCGGCCGCGCTGACGTCCTCCGCGCCGACGCCTCCCTCGCTGACGTCGCCGTGGCCGGTGGCGGGCAGATCGAGTACGACGACGTCGAAGCCGTCGGTGCGAAGCTGGTCCGCGGTGGCCAGGCCGATGCCGGAGGCGCCGCCGGTGACTACCGCGACAGCCATCGACGTACCCGTGTCAGAGATTCACCAGCTGCTGCTTGCCCGCGCGCAGCCGGGACAGCTGGATGAAGTGCTCGGGGTTGAGAAAGAGTTCGGACAGCTCGGCCATGTCGTCAATCGTCCAGCCCTCGGGCCGGCGGATCAGGTAATCGATGTACTGGAAGGCATCCTTGGCGCCGAAGCCGACGTGGTGCGCACCGAGGATCCGGCGCGAGTCGGCGTCGATGACGAGCTTGAACCAGCCGGACAGGATGGGGCGGGTGAAGGCGTAAAGCATCGAGCCCTCGGCCGCCGGCAGCGGGAAGGATTCCGGGTCGGAGCCGTCCGGCGGCATCTGGAGCTTGATGACGTTGGGGTACTTCTCCCGGGCCTCGGCCTCGGTCAGGCCGCACCAGGTGACCTCGTAGGTGGTGTGGAAGAAATCGGGGTACTCGCAGTAGTCGTACTCGTAGTGCTCACCCATGATGTTGCGCGCCGCGGTCATGCCGCACTTGCGGGCCTTGAACATTTCCATGGGGGGGCCGAGCAGGTCGCCGATGGCGCGCACCGACGGCCGGGAGGTCGTCATGGTCGCATCGGCGACGATGAAGCCGCGGTCGTTGGTCTCCAGGCCCAGTGCGTCGTACAGCTTGAGGTTCGGACGCTCACCGGTGGCGACGAAGACGAAATCGGTCTCGATCTCGACGGTCTCGCCCGCTGCGTTGCGGTACCGCACGCCCGTGGCCCGACCGTCGCCGAGCACCGCCAGCGGCTCGACGCCCTCGTGGATGACGATGCCGCGGTCGACCATCATGTCGATCACATAGGTGCGCATGTCCTCGTCGATGTGGTGCAGGCTCGCGGTCCTCATCAGCGGGCTGCGGGTGAGGATCGTGGTCTGGCAGCCGGTGGCCTGGAAGAACGAGCCGTACTCCAGCGCGACCTTCGAGCCACCGATGATGACGCAGCTGGTCGGCTCGTAGTCCAGGTCCTCGATCAGGGTCGCGAAGTCGAAGACGCCGGGCTGCTCGATGCCGGGGAGGTCGGGGTAGATCGTCCGGCCGCCCGTTCCGAGCACCAGGTTCTTGGCGCGGTACTGCCTGCCTTCCACTTCGACGGTGTGCTCGTCGACCACGGTGGCCGGCGCGTTCAGGATGAACTCCAGGTCCAGCTGCTCCTTGGACTGCCAGTTCATGACCGCATGGGGGAGCGAGCGGCCTCTCTTGAAGAGCTCGATGATCTCCAGAATCGACGCCTTGGACTCGTCGAAAGCGGGATACCAGAGCCGGCCCTGCATGTGGCGGGCGAGGTCCAGCTCCCGCGCGCACTCGGAGAAGATGTGGTGGGGGACGCACGCCTGGTGCGGGCAGGACCCGCCGAGGAAGGGCCAGGCGTCGACGATGAGCTGACGCCCGCCGCGGGCCCGCAGGTAGGCGGCCCCGAACCGGCCGGCAGCCCCGCCGCCGACGAAGATCGCGTCGTACTGGCTGTCGTCTTCCGCTGCTGTGGCGACGTTGTAGATCCCGCCGGTGGTGTCGTCGGGGTTCTCCACGATGTCCTCGATGAGCAGCGCCCACTCGCCCACCGTGAGGGGTTCACCCGGCTTGCCGCGGTCACCGCCGACCGGCTCACCCAGCGTGTCGATACGAGCCCGGAGAGCCGCGAAGCCGTCACCGGGATTGCGGACATCGATCACGGTGCTGACTTCCTCTCCGGCGAAGACCCACTGGGGTTTCCCAGCATTCGCCGGTGCACGCCGCGCCGGTCAGGTCATGACAGGACCAAGCAACCGGGTGCCGTCGCCCCGGAGAAGCTAGCCGACAGATGCTAGCCGACCTTGTCGCAGACGTAGATGGCCGTGCCCGGCATGAGGCCTCCTCGCAACGGGCTCCACTGGCCCCACTCCCGGGTGCGTCCCGGCGGCCACTCGGGCTCGAGCAGATCGCTGAGCGCCAAGCCGGCTGAGACGATCTCGCGGATTCGGTCTCCCATGGTGCGGTGGTGCTCGACGTACGTCGGGCGATCCTCGCCGTCCACCTCGACGTACGGCGTCCGGTTGAAGTAGGAGCGCGACACGGTGAGGCCGTCCACAGCGGGGTCGTCGGGGAAGACCCACCGCATCGGGTGCGTCACGGAGAACACCCAGCGCCCACCCGGGCGGAGCACCCGGGCGACCTCCGCCATGAGACGCCCGGAATCGGCCACAAATGCGACGGCGCCGAACGACGAGCAGGCCAGGTCGAAGGACTCGCTCGCCAGTGGCAGCGAACAGGCGTCGGCCTGCACGAGCGGTACGCCGACACCGGTGCGCTTCGCCGCCGTCACCGCATGCCGCAACATTCCCGCTGACAGGTCGGTGCCCACCACGTCGGCTCCCTGTGTTCGCAACCAGCGCGAGCATGGGGCCGATCCGCACCCGATCTCCAGGATCCGGCGTCCGGCTACCGGCCCCAGCAGGCCGGCCGAGCCCTCGGTGAGCCCTTCAGGGCACCAGAGGAACGCGACGTCGCCGATGTCCTGCAGGTGCTCGGCCAGGTACTCATCGGCATCGGCGTCCCACCAGCGCCGGTTCGCCCGGGCGGTGTCGACCGCGGACACCGGCCGCCACGCGATGCCCGACGTACCGAGGAGTTCGGCGGCGGTGGGTCCGGCCTGGGGTTCGGGCACCGCGGGACCTCCTGATTGACCCTGATTTCGGCCACGACGTACGATGGTCGATGCGCCGCGGGTCTGCGTCGCCTCAGTATGGAGCAGGCCGCGCTCGTGACTGCAATCTCTGTCGTCGGCCCAGCATGCGCGTCGCTGCCACCAGTCTTCGGAGTTGTTGAACGCAAGGATCCGCGACGCGCCGTCCGACCACCTCTTCGCCCTCCGGAGCATCCCACCACATGACGTCCACCACCGAGGTCCGTCCCGAGCACAGCACACCGCAGGTAGCAGTCAATGACATCGGCACCGCCGAAGACTTCATGGCCGCGATCGACGCCACC
>JACCZY010000188.1 GCA_013695685.1 Geodermatophilaceae bacterium | reverse complement strand
CGGGGGGCGATCAGGTACCGGCACTGCTGATCGCCGTGCCGATAATCGCCGTACTGCTCGGGGTGGTGATCGAGGAGGCGCTCACCGGCTGGCGGCGACCCGGACCGGTGGTGGTCCCCGGCCTGGCCGCCACACTGGCCGCTGCGGCGGCGTTCGGCCTGCTGGTGCTCCCCGCAAGTGCCACCGACACGGTCGACGGCGCGCCGCAGCGCGAGCTCGCCACCTGGCTGGCCGGTAACGTCGCCATGGAGTCGACGATCGAGGTCGAGCCCCTGCTGTGGGTGGAGTTGGTGCGCGCCGGCGTACCGCCCGAACGTCTGCAGCGTACCGATGACGTGGGCTCCGACCGCCCACGCGCCACATTGCTGGCAGACCGAGGCGAGGAGAACGCCGAACTCCCGCTGATTGCCAGCTTCGGGGAAGGACCGCTCGCAATCGACGTCCGGCAGCGGGTCAACGTCGTCGTCCTGCTCGTGGCCGCGCAAGCGGCAGAGCGCGAGGCCAGTCAGGAGTTCGGCTCGAACCTCGCCGGCAACCCCAATCTGAGCATCGACGATGCGGTCCGTCAGGATCTAGGCAGCGGGAGGGTGGATTCGCGGCTGCTGACGGTGCTGGCCACCGCGGCCGCCGGGTTCACCTTCACCATCGAGGCCTTCCCCCGCACGAACGGCGGCGACGAGGTCGGGACGCTGCGGACCGTGCGGATCGGCGACGTCGCCATCCTTAACCCGGCCACCGCGACCGATGAGCCCGAGGCCCTCCGGTTGCGCGACTTCTTCCGGTACCAGCTGCTGCCCTACCGCCCGTTGTCGCAGGGTTTCGACGCAGGTGTGCTTGTTGTCGTCTACTCCGCGCCGTCACCCGTCGGGCTACTGTCCTGACCGTCGGGGATGGTCCGGGGCAACGGATGCGCGGCAGGGTTGACCCGCCGCACGATCTCGTCGAGCACGGTCTCGGTGTAGCCGACGAAGAGGTGCTTCGCCCCCGGTACGCAGACGACCTCCGCCTGCGGCACCCGGGCGAACCGAGCCCGGGCCTCGGCGGGCTGCAGGTAGTCGTCGAACTCCGGGACCAGTGCGACGAGCGGTTTCGCCGCCCCGGCCCAGATGTCGAGTTCGGCGTCCACGGTGTAGCGCAGCGGCGGGCTGATCAGGATGGCCCCGACCACGCTGGGGTCGCACCCGTACTTCAGGGTGAGATCCGTTCCGAAGGACCAGCCGACCAGCCAGGGCGCCGGCAGCTCCTCGAACTCGGCGAACTCGATCGCCGCTGCCACGTCGTACCGTTCCCCGACCGCGCCGTCGAACGCACCCTCGCTATGTCCTTGAACGCTGCGGGTACCGCGGGTGTTGAAGCGCAGCACCGCCAGGCCGGCCAGCGCGGGCATCCGGAAGGCGGCCTTGCGGAAGAGGTGGCTGTCCATCATCCCGCCGTGCGTGGGCAGCGGGTGCACGCAGATCAGCGTCGCCACGGGGTCACGGCCGAGCGGTAGCGCCAGATCGCCGACCAGCCTCAGCCCGTCCGCGGTGTGCAGGCTGACCGCGCGGCGGCGGGCCGCTAGGACGGTGTTCGGCCTGATCTGCGCGCCCGGTAGCGCCTCAGCCATACCGCGGCGCGTTCTTCGACCGGTGCACCTTGACGCCGCGCCGCTCACGGGCGGCCCAGCAAGCGCTGTGCCAGTGCCGCCGTTCATCGACCCCGCCGGCCTCCTCGTCGTACGCCGGCCAGACCACGACGTGCGGCGTACCGAGGCGGATCTCCTGGTCGCAGCCGGGACAGCGATAGATCCGCGTGGATGCTGCCCCCGTCACCTCCCGCACGACCCACCCGTCATGATCGTGAGGCTGGATTGAGCGGTTTCCGCGCAATCTGGCCTCACGATCATGAACGCGGCGGCGTGGACTCACTGCCGGGTCAGCTCGGGTAGACATGGAAGCCTCGGCCGGTCTTGCGGCCGAGGTAGCCGGCTGTGACGAGCTGCTCCAGCAGTGGCGCGGGCGCGAAGCCCGGCTCACGGAACTCCAGGTACAGCTCGCGCTGGATTGCCAGGCTCACATCCAGGCCGACGACGTCGATCAGCTCGAACGGCCCCATCGGGTAGCCGCAACCGACCTTCATGGCCGAGTCGATGTCGTCGGCGGTCGCGTAGTGCGCCTGCAGCATCTTCACCGCGTCGTTCAGGTACGGGAAGAGCAGTGCGTTGACGATGAACCCGGACCGGTCGCCGCACGTGACCGCATGCTTGCCCAGGCTCGAGCACAGCCCGCGTACCGTCGCGGTGACCTCGGGTGCCGTGGCCACCGTCGTCACCACCTCGACCAGCTTCATCACGGTGGCGGGATTGAAGAAGTGCATGCCGACGACGTCCGCCGGTCGTGAGGTCGCCGCGGCACACTCGATCACCGGCAGGCTCGACGTGGTGGTCGCCAGAATTGCGCCCCGCTTGACGATCTCGTCCAGGTTCGCGAACAGCGCCTGCTTGACCGACAACTCCTCCACGACCGCCTCGACCACGAAGTCACAGTCGGCGAGGTCGTCCAGCCTCGTCGACCCGGTGATCCGGCTGAGGGCCGCGGCACGGTCCTGCTCGGAGAGCTTGCCGCGCTGCACCGCCTTCTCCAGCGACCGCTGGACGACCTTCTCGACCTTGTCGACCTTCTCGCGACCGCGGGTGACGAACAGGACGTCGTGCCCGCCCTTGGCGAAGACCTCGATGATGCCGGTGGCCATCGTCCCGGACCCGACGACGCCGACCGTTCGGCCCGGTCGCCCCTCGGCTTCTCCGAAACCGGCAACGGGCGTGAGATCGTCGTCGACCACCGTCGGCGACCCTTCCCCCTGGTAGCTGTAGAAGCCGCGGCCGGACTTGCGGCCGAGCCGGCCGGCTGTCATCAGCTGCTTGATGATCGGCGCCGGAGCGTGCAGGCGATCGCGACCCTGCCGGTACATCGTGTCGAGGATCTCGTACGCCGTATCGATCCCGATCAGGTCCATCAACGCCAGCGGCCCCATCGGCAGCCCGCAGCCCAGCTTCATGGCCGCGTCGATGTCCTCGCGGGAGGCGTAGCGCTGCTCGTACATCGACACCGCGTGGTTGAGGTACCCGAACAGCAGGGCGTTGGCGATGAAGCCGGCCTTGTCCCCGACCGTCACGTCGGTCTTGCCGAGTTGGGCGGCCAGAGCCTCGACGTCCTCGACCACCTGCGGCTCGGTGACCACGGTGCGGATCACCTCGACGAGCTTCATCACCGGCGCCGGGTTGAAGAAGTGCATGCCGATGACCTTGCTCGGCCGGCCGGTGACCACCGACAGCTCGGTCACCGACAACGAGGACGTGTTCGTGGCGAGGATCGCCTCCGGCGGGCAGATCTTGTCCAGGCGAGCGAACACGTCGGCCTTGAGTTCCATCCGCTCCGGGATCGCCTCCACCACGAGTTCGGTGTCGGCCAGATCCTCCAGCGAGCT
>JACCZY010000175.1 GCA_013695685.1 Geodermatophilaceae bacterium | reverse complement strand
GGCCGGATCTCATCCAGGAGATCACCCTTCAGCCGGTCCGCCGGCACGGCGTGGACGCCGCGATCCTGTTCTCCGACATCGTGGTCCCGCTCAAGGCCTGCGGCGTCGACCTCGACATCGTGCCCGGAGTCGGCCCCGTCGTGGCCGACCCGATCCGTTCCGTCGAGCAGGTGGACCGGCTGCGTCTGCTGCAGCCGGACGAGGTCGGATTCGTCGCCGAGGCGGTGCACGGCCTCGTCGCGGCCCTCGGCGGTACGCCGTTGATCGGCTTCGCCGGTGCGCCTTTCACGCTGGCGTCGTACCTGATCGAGGGCGGTCCGTCGAAGAACCACGAGCTGACCAAGGCGATGATGTACGGCGCCCCGGAAGCCTGGCACCGCCTGCTCGACCGGCTGGCCGACATCGCGCTGACGTTCCTCCGGGTGCAGGCCGAGGCCGGCGCGTCCGCGCTGCAGCTCTTCGACTCGTGGGCCGGTGTGCTGTCGCGGGCGGACTACGCGGCCAACGTCGCCCCCCACTCGCAGAAGGTGCTCTCCGGTCTGGCCGACCTCGGCGTACCGCGGGTCCACTTCGGGGTGGGGACCGGTGAACTGCTTGGGCTGATGGGTGATGTCGGCGCCGACGTGGTGGGCGTGGACTGGCGGGTGCCGCTGGACGAGGCGGTACGCCGGATCGGCCCGCACCGCGCCGTCCAGGGCAACCTCGACCCGGCGGAGCTCTTCGCCGGCTGGCCCGTGGTCGAGCGGGAGGTGCGCCGCATCCTCGCCGAGGGGGCAGCGGCCCGCGGCCACATCGTGAACCTCGGCCACGGGGTGCTGCCCTCGACCGACCCCGGCGTACTCACCCGCGTCGTCGACCTGGTGCACGAGCTGAGCGCTGGCCCGCCCGCCGAAGTCCAGTTCGCTCCGGTTGCTTCCTCCCGGACGGAGGCGGGCTCGTGACTGCCGCTTGACTCTCTCCCCGGGCGAGACTGCATGCTCGCGCCATGCTGTCGATCGGCACGGGCAGGGTGGTGGGGGGCCGTGACGACGCGTTGACCGCCAAGATCCTGACCGACCACCGCGGCGTCCTGCAGGAGCGGCGAGCCGACGTCGATCGGAGCCTGAGCGTTCGACCGGCTGTGGAAGCACGTCGACTCCCTCGGCCTGGCTCCCACGGGTCCCGGCGGTGCCCGGTTCCCCGACCGGCACTGGGACCCGGACGACGTTGCGGTCGAGGCTTTCGTGCCGGTACGTGCTCCGGTCGCCGGCCGCGGGGTCAAGGCCGGTCGCCTTCCTTCAGGCCGGCTGGCGGTCGTGCTGCACGCCGGCGGCATCGACGACGCGCACTGTGCTCGGCAGCTGGACGGCGAGCGCGGGTGTCGAGCCGGCCGGCAGCGTGCAGGAGCTGTACCTGGTCAGCCCAGGCGACACCGCCGATCCGGCGGAATGGCGCACCGAGGTGGGTTGGCTCATGAGTACCGACGAGCCCGAGGAGGACCAGCCGTGATCACGCTGCGGCACGTGACAGTCGACTGCCGGGACGCCGCCGTACTGGCCGCGTTCTGGTCGGCGGCTCTGGACCGGCCGGTCGACGAGGGCGCAAACCCTTACTACGCCAGCATCGGCATCGGCTTCCGCAGTCGCCAACCGGCCTGGCTCTTCCTCCAGGTGCCCGAGCCCAAGACGGCCAAGAACCGGATGCACGTCGACTTCAGCACCGACGAGCGCGGCGCCGAGGTCCAGCGGCTCGTGGCGCTAGGCGCCAGCACGCACGGCGAGCACGACGAGTACGGCGTCCGGTGGACCGTGCTGGCCGACCCCGAAGGCAACGAGTTCTGCGTCGGCGGCCCGAGCTCGACCTGACCGACACGGCAGGTATCTGAGCGCCCTCAACCGTCTCCTTCTCAGTACGACGCGTCCCGTCCGGACGCCACGGACCGAGGAGCGACATGTCCCAGGAGTTCGAGCCCGCAACGCGTTTCTACATCGACGAAGGCCGTGACGGTCGGAGCCGGGTGGTCCGGCCAGCCGACCGCAACCGCCGCACTGCCGCTCAGCTCCCTCAGCTCGCAGCCGCCGAGTTCCTCACCGAGCACGCCGAGGTACTCGGCGTCCGACCCGAGTGGCTCACCGGTGCCTCGCTGAGCGAAGGGGCGACCGACATCGATGAGAACGTGGACGGCCTCGAGTTGCGGTTCAGCGACGAGAAGACGCAGTTCGACAGCACCACGGTCGCCTACCAGCAGACCTGGCGCGGCCTGCCGGTGTGGCGGGCCGGGGTCACGGTCACGATGCGAACCGACCCCGCCCGGGTCGGCAACGTGCACAACACGAGCTTTCCCGAGATCGTGGTCGACATTCCGGACCGGACCGAGCTGCGCCGGGCGGCCACCGGTGAGCGGGGCCTGATGACCACCGCGCTGGGCACCCGGCTCACCCTGACCACCGCCAGGAGGACGCGCGGCCGGGAGGCCGGCGACGACCGCAAGCGAACCGAGATCGTCACCGACCAGGTCGTCGTCTACCGGTACGACGCCGCGAAGCGGCTGAACGACGAGGTCCAGCGGCCCGACCTACCCATCGGGTCAGGCGAGGCGAACGGCCACAATCACGCGATCGCCTTCCCGTTCGACATCCCTGCGGCGCCGGACATCGAGGACGGCTCGTTCCGGATCGCCCGCGAGATCGTGTTCAGGATCATGACGCCACCCCGCTCGATGGTGATCTGGCTCGCGCTCGTCGACGTGCAGACCGGCGGCCTGCTGTACCTGCGGCCGTTTCTGGCCGACGTGAACGGCATGGTGTTCGAGCGCGACCCGTTCAGCGCGGGAGGAATCGCCGGTCCGGACTCCACGGCTGCGACCCTGAACCCGTTCCGCAGCTCGGTCGCCCTCGTCGGCCTGACCGCCCCGGCTTCGGGCGCTGACCAGGCGCTCACCGGAGACCGCGTCCAGGTCCTCGATTTCGAGCCCGCCGCGGTCGCACCGCCAACCCGGCCGTCGGGCTCCAACTTCGACTATGACAGCCGCACCGACAACTTCGCTGCCGTCAACGCCTACCACCACAACGACGCGTTCTTCCGGCTCGTGGAGAACCTGGGCTTCGCGATGGGCACCTTCTTCAACGGTACGACGTTCCCGGTGCCGGTCGATCACCGAGGGCGGTTCGGCTCCTCCGACGGCATCGAGATCAACGCGTCCTGCTCCGGCAACGGAACCGGTGGCATCGCCAACGTCGACTACGAACTCGCGCACCTCGGCGACACGACCAACCCGATCGGCATCGTGACCGACTGGCGACTCACCCTGCACGAGCTCGGCGGGCACGGGATCCTCTACGACCACGTCAACTTCGCCAACTTCGGGTTCGCCCACTCCGCCGGCGACAGCTTCGCCGCCGTACTCAGCGACCCGCACACCCAGGCAGCGGATAGGTTCCTCACCTTCCCGTGGGTATCGGCGGTCATCAGCCGCCGGCACGACCGTGCGGTCGGCGGCGGCTGGGCCTGGGGCGGCACGAACGACGACCGGGGTTACCGCAGCGAGCAGATCCTGTGTACGACGCACTTCCGGATCTATCGCAGCCTGGGCGGGGACTCCAGCAGTCCGGACCTGCGCAGGTACGCCGCACGCGTCACGGCGTACCTGATGCTGCGTGGTGTCTCCACACTCACCCCCGCCACCAACCCGAGCGACGTCACCGGCTGGGTCAACGCCCTGCTCGCCGCCGACGCGGGTGACTGGACGAGCGAGGGCCTCGCCGGCGGCGCCTACGGCAAGGTGATCCGCTGGGCGTTCGAGAAGCAGGGGCTGTACCAGGCGCCGGGGGCACCGACTCCGGTTGCGCGGGAGGGCAAGCCGCCGGCGCAGGACGTGTACATCGACGACGGCCGGCACGGTGAGTACCAGCACCAGCCGGTGCACTGGGACAACCAGAACGTCTGGAACCGCAGGTACGCCGACGACGGCACCGCGCACGAGGACCCGTGGCTGAACCGAACCAACTACGCGTACACGCGGGTCCGCAACCGGGGAACCGCGACGGCGACCGGCGTGGTGGTCAGGGCCTTCCACACCGACCCGGGCGCCGGTCTGGTCTGGCCGAATGACTGGCAGGCGATGACCACGGCGCAGCTGGCTGTGCCGGACATCCCGCCCGGCGGTGAGGCCGTCGTCGGGCCGTTCTCGTGGACGCCCACCACGCCGGACCACGAGTGCCTGCTGATGATCGCGTCGTCCGCCGGCGACCCGAGCAACGTGGACGCATTCGCCCCCGGTGAGTCGATCGCCGAGTGGCGGCTGGTCCCGCACGACAACAACATCGGTCAGCGCAACGTGCACCCCGTGCCCGCAGCCGGTGGTGCCGCGGGAATCCTGGCCGTGCTGGACGGACGCGAGTTCACCGTGCACAACCCGTTCGACACGAGGGCGAAGATCGTGCTCGACATCGACCTGCCGAGCGTGCTCGTCGAGAAGGGCTGGCGGGTCACCATGTCCAACGCCGGTGGTCGGGCGTTCGGCCTGGCCGCGGGCGCTGCGAAGAAGGTGCGGCTGTCCGTCACCGCCGGCCAGGAGGTGACGGCCGAGGATGTCGCCAGCAGCAGGCGGCGCGACGTCGTGGTGTCGGTGCGCGGCAACGGGATCCTGCTCGGGGGCATGACCTACCGGCTCGACCCGGAACGCAAGGAGCCGCTGCCCCAGGACGACGACCACACAGGATGCGGGTGCGCGCCCGGGTCGGCGGAGTGCAGGGGTGCGGCGAAGGGCCTGCTCCGGTGCCTGGACCTGCCGGCAGACAAGGTCTCTCGGGTTCGCTTGCGCCGGGTCGGCGTGGACATCGAGCTTGACGACTGCTGATGTGGCGGTTCGCCTTTTCGCTGCTGCGGTCGGCAGCGTGCAGTACGTCGACATCGGATGCGGATCGGGCACCCAGATGGTCAGAGTGGCATCCAATCCCGCGGCTTCTAACCGGCTGCGGGCGGTTCGGCGGAGACGGATGGCGTCAGCTGCCGGCGGCGGCGGTGGGCGAAGACCGCTGCCGCCGCCAGGAGCGTCGCGGTGACGAGGAAGGGCAGTGCCGCGCCGAGTGCGGTCAACGCCGTCACACCAAGCGTCACGAACGCGTCCCACCCACCGGCCAGGCCGGCAAGGAATCCGGCCGGCTCGTCGCCGGGTTCCTCGGCCTGCTCGGCCAGCAGGTGCAGCGTCACGGTCGCGAGCGTCACCTGATCGGACAGCGCCCGCTGCTGGGCCTGCAGCGACTCGAGTTCGGATTCGCGTCCGGCCAGTTCACGTTCGAGCGAGATCAGGTCGGTGATGTCGCTGGCATCCGCGATGAGCCCGCGGAGCCGGTCCAGGCTGGCCTGCAGGCTCTCCACCCGCGAGTCGACGTCGGCCACGACGGTCGTCACGTCCTCGGATCTGACCGAACGGGACAGCTCCTCGCCCAGCTCGGACAGGCCCGAGAGGACCCCGCCGACGTCCTCCGGCGGTACGCGCAGAACGAGGTCGGCGGTCTGCCGCTCACCGACACCGCCTCGGACATCGCCGCTGATTAGCCCGCCGACGGTGCTGACGAGCAACGCCGCCCGGTCGGCGTCCCGGTTGACATCCGCACTGCGGATGGTGATGTCGGCAGTGGTGATCACCTGGCGATCCAGGATCTCCGGCGCGAAGGGCACCCGCGTGTCGACGTCCTCGCCCGAGCCACCGGCGCCGGAATCCTCCGTGCCGCTGCCGTCGGCAACGTCCGGCGCCGCCTCGCGGGACCCGTCGGTGGCACTGTCGCCGCCGCCGCTGCAGCCGGCCAGGGCGATGCCGGCGACGAGGAGCAGCGCGGCCAGGAAGCCCGACTTCGCCTGCCTGGTGCGAGGACGCGCCGGTGAGCCGACGGCGCGTCCCGGTGCCGGGGGGCCATCGTCGGGGTTGGTGCGGAGGCTGGTCATCGAGGTCTCCAGTCGTGGGGGATTGCTGCTCTGACGGGATGCGTCACTGCCCGGTTCCGGCGGCAGGTCACGGATGGGTGACGATGCAGCTGTGACGGACACGGGATCGCGAGGAGACGTGGTGCGCCCTGGCCGGCGGTCCGGGCGGGTGGTCGTCGTGGGCGCCGGCATCGCCGGGCTCACCGCCGCCTACGACCTGTCCCGTACGGCGCCGCTTGGCACCGAGATCCTGGTGCTCGAGGGCAGCGACCGCGTCGGCGGCAAGCTGGCGGTCTCCGAGGTCGCCGGCGTACCGGTGGACTCCGGTGCGGAGGCGGCGCTGGCCCGGGTACCCGAGGTACTCGACCTGATGGCCGAACTCGGGCTCGGTGCCGACATCGTCTACCCGGCGACGACCAGTGCCGCGATCGCCGTGAACGGCACACTGCGTCCGGTGCCGGCCGGGACGCTGCTTGGCGTACCGGCCGACCTGGATGCGCTGCGAGACTCGAACCTGCTGAGCCCGGCCGGTTTCGCAGCGGTCGCCCGCGACCTGAGTGATCCGGGCACCCCGGTGACCGAGGACGTGGCAGTCGGGACACTCATCGGCGAGCGGCTGGGACCTGAGCTCCTTGACCGCCTGGTCGAGCCGCTGCTCGGCGGTGTGTACGCCGGCCGGACCGAGCTGTTGTCCGTCCAGGCGACGATGCCGGCATTGGCCGCGCAGCTGCGCGAGCACGCCTCAGTGATCGAGGCGGCCAGGGCTGCGCGGGCGGCCGCGCCGCCCTCCGACGGGCCGGTCTTCGCAACCCTGCGCGGTGGCCTCGCCCGGCTGGCCCTAACCCTCGCCAGGCAGCCGTTGATCACCGTCCGCACCGGATTGCCGGTGCGGGAACTCACCCGGACAGCCGGGGGGTTCCGGCTGGTGGCCGGGCCCGTGCCGCAGCCGACAGTCGTCGAGGCGGACGCCGTGGTGGTCGCCGTACCGGCGAACAAGGCAGCGTCGTTGCTGGCCTCCGTCGCACCCGCTCCGGCCGTCGAGATGGCGGGGATAGCGGTGGCGAGCATGGTCGTGGTCACCCTCGCGGTACCCCGACAATCCTTCCCTCCGGGCAGCGGTCTGCTCGTCGCCGGCGCCGGAGCCGTGAAGGCGGTGACCCTGTCCTCGCAGAAGTGGTCGCACCTCGACGCCGGCGAGCACGTCTTCATTCGGGCGTCGATCGGCCGCCGTGGCGAGGAACACCTGCTGCAGCGCGCTGACGACGAGCTCGTCGATCTCGCGGTGACCGAGCTGGCCGGGTTGATCGGCCTGGCCGGCGAGCCCGTGGACGCGCGGGTCAGCCGATGGGGTGGGGGGCTGCCGCAGTACGACGTCGGGCACACCGAGCGAGTACGCCGGATCCGGGCAGGCGTCGATGCAGTGCCCGGGCTCGCGGTGTGTGGGGCGGCGTACGACGGCGTGGGGGTCGCGGCCTGCATTCGCGCCGCCCATCACGCGGCGCAGGTCGTCGAGAAGCGGTTGCGCCGCGGCCCCTCAACTGCCTCTGACATCCGGCGGAAGGGACAATGGGGGAATGGCTGACGGCAAGCGCGCCCGGGAACTGAACGAGACCATCCGATACACGATGTGGTCGGTGTTCCGGACAGCGGCCCCGATCGACGACGACCGGCGCGAGGCCGTCGCGGCCGAGGCCGAGGATCTGGTGGAACAACTGCGGGCCAAGGACGTCGTCGTCCGGGGGGTGTACGACGTCGCGGGGCTCAGGGCGGATGCGGACTACCTCATCTGGTGGCACGCACCTGCCGCAGAGGATCTGCAGGAGGCCTACGGGCGGTTCCGGCGCACCGCGCTCGGCCGGGCCAGCGTGCCGGTGTGGTCGCAGCTGGCCCTGCACCGCCCTGCGGAGTTCAACAAGAGCCACATCCCGGCGTTCCTCGCCGACGAGGAGCCCAAGGCATTTGTCTGCGTGTACCCCTTCGTCCGCTCCTACGAGTGGTACCTCCTCGAGGATGCCGAGCGCAGAGCGATGCTCGCCGAGCACGGCCAGCTGGCTCGCGGCTTCCCCGACGTACGGGCCAACACCGTGGCGTCGTTCGCGCTCGGGGACTACGAGTGGATGCTCGCCTTCGAGGCCGACGAGCTGCACCGGATCGTCGATCTCATGCGGGAACTGCGGGCGTCGACGGCGCGGCGGCACGTCCGCGAGGAGGTGCCGTTCTACACCGGCGCCCGTAAGCCGATCGGCGAACTCGTCGCCGGCCTGCCCTGATCCGCGGTTGATGCGCATGTCTGTTTCTCCGTACGGCGAACCGCTGTCACTCCTGAGCGCCGGCGTACCGGCTCCGGTCGGAGCGTGCCGGTGTCGCGCTGGACAGCCGTGCATCTAGCAGGGGGCGCCACCGCACGACTTCAGGCAGCTGCCGAAGCAGGGTACGGCGCTCCCTTGCCGTCAAGCCGCCCCACACGCCGTACTCGATCCTGTTGTCCAACGCCTCTGCCAGACACTCCAGCCGAACGGGACAGGAACCGCAGACCCGCTTGGCGCGGTGCTGCGCCGCACCCGATACGAAGAGAGAGTCTGGATCCACGTCGCTGCACGCGCCGTGTGCGGCCCACGCCATCGCACCGACCGGCCCTGTCGCTTGTAACGCCATGAAAGTTCCTGTCCTCAGACCGGGCTGCATGCCAGCCGAGGGACGGCCCAAGGGCCCCAGTGCGGCAAGCGTGTAGAATGGCGGATCGCCGGGGTCTGGGGCGGCGTAACCGTATGCTTACTCCGAGTGAAACACATCCTCCCCATTGAGGCAAGTTGCGGCAACCGGCGATGCGACCGGGTGTGCGAGCCGTGGGGGTGGGTCAGGTGCGGTGCGGGCGGGAGCGCTTGACGGCGTACATCGCCTGATCCGCGCGGTTGAGAGCGTCATGCACGTCCTCGCCTGGCCCTGCCATGTGGGCTCCCACGCTGGCGCCGACCGCTACCGGTCGGCCGTGGATGAGGTGCGGCTCCGCCAGCGTCGCCCCAATCCGGGCAGCCAGCCCGGCCAGCCCCTCAGCGCTGATCCGAGGCGCCACCACGGCGAACTCGTCTCCACCCAGCCGGGCGATGGTGTCCTGTGGGCGGCTCAGCAGACTCAACCGGCCGGCCACGGCCTGGAGCACCTCGTCGCCGGCCGCGTGCCCGTAGGTGTCGTTTACCGGCTTGAAGCCGTCAAGGTCGATGAAGAGCAGGCCGATGTCCTTGCGGGGCGGACGCCCGGATCGCGCCTTCAGCGCGGACGTCAACCGCTCGGTGAACAGCGTCCGGTTGGCGACCCCTGTCAGCGGATCCTGAGACGCCTTCCGTTCAAGTTCCTGCTCCGCCCGTTTCCGCCGGCTGACGTTCACGTGGGAGACGAGCGCTCCTGGCTCAGAACCCTCGACTGGCGTGAGCCGGAGTACGAACCAGCGACCCACAGCAGGCGACGGACACGCGTACTCGAGGTCGCTCTCGACGGTGGCGCCGGTCAAGACCGCGCGTAGACCCACCTCGACCGCAGCCGCGTCGGAACAGCCAGCCGCCGAGGAGCGCTTGCACACATCGAAGTAGTTCACCCCGACCCCGGTGGTTGCCGGCTTCCCCCCGTTGTCGATGGCGAACATGCGCCAGGCCCGGTTCACCGCGACGATCGTGCCGTCGCGGTCGAGGAGCGCAGTGGCGTCGGGCATGGCGTCGAGCAGCACGTCCGCCTCGATACCTGGCGTCGTGGGCTGTACCGGCGTCACCTTGGTGACCATGTGAACCTCCTTAGCCAGTCTATCGATCCGCCTCGAAGGTAGCTTGAGACGACATCACTGTGGCCGTCGGCGCTTTGGCTCCCGCGATCCGCGATGCCATCGCGCAGTTGCCGCCCCAGGGCATCGGCATCGCGGACTGGTTGTCCATCTATTCGGTAATGTCAATCGGAGCCGAGATCGGCGGCATCGCCGGCGTCAACCACCCTAAGTGTTCGTCACTGGCTACCAACGGATTCTGGACTCATGATCATGGGCGGTGAGATGCAAGACGCACCGCAGGAGCCCGCACGGGCCGATGTCGAACGGCACCTCGCCGACCGGTGCGAGCAGGCAGCTGCGCTAGAGACGTCACTCGCCGCCGACCTGGACGCGATCATCCGGTCCTCCGTCGGCGCCAACGCCGACGACGAGCACGACCCCGAGGGTTCGACGATCGCGTTCGAGCGGGCCCAGGTGCAGGCACTGCTGGAGCAGGCCCGCGCCCGGCGTGCGGAGCTGTCCCGGGCGATGGAGCGCGTTCGTGACGGCAGCTATGGAACCTGTGTCTCCTGCGGGCAACAGATCGCCGGCGAGCGGCTCGAGGCCAGGCCGTCTGTGCCCACCTGTATCCGCTGCGCCCGGTAGACCGGCTGCCGGGCGGGGGTGGCGTCCGGCGTGGTCCGGTCGCGGTGTTGGCTGGAGGCATGACAACACCCAGCAAACCCGTGATCGATGCTCCGTCCGGCCCGGCTCCGGCCGGGTTGGAGATCACCGACCTGGTGGTCGGCGATGGCGACGAGGCCGCAGAGGGCGCCACCGTCGAGGTCCACTACGTCGGCGTCGAATACGACTCGGGGGAGGAGTTCGACGCCTCCTACAACGGCGGTGCCCCGATCGAGTTCCCGCTCCGCGGGCTGATCAAGGGCTGGCAGGAGGGGATTCCCGGCATGCGGGTCGGCGGTCGCCGCCAGTTGATCTGCCCGCCGCAGCTCGCCTACGGCCCGACCGGTGGCGGGCACCGGCTCAGCGGGCGCACCCTGATCTTCGTGATCGACCTGCTCGCCGTGCGCTGAACCGGGTCAGTCGCCGGCTGGTTGCTCGCCGTCCGCTGAGCCAGGTCAGTCGCCGGCCGGCTCCAGGCTGATGCTCACCGAGTTGATGCAGTAGCGGTCGCCGGTCGGCGTCTGCGGCGCGTCCTCGAAGACGTGCCCGAGGTGGGAGTGGCAGCTAGCGCAGAGCGCCTCCACCCGCCGCATACCGAGGGTGCTGTCCTCGCGCAGGATGACGTTGTCCTTCTCGGTCGGCTGGTAGAAGCTCGGCCAGCCGCAGTGCGAATCGAACTTCGCCTCGGAGCGGAACAACTCCGCGCCACACGCGCGGCAGCGGTACACCCCGGTGGTCTTGGTGTTGACGTACTCGCCGGTGCCGGGGCGCTCGGTCCCGGCCTCGCGCAGCACGTGGTACTCCTGCGGGGACAGTTGCTGGCGCCACTCGTCGTCGGACTTGGACACCGTAGGTGCGGGGATCTGCTGCATACCCCTACGGTACGGCGCCGTGCGGAGCGGCGCCGTACCGCAGGGGGTCACTCAGCAGCGACTAGCCGCGGCCGAAACGCTCTTTCAGCAGCTCGATCAGCCGGCGGATCAGCTCCCGCAGCCGCTCGCCGGGTGTGCTGCCCTCCTCGTCCAGATCCAGGCCCGCGATGATCGGATCGTGGTCGCTGGCGCGGTACTGGTAGGGCGCGTACAGGGACGGTGTCCCGTTGTACTGGTAGCCGTAGGACTCCACCGCGTTGATGTTCCAGATGTCGACGCCGGTGACCTTGGCCGCCACGCTCGCCGTGACGATCATGTGATCGAGTGAGCCGGTCTCCCCGTTGAAGACGTAGGAGTACTCATCCGGGGCGAACAGCGAGGCGAGGTCGACCAGGCCGGCCTCCTCGAACACGTCGATCGGATCCTCCATCGTGTAGGCGTTGAAGTCGCCGACCAGGAGCACATCCGGGTCGCCCGTGATCTCCACCAGCTCGTCGACGAAGAGCACCAGGTCCTGGGCCTGCCGGGTGCGGTCTCCGTTGAACGCACCCTGGCCGCCAGGCCCGGTGTCCTCGTTGTCGCCCTCCCCGCTACCACCCTTGGACTTGAAGTGGTTGGACACGACCGTGAACGCGTCATCGCTATCATCCCCCGCCGATCGGAAGGTCTGTGCGATCGGCTCGCGGGCGTTGAACCACACGTCCTCGTTGGTGCGTGCGACCGACTCGCCGACCGGCACGACCGCAGCGACCCGGTAGATGATCGCGTTGGTGATGACGTCTTGCTGATCCGGCGGAGGCAGGTTCGCCGGTGACGGCACGAACGCCCAGACCTCGGAACCCGCCTCGCCGTTGAGAGCGTCGACCAGGGCTGCCAGCGCCTCGTCGACGGGTTCGCCGAGGGCCACCGAGTTCTCGATCTCTTGCAGCGCCACCACATCGGCGCCGAGCAGCGAGATCGCCGTGACGATCTTGGCCTCCTGCCGCTGGAACTCGTCCGGGGTATCCGCGCCGCGGGCCTCGGAGTTCTCCGAGGTCAGGGTGGTGAAGTAGTTCAGCACGTTGAACGCCGCTACCTGCACGTCCCCGCCGACGTCCTCGGGGGTCGCCGGGCGCGGGTTGGTCGGCGCGAAGGTGCTCTCGTCGCCGAGACCGTCGACCGGCTGCAGCCGGTAGGCGCCGAAGCCGTAGGAGAGGACGACCTCCTCGATGCTTGTGGCGGTGTCACCGACGCGCACCGGGTCATTGACGGTGAGGAACGGCGGGTCGACTCCGGCATCGGCCAGGTTGAAGCTGCGGCCGTCGTCCAGGATCACCCGGCGCCGGTCGTTCTCCTCGGCCACCGCGACCGAGGCCGGGCCGGGCTCGGCCACCTCGGTGGGAGCGAACAGCCGGCCACCCTCGGAGAGCACGATCTCACCGAAGCGGTTGAGGTTGTAGACCTCGGTGACCGTCAGGGTGTCGACCGGGACGACGTACATCCCCTCCAGCTCCTCGAAGCCGGCATCGTCCAGGGGCAGGTCGAGCGGTGCCGGTGCGGGCAGCGGGAAGTCCAGTTCCTGGCACACCGCCAGGCCGTCGGCGCTGATCTGGGTCAGGTCGAAGAACTCACCCGCGGTGCCCGTCACCACCACCGAGTCGCCGACCGCGACGTCGGGACCGTCGGGAGCGTAGATGAAGATGCCGTCCGAGGTCGCCGGGTCACCGTCGCCGTCCGGGTCCTGCAGGTGGAAGCCGTCGTAGCCGCCATCCTGCAGGTCGGCGACGACCACGCCGTCGACAGTCACGGTCTGCCCGTCCAGCGGCGTCGACTCTCCAGAGCCCTGGACCTCGGGGATGGTGTGCGTGACGACGGTGTCGCAGGTGACCGGGTCGGGGCCGGGTCCGGGGTCGCCGTTGACCTCGCCGAAGCTGTTCGGCATCGGGTCGAACCACACGTCATGGTCGTCGGGGTCACGCTGCAGCGAGAACCCGACCGGCGTGCTGCTGGTCTCCTCCACACCGATGTCCACGCTGGTCTGCCCGTCCGCCGGCCCGCCCACCGCCGTCATCGTCCCCTCGTAGGAGAGGAACTCCACCACCCCGCCATTCGGGTCGACCAGCGCGATCCCGTCGGGTGAGCCGTTCTGAATCCCGTTCGTTGGGTATTCCTCGACGATCACGCCGCTGTCCCCGACGGTCTCGTCCAGCACCCGGCGAGGGTCGGTGTCGTACTCCTCGCTGTCGCTGCCGTTATAGAGGACCAGCGTCCAGCCGGCGAGATCGGTGCCGACCGGCGCCTGCACCTCGATGGCCTCGCCGACGTCATCGCCCGCGTTGTCGTAGTGGATCTCGCTGATGAACACACCGGACGCGGTGTGGTCGGCTACGGCCGGGCCGGCGAGAGCCAGCCCGCTGACGGTTACGGCGGCCACTGTCGCGGCGGCAAGGGTGGCGCGGATGCGGTTACGCACGGGCAGGCTCCTCGGCAGGAATTGTCGGTCGGTTGTTACTACCAGTCGGGACCGACATGCACCATGAACAGCAGGTGTTTGGGCAATGAATGCCGAAATGCCGGTGAGCCGCTTGGCACGCTGACGGGGCCGCAGCCCGCCCGGCCGGGATGTCCTGGTGACGCCGAACCGGGGGACGTCCCACCACAGAAACCGGTCACGAACGACAGGTTTCTGCCTCGTCGGGTTGAGGTTGATGACCACTTTCGTCGTGTCAATGGCTGCCGGCTTCCCAGCAGCCATGCTCAACCCGACACACCGGCTCAGGGACTCTCGTCGCCGTCCACCCGGCGTTTCCGACTGGGCTGCACCCGCATCGGCTCGCCGGGCATCTTCGGATAGTCCGGGGGATAGGGCAGGTCGCCCAGGCCGTGGTCGCGCTCGTCACGGTCGGCCTGCTCCAGCAGCGGGTCCAGCGGGTACGCCGCGGCGTCGATGCCGGCGAGCAGATCGCCCCGCTCGGCGTACCGGACGGGCATCGTCGCCACCGTGAGGTCGTCGGGGTCCACGTCGGCGAGCTCGTCCCAGGTGACGGGGGCCGAGACCGTGGCTCGGGGCGTCCCCCGCACCGAGTACGCCGAGGCGATCGTGCGGTCCCGGGCTGCCTGGTTGAAGTCCACGAACACCCGCTGCCCGCGCTCCTCCTTCCACCAGCTCGTGGTCACCAGGTCCGGGCGGCGACGCTCGATCATCCGGGCAAACGCGATGGTGGCGCGGCGCACCTCGGTGAAGGTCCACCGCGGCTCGATCCGGACCGCCACGTGGATACCGCGACCACCGGAGGTCTTCGGGTGTCCTGTCCAGCCCAGGTCGGCGAGGATCGCGCGGACCTCGCCGGCCACGGTCACGGCGTCGGCGAAGGTCGTGCCCGGTTGTGGGTCCAGGTCCAGGCGCAGCTCATCGGGATGGTCGACATCGTCCCGTCGTACCGGCCAGGGATGGAAGTCGAACGTCCCGAGGTTGGCCGCCCACGCCAGGTCCGCGACGTGGGTGGGGCACAGCTCGTACGCCGTGCGCCCGCTCGGGAACGCGATCTGCACACTCTGCACCCAGTCCGGCGCGCCTTGGGCCATCCGCTTCTGGTAGAACGCCTCGCCGCCGACACCGTCGACGAATCGCTTGAGCGTGGTCGGGCGCTCCCACAGCGCCGCCAGCAGCGCGGGGCCGACCAGGACGTAGTAGTCCACGACGTCGCGCTTGGTCAGGCCGGCCTCGGGGAAGTAGACCTTGTCTGGATTCGAGACCCGGACCGCGCGCCCGCCGACGTCGATCTCGATGGCGGGCGCTGGCATACGCGCAGCGTACGTCGCGTCGATGATCATGGGGTTACGCCGGTCTGGAC
>JACCZY010000173.1 GCA_013695685.1 Geodermatophilaceae bacterium | reverse complement strand
CTTGAACGGGTTGGTCCGTGACGAGCCGAGGATGGTCCCGCCTCGCGGCAGGATGCCGCGCACGCTGGCCACCGTCAGCGGCACGGTGTCGCCGTCCAGCGGCCCGCGCCAACCGTCGCGGAACCCGACGAACTCGTGCCCGTAGACGCCGACACCCTTGCGGACGATGGCGCGGATGACGGCATTGAGGCCGGGGCAGTCCCCACCCCCCGTGAGCACACCGATTCGCATGTGGCGATCCTTCCGCGCCGGGCCTGGTTCAGCTCTGCATAGCCTGCCACCGGGCCACATTGTGCCGCGCGTCGGCCAAGGCATCGTGCTGACCGGCGGGTGCCTGGGGCAGTTCCGGACGGCCCAGGTCCTCCCAGCGCTGCCGCAGCTCGTGGCTGAACCGGGGGATCGCCCGGGGCAGCGCGGTCATCGGCCCCCACAGCTGGCACAGCGCCACATGGTCGTAGGCGGCGTACCAGGCCCAGAGTTCGATCTCCTCGCCGGGCTCGGTGAGGAAGGCGATCAGCTCGTCACGGATTCGCGCTCGCGAGCGCCACGCGGGGTCCGCCGGAGAGGGCAGCTTCGGCAGCACGTTGCGGCGTACCCACGGGATCGCCCGCTCCGGATCGAAGCCGGTGGACACCGCGTAAAACTCCCGGCCGGCCTCATCGACGACACCGATCGAGATCAGCTCGATCGTGGTGCCGTCCTCGACGAACTCGGTGTCGTAGAAGTACCTGCGCACGCCGCTCACCGTACGGTTCGGGGTATGACCGCCGACGCACTTCCCGCCGCGGAGGCGGCGGTATGACCGCCGTGCTGGCCATCGACGCCGGTACGACGGGCGTGACCGCACTGGTCGTCGGGGCCGACGGTGAGGTACTCGGGCGCGGTCACGCCGAGTTCCAGCAGCGCTTCCCGCGGCCCGGTTGGGTGGAGCACGAGCCGGAGGACATCTGGTCGGCAACCCTGTCGGCCTGCCGCGCCGCCCTCGTCGAGAGCCCGCACGAGCCCACGGCCGTCGGCATCACCAACCAGCGCGAGACCGCCGTGCTCTGGGACCGCCGCGGCCTGCAGGCGCCGCGACCGGCGATCGTCTGGCAGGACCGGCGTACGGCGGAGATCTGCGACCGGCTACGAGATGCAGACCATGAGGACCGGGTGCGCGAACTGACCGGTCTGCGGTTGGATCCCTACTTCACCGGGACCAAGCTGACCTGGTTGGCCGAGCACGACCAGCGCGCCTGGAGCGGCGTACTCGACGGCTCGATAGCGGTCGGCACCGTCGACTCCTACGTGGTCGCCCGGCTGACCGCGGGTAGCCGGCACGTGACCGATCCGTCCAACGCGAGCCGGACACTGCTGTACGACACGATCTCCGGCGGCTGGTCCGCCGAGCTGTGTGAGCTCTTCGGCGTCCCGGTCGAGGCGCTGCCCGAGGTAGTGGCCTCCTCCGGCCAGATCGGCAGCACCGACCCGTCGGCGTTCCTCGGCCTCGACCTGCCGATCGCGGGCATCGCCGGCGACCAACAGGCTGCCCTGTTCGGACAGGTCTGCTTTGCCGAGGGGCAGTCCAAGTGCACCTACGGCACCGGCTCCTTCGTCCTCGCCAACACCGGGAGTACGCCGGTCCGCTCGGCGGCCGGGCTGCTCACCACGGTCGCGTGGGACCTCGGCGATGGGCCGGTGTTCGCCCTGGAGGGTTCGATCTTCGTGACCGGTGCAGCCGTGCAGTGGCTGCGGGACGGGCTCGGGCTGATCGACAAAGCGGCCGAGATCGAGGGGCTAGCGGCCACCGTGCCGGACACCGGCGGGGTGTACTTCGTCCCTGCCCTGACCGGCCTGGGCGCTCCGGACTGGGACCCGCACGCGCGCGGCACGATCGTCGGCATCACCCGCGGTACGACGCGGGCGCATGTCGCCCGGGCGACGCTGGAGGCCATCGCCTTCGAGGTCCGCGACGTCGTCGACGTGATGGTCGCCGAAGCGGGGATCGCCGTGCCGGAGCTGTCCGCGGACGGCGGCGCATCGGCGAACGACCTGCTGTGCCAGCTGCAGGCCGACCAGCTCGGCGTACCGGTCCGCCGGCCGCGGGCCACCGAGACGACGGCGCTCGGTGCTGCGTTTCTCGCGGGTTTGGCGACCGGCGTGTGGTCCTCGACCGACGAGCTGGCAGCGACCTGGCAGGAGGACCGCCGCTTCGCACCGACTCCGGGCGCTCGCGAGGACGGCCGGCACGCTCGGTGGCGCAAGGCCGTGTCGCGAAGTCTGGGCTGGGACATCTGATGGTGGATGCACAATGCATGCTAGCGTCATGCGTATGGCAACCCTCCAGGTGAAGAAGCTTCCGGATGATCTGCACGCCGCGCTGAAGGATCGCGCGGGTGCAGAGGGAATGTCCCTCAGCGAGTTCGTGACCGTGCTGCTGCGCCGAGAGCTGGCGCTGCCGTCGATGGCAGCGTGGTTGCGCGAGCTGCGTGCCGCACCGACCCACGAAAGCGTGGATGTCCTCGGCGCCCTCGATGCGGTTCGTGACGAGCGCGAGTGACACTTGTGCTCGACGCCAGTGCGGCCGTCGAGTTGCTGCTGCGTACGCCACGCGGTGCCCAGGTGGAGGCTCACCTCACCGGCCAGCTCGTCGCCATCCCGGATCTACTGTATGTCGAGGTCTGCTCGGCGCTGGCCCGGCTGGAGCGAAAGGGCGAGGTGACGGGCGCCGAGGGGGACGAAGCGGTCCGTCGCCTCGGCCGCCTGCCTGCACGACGCATCGGTGCAGGCTTGTTGCGCGACAGGGCGTGGGCGATGCGTGATCGCGTCCGTGTCGCCGACGCGTTCTACGTGGCGGCCGCCTCAGTCGTCAGCGGCGCCTTGCTCACCTGCGACGCTCGGCTGGCCCGCGCCTCGCTGACCAACGTGTCGATCACCTTGGTCCGCTGAACTACCTTTGCTCCTACCATCCATGCCTGGACGCCGATGCAGATGCCTCGCCCGGGGGTTCGCTCTCGAGGGGCGCCATCTTCGTGACCGGGCCGCGGTGCCGTGGCTCCGGGATGGGCTCGGGCTGATCGATCAGGCGGCGGAGATCGAGGGGCTGCTGGCGACCGGCGTGTGGTCCTCGACCGACGAGCTGGCAGCGACCTGGCAGGAGGACCGCCGGTTCTCCCCAGCCGCCGGGGCTCGGAACGATGGCCGACTTAATCGCTGGCGCGAGGCGGTGTCTCGCAGCGTGACCTGGGAATGCTGACTGCCCCAGAGCAGAGGCGCGTTTATGATGCAATACGACGCATTGCGTTGCCCGAGAGGGATATGCCATGACACGAGAGACGATGAGTTTGCGGCTCGACAGCGGACTGCGCCAACGGCTGGTCCAGGCAGCCCAGGCCGAGGGAGTGACCGTCACGGCGCTGGCTGAGCGATACCTCCGCGAGGGCTTGGCCAGTACGGCACATCCAGGGATCGTGTTTCGTGACGGGCACACCGGCCGGCGAGCCGCCTTGGCCGGCGGACCCGACGTGTGGCAGGTGGCGTCCGCGCTGAGGCATACCGCCGGCTCAGCGGCGGAGCGTCTCTCCACCCTCGAGGCCGAGTTCGGCTTGCACGAACGGCGCGTGGTGATGGCTCTGGACTACATAGCTGCACACCGGGAGGAGATTGACGCCCGCGTTCGCGCTAACGACCAGGCCCTGGACGAGGTCGAGTCGCGAGCTGCCGAACGTGGACGCTTGCTTGCGTGAGGTTTCTGATCGACGCCATGCTGCCGCCCGGTGTCGCTGAGGATCTCCTCGCCAACGGCCATGAGGCGGTCACCCCCGAAGGGCTGGGTGCGCAAGACCTCTCCGATGAGCAGCTCGTCGATATCGCGACTGCGGAGGGGCGGGTGATCGTGACGGAGAACGCCAGCGACTTCGCGTACTGCAGGTTCGGCCGCTCCTTGCCGGCGAGCCCGTCGAGGAACACGTCGGACAGGATCGACAGCTCCGGCGTCTCGATCCCGGCCAGCTTGTAGACGTCGACGACCTCGTCGGCCACTACCGCCTCGTTGACCAGTTGCCCGG
>JACCZY010000152.1 GCA_013695685.1 Geodermatophilaceae bacterium | reverse complement strand
AGCGCATCGGACGGCGCCGGCCGGGGTACGGGTCACGCGTTCGAGGGTAGTCCCGTGCGAATGCAAGCACCCGCGGTGCGCCTACCGTGGAGATCATGCGGAGCCCGGCTGCACGAGGACTCGCCGTCGCCTTCGTGCTGCCGTGGCTGCTGTGGGCGGCGGTACGGGTCTTCGGGTGGGACGCCGGCTATCCGCTGGTGCCGGCGATCTCCTTCACGCCGTACGTCGCCGTGGCCTCGGTGCTCCCGCTGGCCGGCGGGATCCTGGTTCGGTCCCGGCTGGCGGTAGCCCTTGCGCTCGTCGCCGTGACCGCGTTCGCGGCGGTGCTGCTGCCCCGGGGGCTGAGCGGGTCGACACCGACCACCGCCGCCGGCCCGGTGCTGCGGGTGGCAACGATGAACCTGTACTTCGGCCAAGCCGACACCGACGCGGTGATCCGCCTGGTTGACGCGCGGGCTGTCGACGTACTGGCACTGCAGGAGTTGACTCCGGAGGCTCTGGAGCGACTACTGGAGGGCGGCATCTCTGAACTGCTCCCGTTCCAGGTGGTCAGTCCCGAGGCGAGGTCCGCCGGCGGCGGTGGGCTGTTCTCCCGCTTTCCGCTCACGGAGTCGGCCTCGGCCTCGGGCGAGGGGCTGTTCCAGCAGCCGGGCGCGGCGATCGACGTGCCCGGTGCTGCGGCCCTGACGGTCACGTCCGTACACGCGTTTCCGCCGGCGACGACGCCGGCATCGGTCCGGCAGTGGACGGCGGACCTCGCCGCCCTCCCGCCGGCCCGGTCCGGCGACGGGCTGTCGCTCCTGCTCGGTGACTTCAACGCCACGCTGGACCACGCGGCGTTGCGCGACGTGCTCGGCGCCGGGTACGCCGATGCCGCATCGCGGGTGGGCATGGGTTGGACGCTGACCTGGTGCGGAAACGACGCGCTGCCGGGGTTGACGATCGACCACGTCCTGGTTCCGGAACCGGTGGCAGTCGAATCGTTCGACGTCGCCACCGTCGCGGGCACCGACCACCGCTTCGTGACCGCAGTGCTGCGCCTCCCCGGCTTTGCTGCGCTGGCCTGAGTTGCGCTGGAGCAGACTGGACGGATGCGCAGTGCTCGCCGGGCGGGACGGCGTACCAACGTCGCACTGCTCAGCCTGCTCTCGCTGGCCCTGGCAACCGGCGTGCTCGCGTTCGCCGTCGGGACGCTGCCAGCCGCCACCGTCGTCGCGGTGACGCACGGAGCGCTCGGGGTCGGCCTCCTCGTGCTGATCCCGTGGAAGTCCTTCATCGTCCGCCGCGCACAGCGGCGGCGTACGAACCGCCCCGGGCGGGTCGCCGGTACGGCGCTCGGCGTGCTGACCGTGGCCTGCGTGGCCTCCGGCCTGCTGCACGCGCTGGCCGGCTACCGGCTCTACGGCCCGGTCACCGCGCTGCAGGTCCACGTCGGTACGGCGCTGGCGCTCATCCCGTTCCTGGTCGCCCACGTCGCGGCGCATCCGCAACGACCGCGCCGGGCCGATCTGTCGCGTCGGGTGCTGCTACGCACCGCCGGGCTCGGCACCGCCAGCCTGGCGGCGTACGGCGCGGTGGAGGGCGTGTCCTCATTGCTGGGCCTGCCCGGGGCTCGCCGGCGGGGCACTGGCTCGGCCGAGGTCGGGTCCGGTACGCCGGAGCTGATGCCGGTGACCCAGTGGGTCAGTGACCCGGTGCCGGACCTGGGCGGGGATCACGGTCTTCGGATTCACGGCCGGAACGTCCGCCGCGCCGAACTCGACGGCACGGACGAGCTGACCGCGGTTCTCGACTGCACGGGCGGGTGGTACGCCGAACAGGTCTGGTCGGGCACCCGGCTGAACCGACTGCTCGACGAGCTGCCGGCCGACGCCAGCATCGACGTCGTATCGGTGACCGGCTACCGGCGCCGCTTCCCCGCCTCGGACGCCGCCCATCTGCTGCTAGCCACCCGAGCCGGGGGAGCACTGCTGTCGGCGGGGCACGGTGCGCCGGTGCGGCTCGTCGCGCCGGGACGGCGCGGCTTCTGGTGGGTGAAGTGGGTGGCGGAGGTACGCGTGGTCGACGCACCGTGGTGGCTGCAGTCGCCCTTCCCGTTGCAGTGAGCCCCCAAGGGCTCAGCGGAACCGAACGCTGTCCAACATCCCTTGCATCTGCTCCTCCG
>JACCZY010000120.1 GCA_013695685.1 Geodermatophilaceae bacterium | reverse complement strand
CGACGATGTCGTGGTCGAGGTCGGCCCCGGTCTGGGCTCGCTCACCCTCGGCCTGCTGCCGCACTGCGCCCGGGTGGTAGCCGTCGAGGTGGACGCCGTCCTGGCGGCGGCGCTGACGGAGACGGTCGCCGACCTGGCTCCCGGCCTGGCGCACCGGCTCCATGTGGTCGAGGCGGACGGGCTCAAGCTGGCCCGGGTACCGGGGCCGCCGCCCACCGCGCTGGTGGCGAACCTGCCCTACAACGTCGCCGTACCGGTCCTGCTCCACCTGCTGGATCTGCTGCCGTCGCTGCGGCGGGTCTTGGTGATGGTCCAGGCCGAGGTCGCGCAGCGCCTCGCCGCGGCTCCCGGGTCGCGGATCTACGGCATCCCCTCGGTCAAGGCGGCCTGGTACGGCGCGGTGCGCCGAGCGGGGGTGGTCAGCCGGCACGTGTTCTGGCCCGAGCCCAACGTCGACTCCGAACTCGTCTCGCTCCATCGCCGGCCGGTGCCCGATGGGGTAGACCGCGCGGCGCTATTCGCCGTCGTCGATGCCGCCTTTGCCAGCCGCCGCAAGACGCTGCGCGCGGCGCTGGCCGGGTGGGCCGGGTCGCCCGCACACGCCGAAGCGGTGCTCCGTGGGGCTGGGATCGATCCGGCGCTGCGCGGTGAGGCGTTGGATCTCGCCGGGTTCGTGTCGCTCGCCCGCGCCGCGGGCAGGATGAGGGAGTGACCCTGCTACCCGTTCGCCACCGCCACCGGGTAGCCGGCCGGCCGGCGTCCCTCCCTCCCCGTGCCGATCATGAAGATCCGGATGTACTCCTGTCCCACCGGCCCCATTTCCTGACCGGATCTTCATGATCGTCCCGAAGACGGGGTCAGCTGGCCCGGTCGTCCCGAAGAAGGGGTCAGCTCAGCCGGTCGTCGTCCGCGTCCCCGCCAAGATCAACCTGCACCTGTCCGTCGGGCCGCCGCGACCTGACGGCTTCCACGACCTGATCACCGTCTTTCTCGCCGTCTCGCTCTACGACCAGGTCACCGCCGCACCAGGCGAGGGATTGTCCCTCTCGGTGCGCGGGGAAGGCGCAGTCACGGTGCCGCTCGACGACGGCAACCTGGTGTGGCGCGCGGCCGTCGCGCTGGCCGAGTACGCCGGCGTACCGGCCGACGCCAGCCTGGAGGTAGTCAAGGAAATCCCGGTTGCCGCGGGACTGGCCGGTGGCAGCGCAGACGCCGCAGCCGCCCTGGTGGCGTGCGACGAGTTGTGGGGGACCGCGCTCGGCCGGGTCGAGTTGGTCGAGTTGGCGGCCGGCCTGGGCAGCGACGTCGCGTTCCTCCTCGGCGGCGGGATGTCGCTCGGAACCGGCCGCGGTGAGCTGCTCACCCCCGTACTGGCAACCGGGGACTGGCACTGGGTGCTCGCCTTCGCCGACGGACAGTTGTCCGCCACCGAGGTGTACGCCGAGCTGGATCGGCTGCGTGGCGAGCAGCGCCCGCCGCCGCGGCCACCGGATCGGCTCATCAACGGCCTTCGGGTCCGCGACTCGCGCGCGGTGGCCGGCGCCCTGGTCAACGACCTGCAACCGGCCGCCCTCTCGTTGCGCCCAGCTCTGCGGGCGACCTTGCGCGAGGGCGATCACCTCGGCGCGCAGGCCGGCATCGTCAGCGGTTCCGGCCCGACGTGTGCCTTTCTGGTGGCATCGTCCCGGGCCGCCGTACGGTTGGCGGCCGCGCTGGCCGCTGCCGGCGTCTGCCGGACCGTCCGGATCGTGCACGGCCCGGTGCCCGGCGCCCGACGGACAACGACGCGCCCGGCCGGCGCCGGATGAACCCGGTTGCCGGATGAACCCGGTTGCCGGATGAACATTGTCAGCCTCGAGCGGGCGAGCCTGAGTTTCGGGACCACGACTGTGCTGGACGAGGTCTCCCTCGGTGTGTCGCAGGGGCAGCGGATCGGCGTCGTCGGGGTCAACGGCGGCGGCAAGAGCACGCTGCTCGCCGTACTGGCCGGCCGGGTGGCGCCGGAGTCCGGTCGGGTCACTCATCGCGGTGGCGTGCGGATCGGCGTACTGGACCAGGCGGTGGACTTCGCGTCCACGACCACGGTGCGCGACGCCGTCCTGCCACCGAGCGCTTTCGTCGCCGAGCATGAATGGGCCGGCGACAGCGCCGTCCGCCAGGTCCTCGACGGTCTCGGTCTGGGTGGGATCGGGCTGGACTCGACCCTCGGCGAGCGCTCCGGCGGCGAGCGCCGCCGGGTCGCCCTCGCCGCCGAACTCGTGCATCCCACCGACGTCCTCATGTTGGACGAGCCGACCAACCACCTCGACGTCGAGGGCGTCGCGTGGCTCGCGGCGTACCTCGGGGAACGGGCCGGGGCGCTGCTCGTCGTCACGCACGACCGCTGGTTCCTCGATGCGGTGTGTACGGCGACGTGGGAGGTCGGCGGCGGCTCGGTGCACAGCTACGACGGGGGGTACGCCGCCTACGTGCTGGCACGGGCCGAGCGGGAGCGGGTGGCGGCGACGACGCAGGCGCGCCGGCAGAACCTGCTGCGCAAGGAACTGGCCTGGCTGCGCCGTGGCCCACCGGCCCGCACGAGCAAGCCGAAGTTCCGGATCGAGGCGGCCCACGCCCTGATCGCCGACGTACCGCCGGCCCGCGATCGAGCGGGACTGGAGCGCTTCGCCGCCCACCGGCTGGGACGGACCGTGTACGAGCTGGATGACGTCACGCTGCGACTCGGCTCGCGGACGCTGCTGGACGGCGTGAGCTGGCAACTCGGCCCCGGCGACCGGATCGGCGTCGTCGGGGCGAACGGCTCGGGCAAGACCAGCCTGCTGCGGCTGCTCACCCGTTCGCTGCCGCCCGACCGGGGCCGCGTCGTCGTCGGGCAGACCGTGCGGGCGGCGTACCTGTCGCAGGAGGTCACCGAACTGCCCGGCGAACTGCGGGTGCTGGAGGCGGTGCAGGAGATCGCCCAGTCCATTCGGATCGGCGACGGCGAGATCGGCGCCTCGCAGTTGCTGGAACGTTTCGGTTTCGCCGCCGCCCGGCAGTGGACGCCCGTCGCCGACCTGTCCGGCGGTGAGCGGCGGCGGCTGCAGCTGATGCGGCTGCTGATGGGCGAGCCGAACGTTCTCCTGCTCGACGAGCCGACGAACGACCTGGACATCGACACGCTGACCGCGCTGGAGGACCTGCTGGACACCTGGCCGGGGTCGCTCGTCGTGGTCAGCCACGACCGTTACCTGATCGAGCGGGTGACCGACAGCGTCGTCGCCCTGCTCGACGATGGACGGCTCAGCGCGCTGCCGGGTGGCGTCGAGGAGTACCTGGCCCGTCGCGCGGGAACCACCCCGTCGCCGGGCGGTACGCCGCCACCGTCGGGCCGTACGCCGAACGTGAGCACCGCGGCCGACGTACGGGCGGCTCGTAAGGAAGTGACCCGGCTGGAGCGTCGGCTGTCCCGGCTGGAGACCGACGAGAAGCGGCTGCTCGCCGCGTTGGCCGAGCATGCGACCGATTACGAGCGGGTCAGCGCGCTGGACACCGAGCTGCGCGAGGTGCGTGGGCAACGGGCCGAGATCGAGGATGCTTGGCTGCACGCCGCCGAGGACGCCGACGCCTCCGGGTGACGATGTCTACCGCAGGTGCTGGCTGGCCAGGCCGGGTTGGCTCTCCAGATGCGACAGGCCGTTCCACGCAAGGTTGACGAGATGGGCGGCGACTTCGGCCTTGTCCGGCCGGCGCACCTCGAGCCACCACTGCCCGGTCAGGGCCACCATGCCGACGAGGGCCTGCGAGTAGAGCCCGGCCAGCGTGGTCTCGTAGCCGCGCGCCTTGAACTCCTGGTCGAGGATGTGCTCGACCTGACTCGCCACCTGACCGATCAGGCTGGAGAACGAACCCGTCGTGCTGACAACGGGTGAGTCCCGGATCAGGATCCGGAATCCGTCGGTCTCGTCCTCGATGTAGTCCAGCAATGCGAAGGCGGCCTGCTCCAGCAGTTCGCGAGGATGCCCACCCGAGAGGACAGATGTGAACCTGTCCAGAAGCAGTTGCATCTCCCGGTCCACGACGAGGCCGTAGAGACCCTCCTTGCTGCCGAAGTGCTCGTAGACGACCGGCTTGCTCACCCCGGCGCGGGTGGCGATCTCCTCGATGGACGTCGCCTCATAGCCGCGCTCGGCGAAGAGCACCCGCCCGACGTCCAGCAACTGCCTGCGGCGTTCCTGCCCCGTCATCCGCACCCGCGGGACGGTCACGCCCGCTCGGGGGTGGGGACGAGCTTGGCGGCGATCCGCTCGGCCGAGGGCCACTTCACATCCGTGACCCAGCCGAACTTCTCCGCGATCCAGATGATGCGGGCGGAGGAGTCCAGCTGCCCACGCAGCACACCGTGGCGGGCGGCCGTCGGGTCGGCGTGGTGGCTGTTGTGCCACGACTCACCCATCGACAGGATGGCCAGCGGCCAGAAGTTCGCCGACTTGTCGCGGGAGGCGAAGGGCCGCTTCCCGATCGTGTGGCAGATCGAATTGATCGACCAGGTGACGTGGTGCAGGACGCACACCCGCACCAGCCCGGCCCAGAAGAAGGCCGACAGCGCACCGGCCCAGGACCAGGTGATGAGCCCGCCGAGGACCGCCGGCAGGAGCAGGCTCAGTCCGGCCCACAGGATGAACAGCCGGCTGGTGCGGCGTACCGCATCGTCTCGAAGCAGATCGGGGGCGTAGCGGCCGGGGTTGGTCTGGTCCCGTTCGAAGAGCCAGCCGAGGTGGGCGTGGAAGAGGCCCTTGATCAGCGCCGGGACGGTGCTGCCGAATCGCCACGGCGAGTGCGGGTCGCCATCGCGGTCGCTGAAGGCGTGGTGGCGCCGGTGGTCGGCCACCCACTGAAGCACTGGCCCCTGGATGGCCATGCTGCCGAGGACGGCCAACAGAATCCGGACCTGCTTGGGTGCACGGAACGAGCCGTGGGTGAAGTACCTGTGGTAGCCGACGGTGATGCCGTGGCCGGTGATGAAGTAGAAGAGCACGAACAGCGCCACATCAACCCAGCCCAGGCCCCACCCCCAGGCCACCGGAACCGCGGCGACCAGTGCCAGGAACGGGACGACGACGAACACGTACAGGGTGAGCTGCTCGCCCCACCCCTTGCTCTCATCCATCATGGGCTTGGGGCCCGGCCGATTCGGCAGGACGGCGGTCTGGCTCATTACGTTACCGTAACCTACTCAACCGTAGGTTCGCCAGGTCAGCGCCTCGAGCAACCGGATTGCGGGGAAGTGGACCTCTCAGAGTTGCCGGAGACGTCCACTTCCCCGCATGTCGCGAACGTGAGGGAGTCGGACGGGTTCGCCAGCATGGCGCCGGTCGGTAGGGTGACCCCGGGCGGTGGGGGATGGGGTAATCGGCAGCCCGCCGGCCTTTGGAGCCGTGCAGTCTCGGTTCGAGTCCGAGTCCCCCAGCCCGCCGCACATGGACGTTCGCATTCGTGAGGAGATGCTGTGACCGGCGCACCCAACGCCGAGCGTGCCGTCGATCGGGAGCACACCGCTGGAGCGGACCGGTCGGCGGCGCGCGGGGTGCTCGCTGTCGTCGTACTCGCCGCGGGTGAGGGGACCCGGATGAAGTCGGCGACGCCCAAGGTGCTGCACACCCTCGGTGGGCGCTCGATGCTCGGGCATGTGCTTCGCGCGGCATCGGCGCTGCGGCCGGCGTACACCGTGGTCGTCGTCGGGCACGGCAGCGAGCGGGTGGCCGAGCACCTGGCGACGCTGGACGCACAGGCGCGGACGGTGCTGCAGGAGCAGCGCAACGGCAGCGGCCATGCGACGGCCCTCGCCCTCACCGCCTTCAGCGAGCGCGGCGGCTTCGTCGTCGTGCTGAACGGCGATGCGCCGCTGCTGACCGCCGACACCGTCCAGTCGCTGGTCAGCGACCACCTGGACAGCGGCGCGGCACTGACGGTGCTCACCGCCGAGGTCGCGGATCCCACCGGTCTCGGCCGCATCACCCGCGCGGCCGACGGCTCGGTCACCGGCATCGTGGAGCACGCCGACGCCGACGACGCCCAGCGGCAGATCCGCGAGGTCAACGCGGGGGTGTACGCCGTCGACACGAGGCTGCTCGCCGCCGCCCTGGACCGGCTGTCCACCGACAACAGCAAGGGCGAGCAGTACCTCACCGACGTACTCGGCCTGCTCGTCGCCGACGGGCACGACGTCCGCGCGAGCACCGCCGCCGATCCCATGGACACCCTGGGCTGCAACGACCTGGTCGAGTTGGCGGCGCGTCGCCGTACATTTAACGACCGGATCGTGACGGCGTGGATGCGCGCCGGTGTGACGATCGTCGACCCGGTGACGACGTGGGTGGACGTCGACGTGGAGCTGGCTCCGGACGTGACGCTGCTGCCCGGTACGGCGCTGTCGGGCCGGACCACGGTCGGCGCGGGCGCCGAGGTCGGCCCGGACACGACGCTCGTCGACTGCACGGTCGGACCGGGCGCCAGCGTCGTTCGCTCGCACTGCCTGTCCGCCGACATAGGCGAGCGCGCGACGGTCGGTCCGTACACCTACCTGCGACCCGGTACCCGGTTAGGCCCCGGCGCCAAGGCCGGGTCATTCGTGGAGATCAAGGCCAGCGACATCGGCGCGGGCGCCAAGGTGCCGCACCTGTCCTATGTCGGGGACGCCACCGTGGGCCCTGGCAGCAACATCGGCGCAGCGACGGTATTCGTCAACTACGACGGGGTGGCCAAGCACCGCACCGTCGTGGGTGCACACGCGCGGGTGGGCAGCGACACCATGTTGATCGCGCCGGTGACGATCGGCGACGGCGCCTACACGGCGGCCGGCTCGGTGATCACCGACGATGTCCCGTCCGGCGCTATGGGGGTCGGGCGGGCCCGGCAGCGCAACATTCGAGACTGGGTACGCCGCCGCCGACCTGGCAGCCCGGCCGCCGAGGCTGCGGCCCGAGCAGAAGCCGAGGACACCGCAGGATGAGCGAGCGCAGCGAGGGAATCAATGGGTGCAGTGCGCCGCGCGAGCGGCTCACCGAGCGCAGCGAGGTGTGTCGATGAGCGCGATCAAGCAGACCAACACCAAGAGCCTGATGCTCTTCAGCGGCCGTGCGTACCCGGCGCTGGCGGAGGAGATCGGTGGGCACCTGGGCGTCACGATGACGCCCACCTCGTCGTACGAGTTCGCCAACGGCGAGCTGTTCGTGCGCTTCGAGGAGTCCGTCCGCGGCTGCGATGCCTTCGCAATCCAGAGTCATGCGGCTCCGATCAACACCTGGTTGATGGAGCAGCTGATCATGGTCGACGCGCTCAAACGTGCGTCGGCCAAGCGGATCACGGTGGTCGCGCCTTTCTACCCCTACGCCCGGCAGGACAAGAAGCACCGGGGCCGCGAGCCCATCTCCGCCCGGCTGGTCGCTGACATGTTCAAGACCGCCGGTGCCGACCGGCTGATGGCAGTGGACCTGCACACTTCGCAGATCCAGGGTTTCTTCGACGGCCCGGTGGATCACCTGTTCGCCTTGCCGCTGCTCAGCGACTACGTGATGCGTCAGTACGCCAGCCGGGACATGACCGTGGTCGCTCCGGACTCCGGCCGGGTGCGGGTGGCCGAGCGCTGGACCGACCGGCTCGGCGGCTGCCCGCTGGCGTTCATCCACAAGACCCGCGACCCGCTGACTCCGAACCAGGTGGTCGCCAACCGCGTCGTCGGCGACGTCGGCGGCCGGGTCTGCATCATCGTGGACGACATGATCGACACCGGCGGTACGACGGTGAAGGCGGCCGAGGCCCTGATCGCCGCGGGGGCGTCGGAGGTGATCGCAACAGCTACCCACGGGGTGCTGTCCGGTCCGGCCGTCGACCGGCTCAAGAACAGCCAGATCCGCGAGATCGTCGTGACGAACACGCTGCCGATCACCCCCGAGCGGCAGTTCGACAAGCTGACCGTGCTGT
>JACCZY010000112.1 GCA_013695685.1 Geodermatophilaceae bacterium | reverse complement strand
CTTGATCAGACCGCCCAACGGGAAGATCGCCATCAGCCCGAGCATCAGGCCACCGAAGCCGAGCGAGCGCTTGACCAGCGTGCGTCGGGCGAGACCGGTGGAGTTGGCCACGGAGACCAGCGTCGCTGCGGTGGTCTGCCGCTCGATCTCCGGCGAGGCGCCTTCATGCCGCTCCTGGACGGCTACCTCGTAGGGCATGAGCTTCTTGGCCCAGAGCACGACACCGACGCCGACGAGCGTGAGCGCGAGCCCCATGGTCAACCCGAGCAGGGGGGTGTAGAGGGCGGCCAGGTTGAACCCGCCGCCGGCGGTGTCGACCTGCCAGGGCCAGGCCACGAAAATCACCATGAACGCCAGGGCGCTGAGCCCGGCGCCGGTGAAGGCGGCGGCCACCTGCCGCTCGGCCCGGCGTTCGGCCGCCGAGCCCGGCTCGACGGGTTGCTCCGAGTAGACGACCTCGACGCCGTCCATCTTCCCGCCGAGAACTACCAGATCCTCCCGGCTCATCCGGGCAAGTTCGTCGTCGGTCGGCCCGGGACCCGGCTGAGGTGGGTTGCCGGGGACCGGCTGGGCCCCTCCTGGAGCCGGCGTCGGCTCGGTGCCGTGGCCTGACCGCGGGCCGGTCATGAGCGGGTTCCGACCCAGAAGCAGGCGATGACACAGCCGACGATGCCGACTACCCAGATGACCAGGCCCTCGGGCACGGGACCGGCTCGGCCGATGCTCAGCCCGCCGGGGTCGGCTGTCTCCTTGAGCGTCTGGACGTAGTTGATGATCGCCCTCTTGTCCTCCGGCGTGAGCTGGTTGTCACCGAACACAGGCATGTTCTGCGGACCGGACAGCATGGCCGTGTAGATGTCCAGATCCGAGGACGGGTTGAGCGACGGAGCGTTCTTGCCCGAGGACAGCGCCCCACCCCGACCGGCGAAGTTGTGGCAGGACGCGCAGTTCAGCCGGAACAGCTCGCCGCCCTCAGCGAGGTCGCCGTCACGCAGATCCCCCTCGCTGGGCATTTCCGGGCCGCCACCGTTGGCCTGGATGTAGGCCATCAGCTGGTTCACCTCGGTGTCGTCGTACACCGGAGCCTTACGCTGCGCCTGCGCCTCCTGCTGCGCCAACGGCATCCGCCCCGTGCTCACCTGGAAGTAGACCGACGCCTCGCCGACGCCGATCAGGGAGGGGCCCTGGTCCTCGACACCCTGCAGGTTGCGGCCGTGGCAGGTGATGCAGCCGTTCTCGAAGAGCTCCTGGCCCGCCATCGCCTCGACCGACAGGCCGGACTCCTGCGCTGAGCTGGTCGGCGCGGCGACGGAGTAGCCGATCCCGACCGCGACGAGAGCGACGGCGAGCGCCAGCCCTGATGACGTCCGCTTGCGTAGCCGAGCGAATCGGGTCACGTCACCACCCTTACCGGACGAAGTAGATGGTCGCGAACAGCCCGACCCAGACGATGTCGACGAAGTGCCAGTAGTAGGAGACCACGATGGCCGCCGTGGCCTGAGCGGGGGTGAACCGGCCCATCGTGGATCTCATCAGCATGAAGACGAACGCCACCAGCCCCCCGATCACGTGCAACGCGTGGAAGCCGGTCGTCAGGTAGAACACCGACCCGTACGTCGACGAGCTCAGCGTCGTGCCCTCCTCGACCAGGGCGCGGTATTCGTTGAACTGACCGAGGACGAAGACCAGGCCGAGGAAGAACGTGAAGGTGAACCAGCGGCGCAGCCCGAAGGCGTTGCCCTTCTCCGCCTCGAAGACACCGAGCTGGCAGGTGACCGAGGACAGGATCAGGATGATCGTGAACACCAGGGCGTACGGGACGTTGAGCTCGGTGGGCTCCGGCGGCCATGGCTCCCCGTGCACCGCTTTCGCGGTGAAGTACATGGCGAACAGCCCGGCGAAGAACATCAGCTCGCTCGAGAGCCAGATGATCGTGCCGACGCTGACCATGTTCGGTCGGGTCAGGGAGTGCACCCGCGAGGTGTCGAAGGCGCTGCTCGCCAC